>NZ_JBVAYF010000007.1:0-204769 GCF_055413345.1 Pseudaeromonas sp. HNCC25DJ180
TTCGAATTGTGCGGTGGCTGAAAGCCATCCGACACTAATTTTTTGTTAGCTGCTGTTGCCAAGATTTATTAGCTATTGGTGTTGCTTCGCATAGTTTTTCGATGCGGTTTTGATGAGAAATGCAGCTGTCTATACCATATTCAGATAGTTTGAACGCAAAATATTCATTTCCGTTAAAATCAGAACAATTGGATTTCTCGATCATGCCTGCTCGAGTTAACTTAATTACCGCTAAATTTATTTGTGCGGTTGACATGTTGAATTTGTTTAATTTATTCGATAAATCCCAACTAGTGCACCCTTCAACATCGTTATTTAGAGATTCCAATAATGCTGACATCACAATTAAATCTATATCAGTCAATTGTGATAATACCTGATTTATATCGATACGTTGTTGAGGTGTATTGGCTTGTGCTGTGAGTAAGCCTTGTTGATTGAAGGCACGTTTAATTTGTGTGGCTGCATAATTTAAAGATGAAGATAAATCACCATCACGACGGTTTGCGTCATAATCTGTTGGTGTAATACCCAATAAGTCGCTAGGGAAATGTAACTCAACATCTCGAGGTTTAACAATAAAGCATCTTCGTTTGCCTATTGCACCAATAAACAAACCTAACTCGAAAACAACATTATCGCGAACAACATATTTTTCACGAGATCGCATAGTTGTTAGGTCGTCGGGCGAAAAGATGAAAATCGCAAAATCTACATATCTGGTTTTATCTATTAAATCATCAAGTGCATTACTTGCTAGATTGAAAGTGCCGGTACGCCAAACAGTAACTTCTGCATCGAACTCTAGATTTTCAGCAATGGCATCTGCGATTGGAAGACTCTCAACTGATGAGCCGATAAATACGCGAGGCTTCGTCATTCTTTCTCCATCAAGTTAAATATCTAATGTTGGTAAGCAGCTAACACTTTAGTTATGGGGCGCCGCTTGCGGCGTCCCAGTGAGCGAAGCGAACGACTTAAACTATTTGTTAGGTTGTTCTCGAATTCGATCTCGGATAAATGCAATTAATGATTCAGGCTCTTGGTATGCCCAAGGTGCAATGATAATTCTTTTACTGCCTTCATGAATGTGAATGCCATAACCAATAGTTTCAATTTTGGTGATATTACTCCATTTGATAACTGTTTTGTTCAATTTAATGTCATCACCGGTCACTAGAATTCTTGATGCAGAATGCACTGAGAAAATTGATCCGCCGATTGCAAGGCTAGCGAAAGACAGTAATATAGCTGCTGTCGGAGCATCTGTTGATTTAGAAATGGCATAATAAAAAAACAAACAGCCACTCGATGCACCAATTAATATTATGAAAGCTGCATATTTTTTGTTAAGTGATGGGTATTTCTCGATGTTCATTTATGCCGTTTCCATCTCGACTGTAACCGCCACATTGAAAAAATGGTGATTGGGTGCGTAATCCAAAGTGAATAAGTATGAATCTTGCTGTACCAAAAAAAGAGGCGACTTGTTTCGGTAAAACTGCCATGATTCGCAAGGAAATATCTTCCGTTAACAATTGTCCCGTTGACTGCATCACCTCCGGAATTTACAGCCACAATCATATACACAGCAAAGTTTACCAATCCAATGAAGATGAGTGCTACTAAATATTTAGTCTGTATTTTATGAGTACTGGTCATGGTTATGAAAAGCCTTGAGTTGCCAGCAAATCGACGAGCAGCCTAACATTTTAGTTATGGGGCGCGCGTGCTTTTTGCGCGTCCCAGTGAGCGAAGCGAACGACTTGAACTATTGGTTATAATTTTGTTAAGTGCCCCCAGTCACTCGATTGGGAAACATAATCTCTTAACCCATGATTGCCTTTTAATGGATCGCAATGTTTAACCAATTGTTCATAATTAACACTATCTAACGGACACTTATCATCTAACGTCCAGCACGCAAAACTATAAACAACCAATACTGAGCCAGAATGAAGGCCTATATCTGTTGAACTTTTTGCTGCATAAAAACTAGCATGAATTGAATTGTGCATCCCTAATGCATCACTGAAGCGATCTCTCCAATATCTCTCTTTGGATTTGCATACAAGCTTATACACATCAGATGTGATTAGTTCATAAATTTTCTTGTAGTTTTCAATTTCTCTCGCAGCATTAATCCAGTTGATTCGTACGGGTAGAGGTGGAACTTGATTATTACAATCAACAGTAAGTATATTGAATGCATTCTCTAGCGTTGAAAGAGCCTCTTCCGTATATTGTTTGTCATGTAATAATGATTTATCAAATGAGTTTTTCTTGTAAATAGCCAAAACCGTTGCTATTGCAACTATAGAAGTAATAACTGGAGCAATTACAGCAACAACACTTAACACATCGATTAACACATTGAACTCCAATAATTATAACATTTTAGTTATGGGGCGCGCGGCTTTATGCGCGTCCCAGTGAGCGAAGCGAACGACTTAAACTATTTGTTAAATGAACTTATGACCCGAACTCTGGGCTCACCTAAACAGAATATGGATACGCATTCACGATAGCCAGCAACCAAATATTCTTGGATGTTTATATCTTCATGTTTTGAATAAAAGTCGTCTCTTTGTGATTCGAAGTCGAACCACCCTCCACTTTGAACATGGAATAGCCAACTGGACGATAAGGATCCTTCTGGGGCAGACAACCAAAACGCCGCAATATCTAGCTCATTAAGTATTCTGACACCAATAGCACAATCAAACGTAACCTCAGCCCTCTCTTGTGTCTTACGAAGACATACCTCGACCCTAGTTTCATTTTCATCATCCCATTGAACCATACAGACCTTTATTGAGTTGTCATTAAATGGAACAGGGAGGGGTGCTATGTCCATAAAGCCTCGATGACAGTGAAATTGTACATTTAACGTCTATTTAACCGGCTGGCCTATGCCAACCTGTGAATGATAAACCGGACGCTTAAGGCCAGTCCGATTGAAATTTTTGTTGTGCGCTGAACCAAGGCTAACTACGCCAACCGCTTGAGCAACAGCGAAACCAGCTTGATGACCAGTAGAACCAGAACAACGCCAAGCTGAAAGAGGCGCTAAGGCTGGCGCTCAAGCCCAACAGGTTGGAACAAAGAACAAGCACCGGTGCCAATGCAACTGGCCAACCTGTTGGAACAGAGAAGGCGAGAGCGTCGAGGCCGATGAGCAAGGCTGGCCAGAACGAAGTCACCAAGATGCCGCTGACAACGTGCCGAACCGAAGTTCACGCCACAAGAGGCTGACGGTTCTCTAACACTTGGCCATTTCTTTGTAACTCACTACTGGCTGCTCTTGCCCTGGAACCACTCAACACTGGCAACACGCACAACGTCTTAGTTAACGGGAGCGCGGTTTTTATGCGCGTCCCGTTGAAATGTTTGTTGTGCGCTGAACCGAGGCTAACTACGCCAACCGCTTGGGCGGCAGCGAGATGAACCTGATTTTACCGCAGACTTAGTTGGAACAAAGAACAAGCGCTAGAGCCGGTGCCACAGGCCAACCTGTTGGAACAAAGCAGGCGAGGGCGCCGAGGCAGATGGCCAAGGCTGGCTAGAACAAAGCCACCAAGATGCCGCTGACAACGTGCCGAGCCGAAGTTCACGCCACAAGATGATGACGGTTCTCTAACACCGGGCCATTTCTCTGCGGCTGACTACTAGCTGCTCTTGCCCTGGAACCACTCATCACTGGCAACACGCACAACGTCTTAGTTAACGGGAGCGCGGCTTTTATGCGCGTCCCGTTGAAATATTTGTTGTGCGCTGAACCGAGGCTAACTACGCCAGCCGCTTGGGCAACGACGAAAACCAGCCTGATGGCTTGTTGAACCAGAACAACGCCAAGCAGAAAGGGGCGCTAAGGCTGGCATTCAAGCCTTACTGGTTGGAACAAAGAAGGCGAGGGCGCCGAGGCTGATAAGTAAAGTTGACCAGAACAAAGCCACCAAATGGCTGCAGATGAAGCGCCGAGCCCAAGTTCACGCCAGAAGAGGATGACGGTTCTCTAACACCTGACTATTTCTCTGCGGCCAACTACAAGCTGCTCTTGCCCTGGAACCACTCATCACTGGCAACACGCACAACATTTTAGTTATGGGGCGCGCGGCTTTTATGCGCGTCCCAGTGAGCGAAGCGAACGACTTAAACTATTTGTTAGAGGTCTGGTTCGCAGACTGGTTTATTTGGGCTTTCTTGAGTCGTAGCTATATCTACAAATATTTCTGATTTTGAGAATTTGAATCCATACCAACCGAGCCACAAGCAGCCATCTTTTTCAAACGGTTGCAGAACTGTGAATTTAGCTGCCATGGCCTGTACATTTTCTTTGGTTTTTCCAGCAAGAGCTTCTTTCAGTATGCCAATTGCTTGAGTATTGGAGCCGTTCAGCTCATAAAGCTCTTGTTCCATATATGATCGAGTGACTGCAGAGTCGACTGTTCTGTACAGCCAAAAGATATTACTCCCGACCAGCAGCAGGCTAAGAGTGACAATGATTATGCGAATTCTCACATTAACCTCTAACATTTTAGTTATGGGGCGCGCGGCTTTATGCGCGTCCCAGTGAGCGAAGCGAATGACATAAACTATTTGTTAGGTGTCATTCCTGTTGTTTTGATTGGATCACACGATAAAACGATAGAGTGTGCCACTGCATCTTTATCAAGAACGGTAGGCCAATAGACGTTAATTTCAATTTCTTCATTTGGTTCTAGCCAAATTCCAGCATGGTCGATTGTTTCTGATGCGATTGTGTTCTTGTATGCTCTTTGCAACTTCTGACCGTCAATCGATAACAAAACACCCTCAGTAGAAAATAATGCCTTTGTGGCTGAGCTGTTTTTGACGTGAAGCAATCCAAAGAGATAATTGCCACTATTAGATAATTGAAGGTTTTCCCAGAAGCGAAAATCTCTGGATTTTAATTCGATGAAAGCAGCGATGGTAACGTTGTTGGAGCAGATAGCCCTGACTTCACTTGAGAATACATTGACGCTCAATGATGATAGAAACACCAAGATAACGAATGATTTCGCGAGTGACTGACACATTTCTGATCACACCTAACGTCTGTTTAAGCGGCTGGCCAAGAACCAACCCCCTGATTTGGAAAACCGGACGCTTAAGGCCAGTCCGATTGAAATTTTTGTTGTGCGCTGAACCGGTGCTAACTACGCCCGCCGCTTGGGCAACAGCGAGACAAACCTGATTACACCGCAGACTTGGTTGGAACAAAGAACAAGCACCGGTGCCAATGCAACTGGCCAACCTGTTGGAACAAAGAAGGCGAGAGCATCGCGGCCGATGATAAAGTTGGCCTGAACAAAGCCACCAAGATGTTGCTGACAACGTGGTGAGCCTAAGTTCACGCCACAAGAGGATGACGGTTCTCTAACTCCTGGTCATTTCTCTGTGGACAACTACTGGCTGCTTTTGCCCTGGAGCCACTCAACACCGACAGCACGCACAACATTTTAGTTATGGGGCGCGCGGCTTTATGCGCGTCCCAGTGAGCGAAGCGAACGACTTAAACTATTTGTTATGAGATTTAAACTTGGAGCAAAACACACAATCCCCTGTGTTTATATCAAAGTACATCTCAATTGGATTATGAGGATCCAAGTCTTCAGCATATTTTACATCAGGGATATATGGGTACTTCGCGATGAACTGTTTATCAAGTAATACGTTTATCTTACCGCTCTGGGGCCAATGATGGCCTATCTGAATTACCTTGTTACCTGCTTGGTATTCAAGATTCACTATCGTCTTGAGGCCTTGTGGTAACTGATTAATCATTTTGATCTCATTGAGTCATAACATTTTAGTTATGGGGCGCGCGGCTTTTATGCGCGTCCCAGTGAGCGAAGCGAACGACTTAAACTATTTGTTAGCCATTTCACTGTGCCACGCTGACGAGATTGCGAGTATCAGAAAACGCCCGGATAAATGATGCCTCTGCTTCAGCTGGGAGATCAATGAGTATTGTCGCACTGCTATCCCAGCATACTATTTCAAAGAGTGCATCCTCTAATTGTGGCCGCACATCCTCTCCGCTCCAGTAACTCGGATTGTTGTAAACGTAAGGAGGCGTTTCGACAACGAAGTGAACCCCTTTGGGTAAGGCACTGAACACAGCCCAAATAAACTGAATATTGCTATTGTCTAGGAAATGTTGCAGATCTCGGCCAGAGATCCATCGGTTATCTTGAGAAAACATCGACTCTGAGCAATTTGTCTCAATGTCGCTAACGTACCAATCGTAATCTGCAGCAGAAATCCCTAAGGAATTGAACACTAGCGCCATGTCAGTGAAGAAACGAACTTGGTCTGTATTTTCTAGAATGAGGTTCACGTTGCATGATCCAAAATGGCTAACAATTTATTAGCCGGAACAAATCCGTAAAAGAGCGGGGAGTTGTGCGGCATAGTCTGAGTGGTTGAGGGTAGGGGATGGGAAAATCCCCATTTAAATCAACCTAATGGGTTGGGAGTGTAGACGATCTAAACGCGAAAGACGGAATATTTCCACATAGTTTGTAGTGGGACCTCCTCGGGTTTATGCTGTTTATATATACAGCTAAAGGCCGGAGGTATTATGCGCAAACCCAATTCTCCGTTTCTGGCTCATATCTATGAGCTAATGATCATGCTGCGTTATTCCATGGCAACAATTGAAGCCTACTTGCACTGGATTGTCGGCTTTATCCGCTATAACAATATGCGCCACCCCAGTGAACTGGGCGCAGAGCAGGTGGGCAACTATCTGAGTTATCTGGCTAATGAACGCCATGTAGCCGCCAAGACTCAGGCTCAGGCGCTCAATGCCCTGGTGTTTCTCTATAAGACAGTATTGCAGCAACCCCTGGTCATGGAGATCGCTTTTCGCCGCAGTCAGCGGGCGCCCAAACTGCCAACCGTACTGACTCAGGGGGAGGTGCGGGCTCTGCTGCTGGCCATGCCGGTGCATCTGCGCCTGCCCGCCCAGCTCATGTATGGCAGTGGCTTGCGTCTGATGGAGGCTATGCGGCTACGAGTGCAGGATCTGGATTTTCACTATCTCTGCATCATGGTCTGGAATGGTAAGGGGGGCAAACACAGGCGCGTCACCCTGGCGTCAGAGCTGGTGCAGTCATTGCGTGAGCAGATCAGCGCAGTGCAACGTTACTATCTGAGCGATCTGCAGGATGAACAGTATGCCGGTGTCTGGTTGCCCGATGCCCTGGCGCGCAAGTATCCGCAGGCCAACAAGGAGTTAGGTTGGCACTATCTCTTTCCTGCCACCCGGCTCAGTGCCGATCCCTCCGATGGTTTGATCCGTCGTCACCATCTGGACCCTTCCACAGTGCAAAAAGCGGTTCGGCAGACGGCCAGGCAGCTCAAGATCAATAAGCCCATCAGTTGCCACACCTTGCGTCACTCCTTTGCCACCCATCTGCTGGCCCGGGGGGCAGACATTCGCACTGTGCAAGAGCAGTTGGGCCATAGCGATGTACGTACCACACAAATTTATACCCATGTACTGCAACAGGGGGCCAACGGGGTGCGCAGTCCGTTATCCGACCTGTGAGCGCAGTGATGCCGAAGATAAGCACTCGGTTTAACAGGCAGGCTACCGCCCTGGGGGGGCCGATCCAGTGGCATGAGACGCTCACAACTCCATGTGAGCTAGCTATGGTAATGGAAGGGGCCGCATGAAGCTAATCCCTTAACCTGACAGATATCACAACTTGAGTTGACGCTCTAGTTTATGCCTTTGCGATGCAAAGCCTATGGCCGTCGGCTCGATCGAAGCTCGGGTCTGACATGCCCTGTTTTGCACCATAGCTTCTCCCCAGCTGGCTGCAACCTGGTGTGGTTTGGTGCAAGGCCTCACTATAGATAAGCTGCGCGTCTCTTATCTATCGCTCCGGCATATTCTGCGTAACAGATTAATTAATATGACTTTTATGATTTAAATCTGGCAGTAATCCCGGAGTGGCACAGCCCTTGATATACCAACTTGCATACAAGACAGGATGCAAGGCGAGAGCAACGGCATGGCGACAACAGGATGGACCATAGCAGCTTGGCAACAAGCGTACCGGGTAGCAGGTGACACACCAGAGCGTTTGCTGGGTACCTTGCTCGGCTCACTCAACCCCCAGGATCCGGCCTGGATCAGCCTGATCACCCCGGCCCAACTGGCCAGCCAGTTGGCGGCGTTAGCAACCCGCCCCGATGCCAAAGCGCTGCCGCTGTATGGAGTGCCTTTTGCGGTTAAAGACAATATTGATGTGGCCGAGCTTCCCACCACAGCGGCCTGCGCAGAGTTCGCCTATCGTCCGGCGCAAGATGCCCAGATTGTCGCCCGTCTGAAGGCGGCGGGGGCCATAGTGCTGGGTAAGACCAACCTGGATCAGTTTGCCACCGGTCTCGTGGGCACTCGTTCCCCCTATGGTGCCGTCCCTAACAGTTTTGATACCAGCTTTATCAGTGGCGGCTCCAGCTCAGGCTCGGCCTCTGTGGTGGCTCGTGGTCTGGTGCCGTTTGCGCTGGGCACCGATACCGCAGGCTCAGGCCGGGTGCCTGCCGGTTTCAATAACCTGGTGGGGTGGAAGCCAACACGCGGTGCCTTCAGTACCTCGGGTGTGGTTCCTGCCTGCCGTTCTCTCGATTGTGTCTCGCTCTTTACCCTGACGCTGGCCGATAGCCGTCTGCTGGCCACTCTGGTGACCAGCTTTGATGGTAGCGATAGCTACTCCCGCCCGGCGCCCGTGCCCTTGCCCCGCCAAGGACTAGGAAGCCGCCCCCGTCTGGCCATTCCCAGTGTCATGGCGTGGTTTGGCGATAGCGCGCAGCAGGCTGCCTTCGAGCAGAGCTGCCGTGAGCTGCAGGCCGCGGGAGCCCGCATCGAAGCCATCGACTTTTCACCCATGTATGCGCTGGCCAAGTTGCTCTATGAGGGGCCCTGGGTGGCCGAGCGCCATGCGGCCCTGGAAACCTTCATGATCGAGCACAAGTCGGCCATGGATCCGACAGTAGCGGCCATAGTCTCCACGGCCAGCCGACATAGTGCCACCAGTGCCTATCGCAGCGAATATCAGCGGATGGCGCTGCAGCGGCAGATTGCCAACATCTTTAACGAGTTTGACGCCCTGCTGGTGCCCACGGCCCCCTTGCTTCCGACCCGCCAGCAGGTGGCGCAAGAGCCGGTTCTGGTTAACTCCTGGCTCGGCACCTATACCAACTTTGTCAATCTGGCCGACTGCTCGGCCCTGGCGTTGCCTGTGGGCTTTCGCCGCGATGGCTTGCCCTTTGGCATCACCCTCATAGCACCCGCCTGGCATGAGATGGCGTTGGCCGACTGGGCGCTCACCTGGCAGCCACAACTGGCACTGCCCCTGGGGGCCACGACTCTGCCGGCACCGGCTGCAGCCACAAGCCACTCCGGCACATTAATTGGCGAGACACTGCCGCTGGCGGTAGTGGGGGCGCACCTTTCCGGCATGCCGCTCAACCATGAATTGACCAGCCGCGGCGCCCGTTTGCTGGAGCGCTGCCAGAGCGCGGATAACTACCGTCTCTATGCCCTGGCCAACTCTCAGCCAGCCAAACCGGCCCTGGTGCGCGATAGCCAGGGGCAGCCGATTGAGCTGGAGCTCTGGGCGCTGCCCAAGAGTGGTTGGGCCGACTTTCTGGCTGGCGTCCCCGCGCCGTTGGGGCTCGGCACCGTCACCCTGGCCGATGGCCGTCAGGTGAAGGGCTTTATCTGTGAGCCCTCGGCCCTGAACGGTGCACTGGATATTACCGAGTTTGGTGGTTGGCGAGCCTATCTGGCCTCCCGGTAAACCACCCGATACGCCTTGACCACGCAGGCTACTAGCGAATTTGTTTTAAGAAAGGGATCTTCACATGTTTGATAAAGTTTTGATCGCCAACCGGGGCGAGATCGCCGTCCGCATCATCCGTACCCTGCGCCAACTGGGCGTCAAGAGTGTGGCCGTCTACTCCGATGCCGACCGTCACTCGCTGGCGGTACAGCTGGCCGATGAGGCTATCGCCCTGGGGGGCGATTCGCCTGCCGAGAGCTACCTGCAAGGCGCCAAGATCCTCGCCGCGGCACAGGTCAGCGGCGCCCAGGCTATCATTCCCGGTTATGGCTTCCTTTCAGAAAATGCCGCTTTTGCCGAGCAGTGCGCCGCCGTGGGCATTACCTTTGTCGGCCCGACACCCACCCAGTTGCGCCAGTTTGGCTTGAAGCACGAGGCCCGCGCCCTGGCCGCCGCCGCCGGTGTGCCGTTGACGCCTGGCTCTAGTCTGCTCGACTCAGTCGAACATGCTCTACATGAAGCCGAGCGCGTCGGTTACCCCCTGATGCTCAAGAGCACAGCCGGGGGCGGCGGCATCGGTATGACCCGCTGCAACAGTGCCACCGAGCTGGCCGAGGCTTTTGCCACCGTCAAGCGGCAGGGGGAGCAATTCTTCAACGATGCCGGGATCTTCATCGAACGCTTCGTGGAAGAGGCGCGCCATGTGGAGGTGCAAATCGTCGGCGATGGCCGCGGCAAGGTGGTGGCGTTGGGCGAGCGTGACTGCTCCTTGCAGCGTCGTAACCAGAAGGTGGTGGAAGAGACACCGGCGCCTGGCCTGCCCGCCGCCACCCGTGCCCGCATGTTGGCCGCCGCCGTGGCGCTGGGTGAGTCGGTGGGCTACCAGTCCGTGGGGACGGTGGAGTTTATCTATGACGGCCTGCGCGATGACTTCTATTTCCTGGAGGTCAACACCCGCCTGCAGGTCGAGCACCCCATCACAGAGGCGGTGACCGGCATAGATCTAGTGGCCTGGATGCTGCAAATCGCCGCCGGTGAGCCGCCATTGATGACCCAGTTGCCAGTGCCGCAAGGGGCCGCCATGGAGGTGCGGATCTACGCCGAAGATCCCTTGAAGAATTTTCAGCCCTCGCCGGGCACGCTAACCGAGGTGCGCTTTCCCGATGCCGATTGGGTGCGGGTCGATGGCTGGGTCGAGCAGGGGAGTGAGGTCTCACCCCACTATGATCCCATGCTGGCCAAGCTGATAGTGCATGGCAAAGATAGAGCCGATGCGCTGGCCAAGTTGCAGCAGGCACTGGATCAGACCCAGCTGGCCGGTATTGCCACCAACCTGGAGTATCTGCGCCAGATCACCCGTTGGCAGCGTTTCCTCACAGGCGATGTGGCCACCCAGGCCCTCAACGGCTTTGATTTTCAACCGAGCGCCATCGAAGTGCTGGCCGCCGGCACCTACACGACAGTGCAGGATTACCCGGGCCGCGTCGGCTACTGGGATATAGGTGTCCCGCCCTCAGGCCCCATGGATGATCGCGCCTTCCGTCTGGCCAACCGCCTGGTGGGCAATAGCCCGGAGGCAGCCGGCCTGGAGTGCACCATACTGGGCCCCACCTTGCGTTTTCACAGCGACACAGTGATCGCCCTGACCGGTGCCCCCTGTGCTGCCCAGCTCGATGGCACTCCTGTGGCCATGCACAACTGCGTTGAGGTCAAGGCCGGACAACAACTGGTGCTGGGTAAGGTCACCCAGGGCTGCCGTACCTATCTGGCGGTGCGCGGCGGCCTCGATCTACCCCGTTATCTGGGCAGTCGCGCCACCTTTGCCTTGGGGCAGTTTGGTGGCCATGCCGGACGCCCACTGCGCAGCGGCGATGTGTTGCCCCTGGCAAGCGAAACGGAACAAGCCCCGCACCTGGGGGCGTTACCGCCCCAACTGGCGCCCGGCTTCGGCGAGTTTCCGCAGGCCCAGAGCGAAGGGGCCCTGTGGGAGATTGGTGTGCTGTATGGTCCCCATGGCGCCCCGGATTTCTTCACCCCGGAATCCATAGAGCAGTTTTTTGCTACCCCTTGGCAGGTGCACTACAACTCCAACCGTCTGGGTGTGCGTCTGGTGGGGCCCAAGCCGAGCTGGACCCGCAGTGATGGCGGTGAGGCGGGTCTGCACCCCTCCAACATTCACGACTGCGAATACGCCATCGGCAGCATCAACTTTACCGGCGACATGCCGGTGATCCTGACCCACGATGGCCCGAGCCTGGGGGGCTTTGTCTGCCCTGTCACCATAGCCAAAGCCGAGCTGTGGAAGGTGGGGCAGGTCAAACCGGGTGATCGCATCCACTTCAAGGCCATGAGCTTTGATGAGGCGCTGGCCCGGGAGTTGGCCTGGGATGCCGCCATAGCGCAGCTGAGTGCCCCGGTGCAGCTCAGTGCCACAGCGCAGCTGAGTGCCCCGGCGCTGCCAACTCATGGCACCGTCAGTTTGCTGCCCTCTACCACAGTCTCGGCCTGTGTGGTCAGCGCCTTGCCCGCCCAAGGGGAGCATCCCGGCGTGGCCTACCGTCAGGCGGGGGATAAATACCTGCTGCTGGAGTATGGCGAGAACGTGCTCGATCTGCGGCTGCGTATGCGCATCCATGCCCTGATGGAGTCGCTAAAGGCCGAGCCCATCAGCGGGGTAGCCGAGCTGGCGCCGGGCGTGCGCTCCTTGCAGATCCGCTATGACAGCCGGGTCATCCATCAGCGCGATCTCATCGCCGCCCTGTTGGCGCGCGAAGAGCAGCTACCCCCGGTCAGCACCCTGGAGGTGCCAAGTCGGGTGGTCTATCTGCCGCTGGCCTTTGAAGACAGCGCCACCCTGGATGCCGTCGCCCGCTATCGTCAGTCGGTGCGCGACACCGCCCCCTGGCTGCCCAACAACGTCGATTTTATCCAGCGTATCAACGGCCTGGAGAGCCGCGAGCAGGTGCGCGACATACTCTTTGACGCCAGCTACATGGTGCTGGGACTGGGGGATGTCTATCTGGGAGCGCCTTGCGCCGTGCCGGTGGATCCGCGCCATCGCCTGCTGACTTCCAAATACAATCCGGCCCGCACCTACACGGCCGAGGGGACAGTCGGCATAGGCGGCGTCTATATGTGCATCTATGGCATGGACTCCCCGGGCGGCTACCAGCTTGTCGGGCGCACCCTGCCTATCTGGAACAAGTTTTTGAAGAACCCGCAATTTGCCCCCGGCGCCCCCTGGTTGCTGCGCTTCTTCGATCAGGTGCGCTTCTACCCGGTCACCGAGGCAGAGCTGGATGTGCAGCGCGAGGCCTTCCGTCACGGCAAGGCGCAGATCCGCATCGAGGAGCAGACCTTCTCCCTGGCCCGTTACGAGCAGTTCCTGGCGGATAACGCCCAGAGCATTGCCGAGTTCAAGGCGCGTCAGCAGGTGGCATTTACTGCCGAGGTCGCCCTGTGGCAAGGGGAAGAGGCCCAGCTGGCCGAATTGGCCGAGCAGGTGAGCGACAACGAAGCGATCCCCGAGGGGCACCATCCGGTGGAGGCCGATATCAGCGGCAATATCTGGAAGCTGCTGGTCGAGCCGGGACAGGAGGTGAAGGCGGGCGAGCCCTTACTGATAGTCGAGGCGATGAAGATGGAGTTTGCCATCCATGCGCCCATGGATGGGGTGGTGCAGAGCATCAAGTGCAAGGCGGGTCGGCCGGTACAGGCGGGGGAAGCCCTGCTCTATATCGCGGCGACCGCAGCTTGTGAACCCGTCTGCAGCTAGCTCAGGAGGCCACTATGCCCGTAATTTCCCAGCACAAACATGAGGCGGAACGCCGCCTGGGGGCGCCTAAACAGCGCCCGACCAGCATGGCTGACCGCATCTATGCCGAGCTCAAGGAGCAGATCTTTGCCTTCTCCTTGCTGCCGGGGGATCGCTTCAGTGAGAACGAGGTGGCCGAGCGTATGGCGGCCAGCCGCACCCCGGTGCGCGATGCCCTCTATCGCCTGCAGCAAGAGGGGTATGTGGAGGTCTATTTTCGCAGCGGCTGGCAGGTCAGGCCCTTCGATTTCAAGTATTTCGAAGATCTCTACGACGTGCGCATCGTGCTGGAGGAGGCGGCCATACGGCGATTGTGTGATGGCCAACCTCAGGGGGCGGCCATAGCCGAGCTCAAGGCCACCTGGCTGATAGATGATGACGCGCGTTTGGATGATGGTCAGCAGGTGAGTGCCCTGGATGAGCGTTTTCACTGCCTGCTGGTCGAGGCGTGCGGTAACCAGGAGATGGCCGCCATCCACAAGGGGGTCAGCGAGCGCATTCGCATCATTCGTCGCCTGGACTTCACTCAGGGGCCTCGTATCGATGCTACCTACAACGAACATGGCGCCATCTTGCGCGCCGTGCTCAAACGCCGCAGCGAAGAGGCGCTGCGGTTACTGAAGTCGCACATCGAGGCCAGCAAGGCTGAGGTGCGCAAAATCACCCTGCACATGCTGCACTCCGCCCGGGAGCGGAGCCAGCGGCAGGGGGGAACCAGCACTGTCACTCGGCCCCATGAGTAAAACGTGTGGCCAGGCAGTGAGTTACATGCAGTCAACATCAGTTGGACAGGCAGGTTGTCAATGTAACAACCGTCATCAAAAACCTAAGGCAATAACAGCAAGCAATAACGTCGTCTTAACAAGGAGAAGTTTCATGACATCATCCACAGTAAAGCAGGTTACCCGTTTGTCTTTGTTGGCTCTGGCCATGGCCTCCGCCAGCGTGGCCGCCGCAGAGGAGACCATCAAGGTTGGGGTATTGCACTCCCTCTCCGGCACCATGGCCATCTCCGAGACCACACTCAAAGACACCATGCTGATGCTCATTGACGAGCAGAACAAGAAGGGTGGGGTACTGGGCAAGAAGCTCGAAGCTGTGGTCGTGGATCCGGCCTCTAACTGGCCGCTGTTTGCGGAAAAAGCCCGTGAGCTGATCCAGAAGGATAAGGTCTCGGCAATCTTTGGCTGCTGGACCTCCGTTTCTCGCAAGTCTGTACTGCCAGTGGTCGAAGAGCTCAACAGCGTGCTCTTCTATCCGGTGCAATATGAGGGCGAAGAGTCCTCCAAGAACGTCTTCTACACTGGGGCGGCACCAAACCAGCAAGCCATTCCGGCCGTGGATTATCTGATGGAGAACGGGGTCAAGCGCTGGGCCCTGCTGGGGACGGACTACGTCTACCCACGCACCACCAACAAGATCCTCGAAGCCTATCTGAAGTCCAAGGGCGTCGCTGCGGCGGACATCATGGTCAACTACACCCCCTTCGGCCACTCCGATTGGCAATCCATAGTCGCGGATGTGAAGAAGTTTGGCTCGGCAGGCAAGAAAACCGCCGTGGTCTCCACCATCAACGGCGATGCCAACGTGCCCTTCTACAAGGAGCTGGGTAATCAGGGGCTCTCCGCCAAGGATATTCCGGTCGTCGCCTTCTCTGTGGGGGAAGAGGAGCTCTCCGGCATCGACACCAAACCTCTGGTCGGGCATCTGGCCGCCTGGAACTACTTCCAGAGCGTAGAAAACCCGGTGAACCAGGCCTTTATCGACAAGTGGCACAAGTTCACCGGCAAGGCTGAGCGCGTGACCAATGACCCGATGGAAGCCACCTATATCGGCTTTAACATGTGGATCAAGGCCATCGAGAAGGCCGGCACCACAGATCCGGCCAAGGTGCAGGATGCGCTGATCGGTGTGAGCGTTCCCAACCTGACCGGGGGCTATGCCGCCATGATGCCGAACCACCACATCACCAAGCCGGTGCTGATCGGTGAGATCCAGGACGATGGCCAGTTTGAAGTGGTCTCTGAAACCCCAGGTACTGTGGTGGGCGACGAGTGGTCAGACTATCTGCCTGGCTCCAAGGATCTCATCTCCGATTGGCGTAAGCCCCTTGCCTGCGGCAACTTCAACGTGAAAACCGGTAAGTGCGGTGGTAGCAGCAAATAGGGTGTTTTAAGCCCCCCAAGCTGCCTGGCCATCTCTCCATCGGCCAGGCGGTGTAAAGCGGAGGTGGGGCATGATGCCCCACCTCCTGGTTTCACCTCATACCAAGGATGTCATGATGCCCAAGTCTGCCCATCTGTACTCCCGGATCAAACGCATCCAGCACGGGATCGGCTCCCTGCTGGCCCTGCTGTTTATGCTCTGGAGTGCGCAACTGCAGGCCATGACGGAGCCAGAAGCCCTGGCTGTGTTGACCAGCAAGGACTTTAGCGCCAAAGAAGCGGCCATTGTTACGCTAGCCCAGAGTCATCAACCCTATGTGGCCCCGCTGCTCAGAGCCCTGCAGCAGGGGGATCTCTTCTATCGCAAGAGCGACAAACAGCTGGTGATCCGCCAGGGACAGAGCTTTGTCTCGGCCACCGACAACCAGCCGCTCCCCGGCGCAAGCCAAGAATTCAAACGGGTAGGGCTCAACAATGCCCTGCGTGATCAATTAGCCCGCCTGGCGGCCAATCTGGCGCTGGATGCCCCCGAGCCCGCCCAGCGTCTGGCGGCCGTCAAATCTCTGCTGGGGCAAGCCAGCCCCGAGCAGCTGGCCGATCTGCAGGCGCGTCAGGCCAAAGAGTCCGATCCAGGTGTGCAGCAAGCCTATGGTGAGGTGCTGGCCCTGCTGGCCAGTCAATCCACGGAGAGTGAGATGCGACTGCAGGCCATTCCAAAGCTGGCCGAGGCTCGTAACCCGCAGATCCTGGCGCGCCTGAAGCAGCTTGCCGCCAGCGACCCCGATGCCAAGGTGCAGCAACAAGCCAGCCTGGCCCTGAAGGGGATAGAGCGCAGTCAACGCTTCTTTGCCGGGGTCGAAACCCTCTATTTTGGCATCAGCCTGGGCTCGGTGCTGGTGCTGGCCGGTATTGGGCTCGCCATCACCTTCGGCGTCATGGGGGTCATCAACATGGCCCACGGCGAGCTGATGATGCTGGGCGCCTATACCACCTTTGTGCTGCAAAAATGGTTGCCGGGTCAACCCGGTCTGGCCCTGCTGCTCTCCATTCCCGCTGCCTTCCTGGTCTCCGGCGCCGTGGGCATCCTCATAGAGCGGGGGGTTATCCGCTTCCTCTATGGTCGGCCGCTGGAGACGCTGCTGGCCACCTTTGGCATCAGCCTGCTGCTGCAACAGGCGGTGCGCTCTATCTTCTCGCCCCTGAACCAGAGTGTGATCATGCCCAGCTGGATGTCCGGCACCTGGGTCATCAACGACTTTCTCGCCCTGACCCTCAATCGCCTGGTCATCATCTTCTTCACCCTGCTGCTCTTTGCCGGGCTCATGTGGCTGCTCAAGCGCAGTCGCCTGGGGCTGGAGGTGCGTGCCGTCTCCCAGAATCGCGCCATGGCCCGCAACATGGGCGTGCGCTCGGCCCGGGTCAATGCGCTCACCTTCGGTCTGGGGTCGGGCATTGCCGGTATAGCCGGTGTGGCCCTCTCCCAGCTCACTAACGTGGGGCCCAATCTGGGGCAGGGTTACATCATAGATGCCTTCATGGTGGTGGTCTTCGGCGGGGTAGGCAACCTGTGGGGCACGCTGGTCGCCGGCTTGACCCTGGGAGTCGTCAACAAGCTGCTGGAGCCGGTCGCCGGCGCCATGTTGGCCAAGATACTGATCCTCATCGCCATTATTCTGTTTATTCAAAAGCGGCCACGCGGGCTCTTCCCGCAACGTGGTCGCGCAGTGGAGGGCTAAGCCATGAGCGGCTCATTTATCAAAACAACCTTGTGGCAGGATAAGCGCGGTCTGAGCGTCTTTGCCCTGCTCTGGCTCGGCGTACTGCTGGCCCTTGGCGCCAACCTGCTGCCGCAAGAGAGCGCCCTCTATGTGGGCAGCAACACCATCACACTGCTGGGCAAGTATCTCTGTTTCGCCCTGTTGGCGGTGGCGCTGGATCTCATCTGGGGTTATCTGGGGATCCTGAGTCTCGGCCATGCCGCCTTTTTCGCCCTGGGGGGCTATGCCATGGGCATGTACCTGATGCGCCAGATTGGCGATCGCGGTGTCTATGGCAACGCCGAGTTACCCGATTTCATGGTGTTCCTCAATTGGCAGGAGCTGCCCTGGTTCTGGCAGGGGTTCAATCACTTTCCCTTTGCCCTGCTGATGGTGGTGCTGGTGCCAGGGCTGCTGGCTTTTGCCTTCGGTTTTCTGGCCTTCCGCTCCCGGGTCACGGGGGTCTACCTCTCCATCATGACCCAGGCGCTGACCTACGCCCTGATGCTGGCCTTCTTCCGCAACGAGATGGGCTTTGGCGGCAACAACGGCCTCACCGATTTCAAGGATCTGCTGGGCTTCTCCCTGACCGCCGATAGTACCCGGCTGGCGCTGTTCGTGCTGTCGGCGCTGGCGCTCACCCTGGGTTACCTGGCGTGCCGCCTCATCATGGCCTCCCGGCTGGGGCGGGTTGCCATCGCCATCCGCGACACCGAGATGCGTACCCGCTTCATCGGCTACCGGGTGGAGTGGTTCAAGCTGGCGCTCTTTGTCTTCTCGGCCATGCTGGCCGGCATAGCCGGGGCTCTCTATGTGCCGCAAGTGGGGATCATCAACCCGGGCGAGTTTTCACCGCTCAACTCCATCGAGCTGGTGATCTGGGTCGCCGTGGGCGGACGCGGCACTCTGTATGGTGCCGTGATCGGCGCCCTGCTGGTCAACTATGCCAAAACCGTCTTTACCGGCGTACTGCCTGATGAGTGGCTCTACGCCCTGGGGGCCCTCTTCGTGCTGGTGACCCTCTTTCTGCCTCGTGGCGTCATGGGGCTGTTTCAACGCAAGGAGATAGCCGCATGACCATGTTTGCCAACACCCGGGAGTTGTTTACTCCAGATTACTGGCACGAGCGCTTCTCTCCACGCCAGCAGCCGGATCTCAACCTGACCCACGGCATGATCCTCTATCTGGAGGGGATCAGCGTCAGCTTCGATGGCTTCAAGGCGCTCAATAACCTCAATCTCTACATCAAGGCTGGCGAGCTGCGCTGCATCATAGGCCCCAATGGTGCAGGCAAAAGCACCATGATGGATGTGATCACCGGCAAGACCCGGCCTGACTGCGGCACGGCCTGGTTTGGTCAGAATATCGATCTCTTAAGTCTGGATGAGCCCGCCATTGCCCAGGTCGGCATAGGCCGCAAGTTTCAAAAACCCACCGTCTTTGAGCCGCTGACGGTGGAAGAGAACCTGGAGCTGGCACTGGCTGGCCCCAAGGGGGTATGGCGGACGCTGCGTGCCCGGTTGCAGGGGGAGGACAGAGACTATCTGGATCAGGTGCTGCTGCTGATAGGTCTGGTCAGCGAGCGCAAGCGCCTGGCTGGCGTGCTCTCCCATGGTCAGAAGCAGTGGCTGGAGATCGGCATGTTGCTGATGCAACGACCCCAGCTGCTGCTAGTCGATGAACCGGTGGCGGGGATGACCCACCAGGAGATGGAGCGCACCGCCGAGCTGCTCACCTCGCTGGCCGGCGAGCACTCGGTCGTGGTGGTGGAGCACGATATGGATTTTGTTCGCAGCATAGCCCAGCATGTGACCGTGCTGCATCAGGGCGCTGTGCTGGCCGAAGGGAGCATGGCCCAGGTCCAGGCCAACCCCAAGGTGGTGGAAGTCTATCTGGGAGAGCCAGTATGTTAGTTGTCGACACCCTCAATCAATTCTATGGCCAATCCCACACCCTGCGTGACTTGAGCCTGCAGGTAAACCAGGGAGAGTGCCTCTGTCTGATGGGGCGTAACGGCGTGGGCAAGACCACGCTGCTCAATGCCATCATGGGGCAGTTGCCACTCAAGGCCGGTCGTATCGAGTTTGCCGGTCAGGAGATACAGGATCTCGCCGTCGAGCAACGGGCCGAGCTGGGCATTGGCTATGTGCCGCAGGGGCGGCAGATCTTTCCGCTGCTGACGGTGGAGGAGAACCTGCGTATTGGCCTGCCGGCGCGCCGTGACAAGCTGCGGCAGATACCTGAGTTCATCTATGAGCTGTTTCCCGTGCTCAAGGAGATGAAGCACAGACGAGGCGGCGACCTCTCGGGTGGCCAGCAGCAACAACTGGCCATAGGGCGCGCCCTGGTGCTCGATCCCAAGCTGCTGATCCTGGATGAACCCACTGAGGGCATTCAACCCAATGTGGTGGCGGATATTGGCGCCATCATACGGCGGCTCAATCGGGAGATGGGGCTGACGGTGTTACTGGTGGAGCAGAAGTTGCCCTTTGCCCGCAAGGTGGGGGATCGCTTCTGCCTGCTGGATCGGGGCCATGCTGTGGCGCAAGGGGCCATGAGCGAGCTGGATGAGTCGCTGATCCGCACCTATCTGACGGTGTAAACGAACGGCGCTGTTGCATGATGCTTCATTGCCAAGAACATCTCGAACGGCCCCCTTGCCGAAGGGGCCGTTTGGGTTAACCGGGCTCTTACTCGTAGGCGGGAGCGGCTGAGGCCGGTGCCGCGCTATTCAGAGCCAGTATCTCCTCCTGACTCAGGGCCTCGGTAAGCCCACCTTCACTCTTGGCCACCACAGAGGCGGCAAGGGCATTGCCCAGCACATTGGTGGCGGAGCGCCCCATATCCAGGAAGTGGTCAATCCCCAGCAAGAGCAGTATGCCTGCCTCGGGAATATGGAACTGACTCAGGGTCGCGGCAATCACCACCAGGGAGGCGCGCGGCACCCCCGCCATTCCCTTGGAGGTCACCATCAACAACAGCAACATGGTGATCTGTTGGCCGAAGCTGAGATCGATGCCATACGCCTGGGCAATAAACAGGGTGGCAAAGGTGCAGTACATCATGGAGCCATCCAGGTTGAAGGAGTAGCCCATGGGCAGCACGAAACTGGCAATCCGTTTCGGGCAACCAAAGTGCTCCAGCCGCTCCAGCGTTTTGGGATAGGCCGCTTCGGAGCTAGCGGTGGAGAAGGCCAGCAGGGCGGGTTCCCGCACGGCCCTGAGTAACTCCAGCACTCGCTTACCCAGAAAGAGCGAGCCTAACCCCAACAACAGCAGCCACAGGGTGCCGATGGAGAGATAGAACTGAGCCATGAAGCTGCCATAGGTCCCCAGTATCCCCATCCCCTCTTTTGCCACCATGGCGGCGATGGCAGCAAAGACCGCCAGGGGCGCAAAGCCCATCACAAAGCCAGTGACCTTCAACATAATATCGGCGGTAGCGTTGAGCAGCGTGACCACCGGCTTGGCGCGCTCGCCGACGGCGGCGGCCGCCAGACCAAAGAAGAGCGAGAAGATCACAATTTGCAGGATTTCATTGTTGGCCATGGCCTCGACCACACTCTTGGGAATGGCGTGGCTGATGAAATCCTTCAGGGTGATGGCGCCTTTAGCCAGGCCGGTATCGGCTGTCACCTCGGGCACCACCAGGTCCAACCCCACACCCGGTTTAAGCAGGGTGACCATGACCAGTCCCAAGCTCAAGGAGAGCAGGGAAGCGGTCATAAACCATCCCATGGTTTTCATACCAATACGGCCTACCGTTTTGGTATCCCCCATCTTGGCAATGCCCACCGTCAGGGTGGTGAAGACCAGGGGCGCGATGATCATCTTGATAAGCCGCAAGAAGATGTCGGTGAGCAGGGTAATATTGTCCACAAAACTGGCTATGGCAGCCGGGTCTGTAGCCAGGGAGCGAACCAATTGCCCCACCAGTATCCCTAACAACATCCCGATCAGGATGGCAATCGTCAATCGATTCATTTTCATAGGCGCAAGATCTCACTTGTAGAGCAGCAAACTCAACTGAGCCAAATGTCATTTATCATGTGAATGACACGATTCACTATTATTAATATTTGGTAAAAAACAACCAGAACAGCAGATATGCACTGCATGTGTTGAGGAAGGATGCCTAAATCCCTACTGCAGATCCAGGAAAAACATGCTGATAGATACAATGGTCTGGGATCAACAAATAAAAAAGCCTGAACCACTAAAGTTCAGGCTTTTGGCAAATCAGTCGACTAGCGACGAGTTAGAAGGACGAGGTATCGGTAAACAGACCCACCTTCAGATCGCTGGCAGCATAAATAGGACGGCCATCGACTTCCACCACGCCATCGGCGATCCCCATGATCAGTTTACGCCAAATAAGGCGCTTCATCTGGATCTTGTAGGTGACCTTTTTGGCGGTCGGCAGTATCTGGCCGGTGAATTTGACTTCACCCACACCCAGAGCACGCCCCTTACCAGGGCCACCCTTCCAACCCAAGTAGAAGCCGACTAACTGCCACATGGCATCCAGGCCCAGGCAACCAGGCATCACAGGGTCACCCGGGAAGTGGCAGCCGAAGAACCACAGATCCGGAGTGATATCCAGCTCGGCGATGATTTCACCCTTGTCGAACAGGCCGCCCACCGCGCTGATCTTGGCGATACGATCCATCATCAGCATGTTAGGTGCTGGCAACTGGCTGTTACCCGGGCCAAACAGTTCACCACGGCTGCACGCTAGCAGATCCTCACGGCTGAAAGCATTCTTCCCTTGTTCACACAAAGAGGGGAGTTCGACTACGGAGTTGTTATCCAACACGCTTGTTATCCTATGTCATATGATAATTTTTTTAGCTGCGCCCAATTTAGCGAACAGGTGTGCGCTAAACAACTCCGATCACTTGTCCCAGACGTGTAAAGAGTGATCTGAGTAACCCTTTTGAACGGGCAGAGCCATTCAACTCGTCCAGCCGCTCGCGAATTCGGCCAAATAGCGTCTGCTCATCATCTATGTCGCCCGCTTTACAACCCGTCAGTAATTCGATGGCCTCATTGACGTGTTCAACGGCATAGATATGGAATTGTCCCGCGCGAACCGCCTCGATCACCTCATCAGAGAGCACCAGCTGTAGCTGATTGGTGGCCGGTATTATGACCCCCTGCTTGCCAGTCAAGCCATGGATGTGACAGATGCGGAAGAAGCCCTCAATCTTCTCATTGAGTCCCCCGACCGGTTGCACATTGCCGAACTGATCGACGGCGCCTGTCACGGCAAAGTGTTGGTATATGGGTTGCTGAGCCAGAGCCGAGAGCAGGGCGCACAGGCCAGTCAGTGAAGCGCTGTCACCGTCGATTTCATGGTAGGACTGCTCGAACACCAGATTGGCCGAAAGTGGCGAGGGATTTTCGGCCCCAAACTGAGTGGATATATAGCCGTGGATGATCATCATCGCCTTGGCATGGATATGTCCTGCCAGCTCGGCCTTACGCTCGATATCAGCCACATCGCCATCGCCCAGATGCACTGTGGCCGTCAGCCGTACCGGTTCACCGAAGTCATAGGGGTGCCCCATGATCTCGATGACAGAAAGACCATTGATCTGACCAATCACCTCACCATCGGTCTGCAACAGCACCTGGCCATCCACCACCCCCTGATCCGATTGCTCTACCACATAGTTGAGCCGATACTCCTGCTCGGCCAGGGCCGCATCGACCTCGGCTTTGCTGATCAACTCTTTTTGCTCTTCACGGGCTACGCTGTCGGCCAGCCGCATCAGGGCACCGATCTGAGTCTCCGCTATCGCCAGTATCTGTTGGTGTTCACACAAACGACAGGCAAAGCGGCAGAGGGCATAGATGGCGGACTCATCAAAATCCAGCAGTTTTTCCTGTTCGCGGATGCCGCTCAGTAAGCCGATAAACAGCTCGAAGCCCTCTTCTATGGGCAGCTCTGAGACTAAGTCGGTGCGCAGGAAAATTCGTTCGGCAATCTCCCGATCCAGCAGACTAAACTCGGCAGTGGTGAGGCGATCACCCACCAGAATGAGTTTAAGTTTGATAGGCGTCGGCTCTGGACGGAAGAAGGGCGTCACCAACTGATTATCAACCGGATTGCTCCAATCCAGAAAGCCCGTCTCCAGCGTATTGCGCAGCTTGAACCAGAGGGCGGGGTCATCCATCAACTCTTCCAGTGGCAGGATCAGGAAGCCACCGTTGGCCTCGCGCAATAGACCGGGCTCCAGCAGGTGATGATGGCTAAAGACTGTGCCTTGCTCGGTTTGGAAGTTAAGCTCACCAAACAGGGTAGGCCAGTCGAGATCGCGGCCATAGATGACGGGCGGGGTCTCTGTCTCATGGTGGATCATCAGATTGATGAGGATAGGGTGGCTAAAGGTTCCCCCCTGAGCCACATGGATGGCCAATTGGCTCAGGTAAGTGGCAATTTTCTCATCCTGATCCTGTTTTTTCAGGATGCGCGTCACTACGGCTTCGGCATCCAAGTGATGACTGAGTAAACGCAGCAGATCCCCGATCAATTCGCAAAATTCGATGCCACTCCCTGGCTTGAGCTTGAGCCAGAGTGGACGGAACGGGTCTTCCAGATTTTCGGCATAACAGAGATCGAACAATTCACCATTATCGGGTGAACAGTCATCAATCAAGTCGATCACTGTTTGCTCATAATCAACACCGGGAAAACCACTCAGCAGTAGGGTATCCCCACCGCGGCGCATACTGATAAGCCGACTGATGGCTGATGCGGCTCTAGGCTGAGCATCAGAAAAGCGAAGGGGCTCGTACGCAGACAAGGTGGTCTTGGTGAGAGCAGGAAAGAGCGGCAATAAATTTTCTAATTTAAATTCAATCACTTATTATTTTCTACTGCGATGCTTTGTCTGATCATTCAATTATAACGCAAGGCAGGAGAGGGTGGCAGCGCCAGTTTGCAGCCATCTGAGCTGGCGCACACTGGCGAGGCAAAGCCCATAAACAAGCAATGTAATTACATTTCATTACTGTAGGTGTTTATCAGTAATTTAATCAAAAACCCCACTGCGAAAACCAATATAAGCCTCATTCAAACCCACTTGCGTTATATTAAAGTCATTATGATGAAAATTTATTACACCACCAGTAGACAAAAGTGTGACGAAGATCAACAATGCACCACAGCAAAATGAGTGGTCAGCTAAACCTGGTCGCAACTAAGGCAAGGAGAGTCATATGAGTTTCAAGGATCTGAAACACTATCTGAAAGGGCAAGAGGATCTGGCCAAGATCCGTCGCATGACAGAACGGGCTTTTGGCAAACGCCGTGCTCATTACCATTTTGAGTATCTGGACTAACCGGGTACTTCCAGTTTCCTTATGTTGTTGTTTGTGCCTGGCAGAGCGGTGCTGTTCACCCCACACCGTGATGTGTAAGTGGCTTTTATTTCTGACTTAAGTGTCAGCTCCTTTTCGGCAGCCTTTTAGGCTGCCTTTTTTATATTCCTCCCCAACCGCCATTGACAGCCCATATCCCGACTGGTAGCTGTAAGTGTTGCGGCCGAGGCGCTAGAGATTGAGGCTCTATGGAATTTGAATTGACCACCCTGGCCGGCTTGGCGCTCAGCGCCCTGGTGGCAGGGTTTATCGACGCCATTGCCGGGGGCGGCGGGCTCATCACGCTGCCCGCTCTGTTGGCAGCCGGGCTGACGCCAGCCCAGGCACTGGGTACCAACAAGCTGCAGAGCTCGTTCGGCAGTTTCTCGGCCACGTGGTACTTTGCGCGCCGAGGCTACATAGAGTTCAGGCAGATGCGTTTGGCTATTTTGCTCACCTTCACGGGGAGCGCCTTGGGGACTCTGGTGGTACAAAGGCTGGATGCCAGCGCGCTGTCGCGGGCTATCCCCTTTTTACTGATCGGCTTTGCGCTCTATTTTTTACTCTCGCCCAGAGTGGGCGATACCGATAGCCAACGGCGCCTCTCCATTCCGGCGTTCGCCTTTACCATTGGGTTGGGCGTCGGTTTCTACGATGGTTTCTTCGGTCCAGGTACCGGCTCCTTCTTCGCGTTAGGCTTTGTCGCCCTGGCAGGGTGCAATCTGGCTAAGGCCACCGCCCACAGCAAGCTGCTCAACTTCACCTCCAACCTGGCTTCTTTGCTCTTTTTCGCCTTAGGGGGCAAGATCGTCTGGGTGGTAGGCTTCTCCATGGCGCTGGGGCAGTTGATCGGGGCTCGGTTGGGATCAAAAATGGTGGTCAAACAGGGGGGAAAACTCATCAAGCCGCTGATTGTCACCATGTCGTTGCTGATGTGTGCCAAGTTGCTCTATCAGCAATATGGCCTGTCATAAAGAATTCATCGAGCCTACCTTGAACTGACCCATCAGTAGTCCAAGGTAAGGGGATAACAGCTAACGAGGTTACCCCATGAAAGTGAAAAGACGTGCCGCCCGCCATCGCCATCTTTGGTTTTCCGTCTGGAATCAAGATCAGCTGGTCAATGCTGATGTTCACCAAGAAAAACCGGCTAAAGTCAGCGGCCGCTAACACAATTTATCCCGGTCGCTGGCAAAAGGCGTAAGCCTTTGCCACCATGAAAAAAAACCAGCGGCCGTTGCTATGTATCTGGAACATGTAGATATTCGTGGTTTTCGTGGCATTAACCGACTCTCAATCGGTTTGCAGCAAACGACTGCCCTGATCGGCGAAAACGCCTGGGGTAAAACCAGTCTGCTACGCGCCCTCTGGTGCCTGCTGGGGCAGGGAGAGGTGCCTTACCAATTTGCGGTTGATGATTTTCACCATCCGGCAGAGCCGGATCACCCAGCCGCAACCCACCTGCAAATTATCCTCACCTTCAGTGAATATCGTCCAGATATGAGCTCCCACTCGGGTCGGCTGTCGCGGCTGGCCGCCGTCTGGGTGCGACATCGTGACGGTTTTCATCGTATCCACTACCGGGCGGCAGCGGAACTCACCCTCCAAGGCGAGATCCTCTCGGAGCACGGTTTTCTGGATGAGAATGGTCACGAGCTGCCGCTGCCGGAGGTGAAGAGTACACTGCACCAGTTAATGCTGATGAACCCTGTACTGCGCCTGCGTGACGCCCGCGCCACCCGCACCGGCGATATGGACACAGGCGATGGGTGGGAAAAGACTCTGGATAGTTTCTCTTCCCAACTGATGGATGATGAGAGTCAGATCATCGACCCCTCCAGGCTACGAACCGGGGTCCAGGCGGTGCAACACCTGATGGCCCACTACCTGAACAGTGTGCCCCCAATCAAACCGCGGCCGCGCAGCGCCCGGGATATAGTGACGAAACCCGCGAACCTGCGAGGGCTCGGGGATCTCCATGCGCTACTGCGTAGCGCCGATCACCATGCGGTACAACTGGCCATGGCTGGACTCGGCGCCGCCTTATTGCAGGCCCGCGGCGACAGGGAAATCGAGGCCGAGGCCAGACCCATATTGATACTGGAAGATCCAGAAAGTCGACTGCATCCGACCATGCTGGCCCTGGCCTGGGGCTTGCTCGAACAGCTGCCGGGCCAAAAAATCCTGACCACCAACTCGGGCGACTTGCTGGCGTCCATGCCACTGGGCCAGATCCGGCGTCTGGTTCGCCATAGCAATGAAACCCGCTGCTACCGACTCAATGATGAACAACTGAGTTCCGATGATCTACGGCGTATCGCCTTTCATGTCCGCATCAACCGGCCCATGTCGCTGTTTGCCCGTTGTTGGCTACTCGTCGAGGGGGAGACCGAAATATGGTTGCTCTCCGAGTTGGCCCATATCAGTGGCATTAACTTACGGGGGGAAGGGATCCGTATCATCGAATTTGCCCAGTGTGGTACCGGCCCGCTCATCAAGGCGGCCCGTGACTTTGGCATTCAGTGGCACCTGTTGGCCGATGGCGATGAGGCTGGCAGCAAATACGCCAGCGGCGTGCGCAGCCAGTTACGCGGTGATGATGAGCGAGAGCGCCTGACCCTCTTGCCCGCCAAAGATATCGAACACTTTCTGTTTCATCACGGCTTTGATGAGGTTTACCGCCGGGAGGCGGGCAACAATCGCAATAACCGCAACCCCTGGCTATCGGCAACTAAGCTCATCGACCGCGCCATCAGCCATCGCAGTAAACCAGGTATGGCGCTGGCCATAGTGGAAGAGGCTGAGCGGCGGGGGCAAGAAGCCATTCCGTTGTTGCTACGGCAAATGTTCAGCAAGATATTGGCCCTGGCTCGCAGCCAGGGCTAGCAACTAATTTTTGCCATGGAAAGCGCCACAGACAAACAGGCAGGCGGAGCGAGGCGCCGCCGTATAGTTGGTATCCACTATCTGCAGGGGCTCGCCCAACGGGACTATGTCGTTAGGGGGGGCTAGCGCCGTGTCGAGGATCCGGCACCAATTGCCTTCAATATCCGGCGGCGGCAAGGGCAGGGTGAAGGTCAAGGGCTCCCAATAGCTATTGAAGATGAGATAGATGGCCACCTTAACGTCCAACGAAATGGCCGACATGGCCAGGGCGTGGGAGTTAGCATTCCAATCAGGGGTATAGGCGCGAACCCCATGCCAACAGATCTCGGCACGGTGCAAGATCTCGGCCAGCGACATCATTAGCCCCATGTCCCGATTGCGGCTAAACAGATACTTGCGGTATTTGATGAGCTCGGTGACAAAGCGCAGCATGTGCAGGGAATTGGGTGTCTGATGCCAATTGACCCAGCTCAAGGCATTGTTCTGGCAATAGGCGTTGTTATTGCCATGCTGGGTGCGTAGCACCTCGTCCCCCATCAGCAACATGGGCGTACCGATGGAGAGCAGGGTTGCCGTAAGCATATTCTTACACTGGCGCTGCCGGATACTTTGCACCTCGCGATTAGGGGTATCGCCCTCATGCCCATGATTCCAACTGTGGTTGTCGGACATGCCATCCCGGTTATCTTCGCCGTTGGCATAGTTATGTTTCTGGTTATAACTGACCAGATCCCACAGGGTGAAACCATCATGGCAGGTGACAAAGTTGATGCTCTTCTCCGGGTCGGCATGGTTGTATTGGTAAATGTCCGGGCTACCTATCATACGATTGGCAAAATTGGCTATGGTGCCCTCATCTCCTTTGACAAAGCGCCGCACATCATCCCGGAATTGCCCATTCCACTCCCGCCAGCGGGAGCCCGCCAGTGAACCGACTTGATACAGGCCACCCGCATCCCACGCCTCGGCGATCATCTTGCAGTCGGCCAACACTGGATCGGTATCTATGGCCAGCAGGGTCGGCGGATAGACCAGGGGCTTACCATCTTCATCCCGCGAGAGGATCGAGGCGAGATCAAAACGGAAACCATCCACATGCATGTGTTCGCGCCAGTAGCGCAGGCTGTCGATGATGAGATGTTTAGTGACGGCATGTGAGCCGTTCAGCGTGTTACCACAACCTGAGTAGTTGGTGTTGCTGCGCGTGACCGGATCAAGAATGTAATAGGCTTCATGATCTATACCCCGGAAGCAGAAGAGCGGGCCATCATCCCCCCCTTCGGCGGTATGGTTATAGACCACATCCAGGATCACCTCGATACCGGCAGCATGCAGCGCCTTGACCATGTCCCGGAACTCATTGAGTGGCCCCTTGATCCGTTTGTCGCTGGCGTAACCGCAATGGGGTGCAAAGAAGGACATGGGGCTGTATCCCCAATAGTTATCCTTACCACTGGGCGCATCCTGAGGGTCAAACTGGAAGATGGGCAACAGCTCCACTGCGGTAATGCCGAGGGATTGCAGATAGGGGATCTTCTCTATGAGACCGGCATAGGTGCCACGTAGATCCTTGCTCAGGCCACTAGAGGGGTCTTTGGTAAATCCCCCCACATGCATCTCATAAATGATAGAGCGGGACATGGGATGCGAGGGCGATTGATCCTCTCCCCACTCATAGGTGGATAAATCCACCACCGCACTCTTGGCGCAACAGTGTAGGTTGCTACCGGGGCGGCTGGCAGCCCAGCGATCATAGTGATCACCCAGCACCACTTCTCGGCCATAGGGATCGAGCATCACTTTTTCCGGATCGAAGCGCGTACCCTCGTAGGGACGCCAAGGGCCATTGATGCGCCAACCATAAAGCTGACCATCACCGACATCTTCGACGAATACATGCCAATAGTAGGCAGTCCGGTTTTGCAGCGGAGAGAGGCGAATAACCTTGGGTTGCTGGTCATCGGCCGAGCGGAAGAGCAGTAGCTCGACGCCACTCGCCAAACGCGCCCAGATGGCGAAATTGACGCCATCGCCCTCCAGGGTGGCGCCTAATACCCTGCAGTGTCCTTTGCGTACTATCATAATGGCTCCATTTATCCTGCCATGGCACACGCATCGGCTGCGCAACAGCGCACTACCGACTACCTCATTGGCAAGCCTATTGCTTGTCTGGTTTTAGCTCTTTGCCCCTAAGCATAGTGAAAAGCTTGTGATTTGGCTCATCAGTTCCGCTCGGGAAAGAGTAATTTAGCGACTTCTCTATACTGACTGGCAAAATGAAAGGTTACGCCTTCGCGCACATTCTCGGGCAGCTCATCCACCTCGCCGCGGTTCGCGTCAGGCACAATCAGTTGGCGAATACCTTGACGCTTGGCGGCAATGACCTTTTCGCGCACCCCGCCAATGGCCAATATGTGGCCGGTTAGGGTTAGCTCACCGGTCATGGCATAGCCCTTGGTCGGCGCCATGCCGAGTGCCAGGGAAAGTAGGGCGCTGGCCATGGTGATGCCGGCACTGGGGCCGTCCTTTGGCGTGGCCCCTTCTGGCACATGTAGATGGATCATGGCTTGATCAAAATAGTGACTATCTGCGCTATAGCTTTTGAGGTTGGCGCTGAGATAGCTGTAGGCTAACTCGGCCGACTCGCGCATCACATCACCCAACTGACCTGTGAGCTTGAGGCCGCGACTCTGTTGATGCACCAAGGTCGCTTCAACGGGCAGCGTGGCCCCGCCGAGTGCCGTCCAAGCCAAACCTGTCACTATCCCCACCCCAGCCAGGGCGCGCTCTTTACGATAGAGTGCCGCTCCGAGCAATGGCTCCAGATCGCTGGCCTTGATGTTCAGGGCATCACTCTTCTGCTCCTCCAGCAAAGAAACCACAGATTTGCGGATTATCTTGGCCAACTGTTTCTCCAGGTTACGGACACCGGCTTCTCGGGCATAACCATCAATGATCCCCTTAATGGCACCATCACTGATCTTGAGTTGTTCCTTGCTAACGCCCGCCCGCTCTAACTGGCGTGGCCAGAGGTGGTGCTTGGCAATCGCTAGCTTCTCCTGGGGCAGGTAACCGGAAAGACGGATCACATCCATTCGATCCAGCAGAGGGGAGGGAATGGAGTCCAGGGTATTGGCGGTACAGATAAACAGGCACTTGGAGAGATCAAGCCGCAAGTCCAGATAGTGATCCAGAAAATTGATATTCTGTTCGGGATCCAGAGTTTCAAGCAGGGCCGATGCCGGGTCGCCTTGATGGCTGATCCCTAACTTATCGATTTCATCGAGCATGATCACCGGGTTCATCACCTTAGACTCTTTCAATGCCTGCACCAATTTGCCAGGCAAGGCCCCTATATAGGTGCGTCTATGACCCTTGATCTCCGCTTCGTCACGCATCCCTCCGACACTGAAGCGGTAAAATGGCCTACCCAGCGCATCGGCGATTGAGTGACCTATGGATGTCTTGCCGACCCCGGGTGGCCCCACCAACAACATGATGGCACCACTGATGTCGCTCTTGTAGGCCCCCACAGCCAGAAACTCTATGATGCGTTGCTTCACATCGTCCAGACCATCATGATCCCGATCCAGTATCTTGCGCGAGCGCTTCAAATCCACCTTATCCTGGTGGTAAAGACCCCAGGGCACCTGACTGATCCAATCCAGGTAGTTCCGTGTGACCGCATATTCCGGGGAGCCGGACTCCAGGATCTGTAACTTCTTCAACTCTTCATCGAAGCGCTGTTGCACCGCCTCCGGGATCTTCCGGTTAGCCATCCGCTCGCGAAAGGCCTCGACTTCGGCCGTTTTATCATCCTTCTCCAGCCCCAGCTCTTTTTGGATCACCTTAAGCTGCTCATGGAGGAAAAACTCCCGCTGCCGGGCATTGATATTGCGATCTACCTCATCGCGGATCTGATCTTGTAGCTTGGCAACCTCGATCTCTTTTTTCAGCAGCGCCAAGACCTTCTTCAGGCGTGGCAGCAGGGAAGGGGTGTCGAGAATATCCTGCAGTTCATCCCCGCTTGAGGTGGTAATTGCCGCACCGCAATCAGCCAAGGGGGAGGGATCATTTGGATTAAAACGGTTCAGATACTGCTTCAACTCTTCACTGTAGAGCGGGTTGATGGGCAGTAACTCCTTAATGGCCGTGATCAGCGCCATGGCATACGCCTTGATCTCGGTCTCGAGTGCGGGCACGCCACTCTGCTCATCCGGATAGCGCACCTCGACCAGGTAGGGTGGCTTCTGGGTCAACCAGTTGACGATCTCGACCCGCTGGATACCTTCGGCCACAAACTGCAGCTCATTAGGGCTGGAGCTAGCCTGCAACAGACGGACGGCACAGCCGGTTCTCGGCGTTACCTCCTGCAAGGGCAGATCGCGATCCTTGTCGTCAGCAATACGAAACAACGCCAACATCTTATGGCTCGTCTTGACCACCCGCTCTATGGTATGGCTCCACGGCTCCACCTTGAGCTGAACCGGCAGTATCTGGGAGGGTAAAAAGGGGCGCCCATAAACGGGGATCACATAGAGTTGGGTCGGTCTCTCTTGCCCAGCAACAATCAAGCCGGTGGCATCATGCGTTTGCGCTTCGGAATGCTCGTGATCACTACTCATCCTGCTCACCCTCTTACCGAGTTAAGATGGGGTTACGGTCGCGGAGTGTTTAAATGACCGCCCATACCCGTAAGTAAAGCAGTCAGGAGCGGGAGTAAGCGGGAGATGGCGCATAATTATGAGCGATAGCGGCTACCTAGGCGACTGAGCGGGGTGGGCAACGTCTGTGTATCTTGCCGTTGACCGAGCAGAGCTCACTCCGCGGTAGTGGGCTCTGCCGTCAACTCAGCCGGCGTTAGCGCCTCGATAAAGAGCGCCTCTAGCAGCGCCACGGCCCGCTCCATCACCCGTTCATCAAAATCAAAGCGGTCAGTATGGTGTCCAGCAGCCAGATCGGCCCCCAGTACCAGATAGGCGGCTTGACCACCGCGTTTTTGCACACGCTCGACCATGAAACCCGCATCATCACTGGCGCCAAAGGGCCGCGAGTGAACAACGTTGAAACCAAGGCGGTCAGCCGTCAGGGTAACGGCATGAACGAGGGCAGGGGTGTTATTGATGGAGATAGCTTCGCCCTGGCGACGAATATGGTAATCCACGTCATAGGCCAGACCAGCCGCCTGCACTATGCGTTGCACCGCCGAAAATACATAGTCATTAAGTTGAGGCGTGGCGCCACGACTCTCGCCCTTCAACAGGGCAAAGGCCGGGATCACATTACGCTCAGCCCCTGCATTAAGCTGGCCTATGTTGATCCGGGTCATGCCATCTCTATGGGGGGGAATGGCCAGCATCTGATTCACCGCCTGGCAAGCGGCGGCGAGGGCATTCGCTCCTGCATTGGGCTCCAGTCCGGCATGGGCCGCTCGACCGATAAACTCCACATCAAATTTGGTAGAGCTGAGAAACGCTTCGGGACAGACCACCAACTCACCACTTTGGGCATGAATGCCCAAGTGTATGGCATAGAAGAGATCGACATCATCTAACTGTCCACCCTGGGCCAGCGCCTTGCCACCACGGCACCCCTCTTCAGCTGGCTGAAAGATGAGTTTGATCCGGCCACAGAGCTGCTCTTTATGACGAATTAACTGCTTACCTAAGACCAGAGCAATGGCGGCATGACCGTCATGACCACAGGCATGCATGGCGTGACTATTTTGCGATGCAAAGTTGGCTTGCTGGGGAAAATGCTGTTCACTCTCTGACTCTTGCAGATGCACAGCATCCAGATCAACACGCAGCGCCACACAGGGGCCTGGGCGGCCTGTATCCAGCAGGGCAATCAGGCCGGTAAGACGTTGAGCCTCTAGCCAGTGAGGGTCTGCCCCTTGGCTCATCGCCCGCTGTTTTTCTGCAACCTCATCGATTTGCCGCCCCATAACCGCCGATGCCGAGAAGATCTGATCACCCAGCAGGATCTGATAACCCTCTTTGGCCAGCTCGGCCGCGATAAGGCTAGTGGTGCGGTACTCTGTCCAGGCGGTTTCCGGGAAACGGTGAAAATCACGACGCCAATGTTGCAACAAATCAAGCATAATTATTCATCAATCCTAATGGGAGAGGGCGATCTACTGCCTTTATGCCAACTCGTTATCCGGGGTGATGATCTGGATGCGCGTCACTAATAACTGATCGATCTTGTAGTTATCAATATCCACCACCTCGAACTTGAAACCCGCAAAATTAACCGAGTCCGTCCGTTTGGGAATTTTGCGCAACACATACATCATGAAACCAGCAATGGTCTCGTAATTTTCCACATCAGGGAACGCATCAATTTCCAACGCCCGCATGACATCATCGATGGGAGCCGCGCCATCGATAAGCCAGGAGAACTCATCCCGGCGTACTATCTGCTCTTCAATATTGTGTTGTGTAACCAGATCACCCATCAACGTATTCATCACATCATTGAGCGTGATAATACCAACTACAAGTGCATATTCATTCAAAACGATGGCAAAGTCCTGGCGATTGGCATTGAAACTATCCAGCGTCTCAGAAAGGGTGAGCGAGTCGGGGATCATCAAGGGTGCCTTGACCAGCGCTTCATTATTCAGGGCAACTGGCTGCTGCTGGATGATTCGCAGCAGTATGTCTTTGGTATCCACAAAACCGATGACATTATCAATAGCATCCGCGCAGACTAGAAACTTGGAATGGGGATTGAGCGCTATCTTCTGCTTTATTACGTCTTCACCATCGCGGCGATCGAAGTAAATGATGCTGTCACGCGCCGTCATGGCCGATGGTACCGTCTTGGTATCCAACTCAAATACGTTTTCGATGAGCTGATGTTCCTGCTTGCGCAGTAGCCCGGCCTGGGCACCGGCACTGACCATGGCATACACATCATCTGAGGTGAGCACTTCCTTGTATTGCGTCGGGACATTGAATAAACGGAACACTAAATTAGCCGCACCATTGAACAACCAGACCAGTGGTTTGAACAGTATCAAGCAGAACGACATGGGCCGGACAATAATCATGGCCATGCGCTCAGGCGCCATCATGGCCAGACGCTTCGGGATAAGATCCGCAAACAGTATGAAGAGCGAGGTCACGATAACGAAGGAGCAGACAAAGCTGATGGTTTCCACCAACTTAGGCTCCAGCCAGTTACTGAGCAACGAGGTGAAGTATGGCGTCAGAGCCGACTCACCGACAATACCACCCAAAATGGCCACGGCGTTGAGGCCAATTTGTACCACGGTAAAGAAGTGGCCAGGTTGCTCTTGTAACTGCATGATTTTCTTTGCAGGCAACAAACCATCATCAGCTAGCTGCTGTAGCTTGAGTCGGCGAGATGCCGCCAGAGAAATTTCAGAAACTGAAAAAAAGGAGCTCGCGGCAATTAACGCAAGAATAGCTAGGAGACTGTTTGTCATAATAAACCCGTGTGATGTCTAGATACGCACATGCCATGTGGTAACAGTGTTCGAAACGCCATAGTGGCACTCGGTAGAAAGAATACGGCGTTTATCTGGTGTAAATATTACAAGCCTGGAGCTGAGTATCAAGGATACTACCATATTCAAGATATAAGAGGTAATTTCGCATAATGTATATTATGTTAAATTGCATAATCGGATGCATGTAAACACCGGGGCTTTTGTCATTTCAAGTTGAGACTGAGATCTGATCTCATGATCGTTTTCATCGCCAAACCCTGCTGTGGAAAGGCTTGGCGGCTAATTTAGTAACATCTAATGAATGTGGTTTTAAAATCAGTAGTGAGACTTCCAGCAATCAGTGTTCTGCCGTCAGAGCCTCTTCTTTCGTAACAGAGATGCCGTTATCGAGGCATAAAAGTCGCCATTACCAGAGATTGGCTGGTGTGCAATGGTCGAATTCTTCCGGCCACGACCTCACACCGAAGACGTTGAGCTTGCGCACCAGCTTGAACGTCATGCTATGCGCGCTCTTTACCGACGCTAGCGTGATGCCTCAGGTGACGGTCTCAAAATCGTTGTCAGTTCGTTCGAAGCGTTCCGGCTGTCGGGCGTAAACTAGGAAAGGTTTACCTGTGTCAGTCGTCATGGCTGGCAAAACGACTGAGAACACCGCGCAATTGAAAGCATCCCCTAGTCAATCCTCACTGTGTTAACTTCTGTCGGATCGGGTCAACTCACACCACCGCCTGGACAGCAGGCAGAATGCCGATAAATTGCATTATCGGCATTAAATGAGTTTTGCCCATGAGTTATGAAATAGCTTGCCATTTTTGAGTGGAAAACATCCAAAAACAAAGTGTGCTCCCGCCCTGGGTATAAATGACTAACTAGCAGCCTCCAACACTTGGACGCATAGACAAACTATGAGTTACAGGCCAGCGCTGTAGCGCTAGCAAAGGTGCTTAAATGGCACCCACTCGCTTGTTCCATTTGTGTATACCAAAAGCTTACACAGAAAAACAATTCTTAGCATGCCATCCATAGTCGATCGTAGCTCAACACAAGTACCCTCCCCTCCATTCATTCCCACCGAGTTTGAGTTGGGACTTTTGTGATGGCGGTAATTGCCCTCTCTCTTCCCGAAATGGTCATTCTGCGCAACATACTCAGACCAGGATGGATTGCCACTTTTGTGGCCGTGCTATCCAGCGGCATCCTGTTGGTGGGCTATATCTTCAATGCAGTGTGATAGCCGCTATTCTTAAACCAGAGGTGACATGATGAAAAACATTAAAGTATTGGGTCCGGGCTGTGCCAATTGTAAAACCGTTGCCAAATTGATTACCGCTGTGGCGGTGGAAAAGGGTATTGCCATCGAGCTGGAGAAGGTTGAGGAGATCCGCGAGATCATGAGTTTCGGCATTCTCTCCACGCCCGGCGTGGTGGTGGATGGCCAGGTGGTGCACTCCGGTGGCATCCCCTCGCGTGACAAAATTGAACAGTGGTTGACGGCCTGAGCATCGCTTTAGGAGGCGTTATGCAAACCCTAGTGATTCTCTGGCAACGACTACTCAGCTTGCAGGGGCAGACCTGTGATCGCTGTGCCGCGACCGAACTTGCCTTACAACAGGCGCTCGAGACCCTGCAACAGGTAGTGGCACCGCTACAGATGCAGGTGGTGTTGCACCGTCAGGCCCTGACCCTGGAGCAGTTTAACCAGGATCCGGGAGCCTCCAACCGGATCTGGATCGCCGACAAACCGCTCGAGGAGTGGCTAGGTGCCAGCACCGGCTCGAGCCTTTGTTGTTCGGTCTGTGGGGATGCTCAGTGCCGCACCTTGGAATGCAACCACCAGAGTTACGAGGCCATCCCCCCGGAATTGATCATCAAGGCCGGTTTGCTGGCCGCAGCCCAACAGCTATGACGGCTTAGACGGAGGATCTATGGAGTGGATTGTCGCAATACCCCATCTGCTATCAAGCGGTGTGGGGAACCTGGCCTCCTACCTGGCAGCTCATGTGTTGTTGTGCCTGTTACCGGCATTTTATATTGCCGGAGCCATGACCGCCCTGATCCCCAAGCCGGTGATCACCCGATTCCTGGGGCGTAATCGCCCACGCTACATCTCCTATCCCGCCGCCGCGCTGGCTGGGTCAGTGCTCGCCGTCTGCTCTTGCACCATAGTGCCGCTATTTGCCGGTATCTATAAGAAGGGGGCTGGCTTAGGACCGGCCATCACATTTCTATTCTTTGCTCCGGCAGCCAATGTGTTGGCACTGATCTATACCGGAGGCATCCTGGGCCCAGATCTAGCCATAGCCCGACTGGTGTTATCCCTGCTCTTCGGGATCAGCATTGGCATCTTGATGGCCGCGATATTCTGGCGCGACGACCAGGCCCATGACGAACAAACCGATCTGCTCTTTGCCGGTGAAGGCCGTATGCAGCCCGCCGCATTGGCCTTTTTGCTGCTGCTCATCACTCTGCTGCTTTGCGGTACCTTGAAAGTGGCCTTGCTCACGACCACCTATTGGAGTGTGACTATCCCCTGGGGCGGCGTCGATCAGTTACAGAGCCAGCTTGCGCAACTGATACCCTTTGATCCGCGCCGGGGCACAGAAGGGCTATCAGCCCAAGGGGCGTTACTCATACTGCTACTCGGGCTGGTTGGTCTGGCCTCATGGCGGGGGATTGAGAACATCTTTGAAGGCTGGAATCGCTGGACCACCGGCTCCCTGCTGCTACTTGGCCTCACGTTAGTGATGGCGGCGGTGGGGATTCAACCCAATGCTCACAGCGTGGAGCTGTTGATCAATGGTCGTGCGCTCGGGGTTTTCACGGCATTTATCCTCCTGGCCTGGCTGCTCAAATACCATCTCCCAGAAGAGCAGCAATGCAACTTCCTCTGGGAATCCTGGAAATTCGTCAAACAGATATTCCCGCTGCTGATCATCGGGGTATTTCTGGTGGGGATCCTGCGGGAGCTGATCAAGCCTGAGTGGATCGAAGCGGTTGCCGGTAACAATACGCTGTCAGGTAATCTGGCTGGTGTCGCTTTTGGCGTATTTATGTATTTTCCGACGTTGGTCGAAGTGCCGATCGCCCAGATGTTCCTGAGCCTGGGCATGCATCGTGGCCCGCTGCTGGCCTACCTGATGGCCGATCCCGAGCTCAGCTTGCAGAGCATCCTCATCACAGCTGCCATCATAGGCCATCTCAAGACCTGGACCTATGTCGCCTGGGTCGCCCTGTTCAGCACGCTGGCCGGGCTCTTGTATGGCTTCTGGATCGATGGCGTATTGTGGCTTGGTTGATAAAAACCGACAGGCTTACGAAGAACCCTATGATGCCGTCCCCGAACCTTCGGTATCGCCTGAAACCTGGGTAAGCCTGAACTCGACTTGCCGCTTGGACATCAGTGAATTGCAGTGGTTACAGAAAAAATTGATGGCACAGCACTGTAATTTTTCCAGCTCTGAGTGACAGGTCGGGCAATAACCAACGATTTGGAATGTCTTCCCACAACGCGGACAAGCACTCGGGCTGTATCGAGGATCAATAGCCTCCAGATGACAGGCCGGACAACTAATGAAGAAGGTCATCTTCTCTCCTTACTGCAACACGCAACCTTTCGAGAAATCCCTAATCCAAGTGTAGCGAGAATCCCAATGCATCTAGGTAAAACCGTTTCGAGCTGTCATCCGCCAGCGCTCACTCCCCCACAGTGAGCACAGAGTCTATCCCCATAGCGGGAGGCAGTCGCCTCCCCTTGGCTTATTGGGCGCAGTAGATATCACCAACAACAGCCGTGTCAGGGGTTACCCCACCCCCTTGAGTCGATCCAGCGGTTTGCGGGCCGCCGACTCATGGCGCTCTACCCGGCTGGTATGCAGATACTGAGAGGTGGTGTCGATACTGTCATGGCCGGCATCCGCCTGAACATGGGATAACGGGCGGCCATTGAGGTTGATGTCATGGCTAATGCCGGTGTGACGAATGCTATGGGGAGTCATGTTCCGCATCTCCTGGGCATCCAGATCGAAACCATCGGCCAACGCGGCATCCGCCGCCAGCTCGAATAACCCGTAGATCATCTCACGTAACTGACGAATCCCCAGATTGGCATTAAGCAGCCCACTCTGACGACCCCGACCAGCCGGTCGATGCCGAATAAACAGCGGGTTGTTTTCTCCTGAACTGGGTAACCGGCTCAGACCAAGGTGGCCGCGATAACGCTCCAGTGCCGCCAGCAATTGATCTGAGACCGCCACCGTTCGCCGCTTCCCCCCTTTGCTCAGTGGAATGTGAAATCCCCAGACCCCACTCTTTTGATCGCGCCGAAATTGCCCCATGACAGGGGAAAAGCCAGGCCTGGCCGCGACTTCGGAAATGCGCAGATAGCAGCCATACATCAGGCTGAGTAAAAACAGCGACCGCTCATGCTGCTCCGGATCGGTATCGGCTAATTTCTCAACGGTCGTCATAACATAAGACCATTGCAGCTCACTGAATGACGCCATGACCTCATCCCAATCCCCCGCTTGTTGGATCACAGGAGTAGCGTGGCCCGCTTTCATCAACATGATCGCCGGATTACGCTCGGTATACTCTTCGGCAATCAGGTAGTGATAAAACGCCGAAAGGATCGCCAGCTTGGTCTGTAGTGAATTGTCGTTCAACTGATAGGGCTGTATCTCCCCTAGCTGTTTTTTACCTAAAAATGGTCGCCAGGCCGGGTTGGCCATGCGCTCACCGCCCGCCTTTTCGTTCCGAAATTGCGCCACATTGTGGTAAGCGATCAGCTCTGAAGGGGGATGCTGGCAATAGTCAAAATATCGGACCAAGACCCGCCGACTGACCGCCGCCAGCGAGACCTGCTCTACATCGAAGCACCAGTGCAAAAATGTGGTTAATTCGCTGCGATAGCTCTTGTAGTTATTTTCCCTATGTCGCTGCTCAGACAACCAAGCAACGGCATATTCGTAGACCAGTGCCGCATCAGGAACAACATTGAGTGTTATGTTAGTAATGTGCTGATTAACTTGATGATTTCCATCTTCTAACAGATGAATGGCATCAAAGAGTGGCATGACGGGTGGCATCGACTCGAGCGACATCAATAATTCCTGCAGGGGTCATCCCTGTTCCTGCTCTCGATAGACATCAGAGCTTGATAAACAATGCGTACGGTTCTCTGGTTACGAGAGTTGGACACAGTCGAAAACAACTGATTATACATACAGTTAATCAGCTAGGGTAGCGACAACGGTTCTGGGCTGGGGAATTCGATCTAGCTCACTGTTAGCGATATTTTTTGTTTTTCATTACCAGGGGTGTGAGCCATTTCCTTTTAAAAACATCTAGTTACTCTATAGGATAGGGATTGGCGAAGCGGAAGCTGAGGCGTTGATAATCCAGAATGCAGACCACTCCCCCCCATTTTGACTCTTGGCTGGAAAAGCGATGGCACCGCAGCTCATCCAGTGCGGATTGTCTGCTCATCCCCTCGCACTCTGACGCCTTGTTCAGGGAGACACTGGAACGTTTCTGTCGTGAGCGCCAGATTTCACCTGTCTGCTGGCAAATGAGCGAGGCCGATCACAGCGAGCCCTACTCCCCACTCCTTCCCATTTTGCGGCAACTATTGCTGCAGCAAGAAGCCAACTGGCCCCATGTGCGAGCCAGACTATCCCAGTGTGGCATTGAACAGGATTTGTTTGAATACTACTTTCGCGGTACCCAAACCCATAGGGATGAGTTTCCCCTGCCCGACGACCTGGATTTTCAGGTCAAGAAAATGGTTGGCCTCATACTGGATCTGCTGGATGCGTTAACCCAGGAGGCCCCCCGTGTCATTCTCATCAGCGGCGTACAATTTGCGGGGTCATCCAGCCTGAATGTACTGCGGCAATTGCTGAGCGCATCCCGGCCTGGCCATTTTTTACTGGTATTGGGGCTGAACCCGGATCATCAGCATGAAGAGGAACATAGGCAATCCGAATGGGAAGCCTGGCTGGAGTTTGCTGAAGACAGCGCCATCATCTTTCCGCAACCCCTGACCGGAGTGGCGGCCAAGGCTCCTCACTGGCCCAGACTCGAGATAGAGCCCAATCAGTGCCCGTTGGCCAAGAGTTCACGTGCCGAGCAACTCCTCAATATGCTCTGTTTCACCGAAGCCATAGCGCTGGCTCGCTCGGCCATCATCCAGTTGCCCACGGAAACAGAGGCGCCCTCACCCCTGTATGCCCGCCTGCTGGTGTGCCTGGGTAAGGCTCTGCTACTGGTGGGTGAACACGACGAAGCCGTCGCCACTTTTGATAAAATCATAGCGCTGTTTCAAAACACAGCGCATACGGTGCAGCTGAGTCTCGGATACCGGGAGTTGGCCATGGCCCACATCTTTCGTTCCGATTTTGACTCCGCCCAGCACTGCGCCCAGTTAGCGGTCAAGTTGAGCCGCCAGGAGGCCAACGACAAGGAGTATACCCTCGCCCTGCTGGTACACTTCATCGCATGCGATAAGGCCAATACCCATTTCCGCCTGAAAAAATTACAGAATCTGCGCACTCTGCTGGAGCAACATCAGCTCATCGCCGGGCAGATTTACCTTCTGCGCAATCTGTTTGCCCAACTGCCTTTCGAGCCCGAGCTGGATCATGCCGCTGTGCTGCTTGCCTGCCGCCAGGCTGTGGCACTGGCGCGCCAATATGGTCATACGGTGGATCTGGCGGCGACCTTCCATAGTCGCGCCGTCGTTTTCAATCAACTCCATAAATACACCACGGCACTCCGCTGTTTCCGGATCAGTGAACGTTTGCGGGAAAAACAGGGGGTACCGCGGGAGCTGGCCCGCATTCGCAATGGGATAGGTTTTTTCCTGTGCCAACAGGAGGAGTTTGTTGAAGCGCATCGCTACTATCTGAGTGCCTTGAATATAGTCCTGCAGCTCCATGACTTTTCCGAAGTCACCATCAGCCTCTATAACCTGGGTTGGCTCTATGTCCAGGTGCAGGAGTTTGAGCATGCCAGCCTGGTGCTAAAGAGCCTGCGCGATATGTTGCGCATCCGCGGCTCCACCCATTTCCCTTTCCGCAATATCCATGATGTGCTGCTATTACAAGGCATGATCCACATCCACCAGAGCGAGTGGAGTCGAGCCGAGCAGGATCTGGAGCGCAGTAACAATCTGGAGATTTTGCTTTCTGGTGAGGGGCAGTTCATGCGCCCCCTGCTGAAATCCCTGATTGAGAGCCATCAAAACAACCATGCACGGGCCTTGGCTCTGTTGCAACAGGCCAGCGCAGCCTGTCAGCAGGTTCAGGATGCCAGCGTCCAGCAGCAATTGTTGCTGCATGAAGCCGCCATCCGTATCTATCAGCAACAGCACGACGGTAAAGGCGCTTATGAACACCTGCGACAAGCCGTTCATTTGTGCCGTCATCATGGCTTCCAGGTTGCCGAGCAAAAAATTGTCCAGGCCTGGCAACAGCTCCCGACCAGACTCTCGTTGCCACACTTTAGCTTGCCAGAGCTGGAGTTGAATCAACTGATCTACCAGGTTCAGCAAGAGCAGCGGGTGAATCAACTCTGGTCACAAGTCCGAGAGATGCGGCTGTTGGCCACGCTGCAGCAGTTGGCACACGAACAACACCTGGCGACGCAGCTGGCTGAAGAGACCCTTAGATTGATTTGTGCCCACTTTAATACGCAAGCGGGCCTGGTACTCCTGGGTTCGGGAGCGGCCAGCCATGAATTGGCCCAATACAACCAGGCCGAAGAGCGTTCCATAGAGAGTTCGCGACTCATAGCGTGGCTGCAGACTCAGCACAACCACCCCACCCTCTATTACGGTGACGCAGCGCCTAAGCACCCAACCCATCCCTACTCCTCCATTCTTGTCATTCAATTGTGGGATACCGGCCAGCAGATGGGCGCCATGCTACTGCTGACCTACGCCGATAGCCCTCCGATTGCCAAGGGGGACAAGGAGATACTGCAGTTCATCGGTAACCAACTGAGTAGTCAGCTGATCAACTTACGCCAGCGCGACCAGTTGATCACCATGAGTAATACGGATGTGCTCACCGGATTGTGCAATCGCCACTCTTTGCAGCACACCTTGCTGACCGAGTTGGAGCGGCAAATGCGCTATGGCGATAGTAATACCACCTTGGCCCTGGCCTTTATCGATCTGGATAACTTCAAATATTACAACGATACCTTCGGTCATGGCGCCGGAGATCATGTGCTGTGCTGGTTTGCCGAGTTGCTCCGAACTCAACTTCGCCAGTTTGATATCGCCTGCCGCTGGGGGGGCGATGAATTCGTCCTGATATTTCCCCATACCACGGTCAACGCCGCGATAGTGGCTCTGGCCAGGGTTATCGAGACGCTCAAGGGCGAGCGGGGCTATCAGCAGGCATTGTCCTGTCTGCTGGGACGAACGACGACACTGCCTGAATCGGCTTGGCTGGGCTGCTCCGTGGGGGTAGCTGACTCACGCCAACTTACAAATCCTCGGGATGATGCGGAGTTGCTACGGCTGGCCGATCAGGCGCTTTATCAGGTTAAACGGTCGGGCAAAGGCACTATCCTGGTCTCGGGTCGCTAAGCGCTCGAATTGCTGCTTTTCCCTCGTCCCGGCTTTTGCTAACCTTGCCGCCCCGTAACCTGGCCCCGCCCCCAAGCTAACACTGGATGACATCATGGCACACACTCCTCTCACCTATCCGGTCAATGAGATCTTTCAAAGCATACAGGGTGAGGGATTCTTTACCGGCGTACCCGCCATCTTCATTCGTCTGCAAGGCTGTCCTGTGGGCTGCCCTTGGTGCGACACCCGGCATACCTGGGTGGTCGATCCACAGCAGCAAGTTCCTGCCGCACAAGTGCTGGATCGCTCCAATGCCTCCTCCTGCTGGGCCCCCATGACGGCCGAGGCCATGCTCAAAGCATTTCGTCAGTTGGGCTACCAGGCCCGCCATATAGTGCTGACCGGCGGTGAGCCCTGTCTCTATGATCTGCGCGAACTGACCCGCGCCCTGCTGGAGCAAGGCTACCAGATCCAGATTGAAACCAGTGGCACCCATGAGATCCAGGCTGATTCCAGCTGCTGGGTCACCCTTTCCCCAAAGTTGGAGATGAAGGGCGGATATGAGGTACTGGACAGTGCGTTGACCCGAGCCAACGAGATCAAGCATCCCGTGGCCATGGAAAAACATATTGCACAACTGGATGGGCTACTGGCGCGCTGTCATCAGGGCAAGGGGAAGATCATCGCCCTGCAACCTATCAGTCAGCAACCTCGCGCCACGGCACTGGCCCTGAAAGTCTGCCTGGAGCGCAACTGGCGCCTCTCGGTGCAGTTGCACAAGTACCTGGCCGTCGACTAAACCTGCCGCTAAAAGCCAAGGGCCACATCCTGGATGTGGCCCTTGGCTATTTGGCTATTTTGGTTAGAGGCTTCAACTGCCCACCCAGAGCAGGATTGCCAGTAACTGGGGGGAGAGAATCCGCAAAAACATCACCAGCGGATAGACGGTGGCATAAGAGAGCGCCGACGCCTCACTATTGGTGTGCAAGGCATTGGCAAAGGCCAAAGCGGGCGGATCCGTCATGGAGCCAGCCAGCAGGCCGCATAGCGTCAGGTAATTCATCTTGGCAAATACGCGGGCCAGAATGCCCACCGTCAGCAACGGGATCAGCGTGATCAGGATGCCATAGCCCATCCAGCTGAGACCGTCCCCCTCCACCAAGGTGTCAACGAAGCGTCCCCCAGAGAGCAGCCCCACCACAGAGAGAAACAGTACTATGCCCAGCTCGCGCAGCGCCAGGTTGGCGCTCGGCGGCATAAACCAATACAGATGACCAATGCTGCCAATGCGCGAGAGGAGGAGTGCTACCACCAAGGGGCCGCCGGCGAGACCTAACTTCAGGGCAGCCGGGAAACCAGGTATGTAAAACGGCACCGAGCCTAACAACACCCCCAAGCCGATACCGATGAACACCGGCAGCATCTGGACTTGTTGTAATTTTTGTTGGGCATTACCCACTATGCTGCTGACCGACTCTATGGCTTCTGGGCGCCCTACCAGGTTGAGAATATCGCCAAACTGCAGGGTAGAGTGGTTACCTGGCACCAGTTCAACCCCGGCCCGGTTGAGACGGGAGACCACCACATCATATTTCTCCTTCAACTCCAGCTCCTGGATCGACTTGCCCAGTACCTGCTCGTTGGTCACCACCACCCGTACTACCCGCAAATCTGTGCCCTGGGTCGAGAGTGACGTTTCCACTTCCTCCCCGATCACCAGTTGCACCCGCTTCAACACACTGGCTTCCCCCACCAGATGCAGCAGATCGTTTAACTGCACGCGGGTGGTGGCTCGAGGCACCATCAGGGCTTCCCCACGCTTGAGTCTGGAGCAGACGACCTGACCATCTTCCAGGTTGGGGATCTCCTGCAACATGAGGCCATCAAGATTAGGATTGCGAATGGCGATGTTGACCGTGTGCAGGTTACTGCGGCGCTGACCACTCTGCTGTTCAAAATCTCGCGCCTCGCGCTCGATATTGATGCGAAAGAAGAGCCGCACCAACCACATGGTGAGCAAAATGCCACAGATACCGAAGGGATAGGCCACCGCATAGCCCATGCCCATGGTGCCAACCTGTTCAGCCGGCGCCCCTAACTCCGCCAGGATCTGCTGGCCCGCCCCCAGAGAGGGGGTATTGGTGACGGCCCCCGAATAGGTGCCGAGAATGGCGGGTAACGGGACATCAAACAGCTTGTATAAGATAAAGGCGACGACAAACCCCATCACCACCAACAGGGCGGCAAAGGCATTGAGTTTCAAGCCTGAGGTACGCAACGACGAAAAAAACCCCGGCCCGACCTGGATGCCTATGGTGTAGACAAACAGGATCAAGCCAAACTCCTGGATGAAGTGCAGGGTATGGGTGTCCAGTTGCAGGTTATAGCGACCCACGAAGTGGCCGATTATGATGCCACCGAACAGCACACCGCCAATGCCCAACCCCACCCCGTAGATACGCCAGGAACCAATCCATAACCCCAAGACGGCAACCAGTGCCAATAGGCTGGTTGATAATGCGACATCACTCATGATTCATCCCTTATCAGGTTAAGGCGAACAGACCACAGCAGAGACCACCCTGAATGACCTCATTAATATCTAGGCTAGCAGTCACCTCGGCCGACAACTGGGCTTTAATACACAGATTACAAGGGTAAGGGGTGTCAATCGTCACAGAGCAATTCATTATTGCCAGCTGACGCTGTGGGGATCCGGCCAATATTGGCGTATGCTATTAGCATGGTGCTGTATAAGCCCCATGCTCCTGAACAATCAGCTGGGAGTGAGTAACACGACATCCGGTTCAGATACTCTCTGAATCAATCAGCCACTGAGCAGGCTCAGCCGATCAGTCGCGACCTTGTGTTGACCGACCGACGTTTGCTCATACCGGAGCAACATGATGAGTAAGGCACACCACGCAACACGCGAAGATAAGAAAAAACCAACCCGTTCATTTAAAGAAAAACGTGCAGAAAAGCGTCATAAGGACGACCCAAAATCTGCCGTAGCAAATTTAAACTGACGAATTGGTCTATACGTCTTAAGGCCGCTACGGCGGCCTCTACTCTTTTCTTGGCCAGCCGCAACACTGAGTCAGGACGTTACCCATATAGAGAACTCATGTCACATATCAACAGCGGCACTCCTCCGCTCTCTGCCGAGATCACCTGCGCGAATTGTTCAGCCTGCTGCTGTCGCATGCCCGTGCTGGTGATTTGCGACCCACTGGTACCCGAACGCTTCATCATTGATGATGCCAGTGGCCTCTCTTTCATGGCAAAAGGGGAAGATGGCTGGTGTGTTGCCCTGGATCGCAACACCATGCTCTGTACCATCTATGAGCAAAGACCCCAGATCTGTCGTGATTTTGCCATGGGGGGATATGAGTGCCAGCAGGCACGAGAGGAAGAACGCCCTGACTACGAGTAAACCGCGAAGATTCAGCTTACGCCTGATAACGATTGTATCTGATCCAAATTAAAGACGGGCTCACCACTTCTGACTTAGAGTACCCCTTCTCCTATCCAGCCTGAAAATGACCATGCTGCTCTGTTTTGGCGATTCCAATACCTGGGGCTTCAACCCCGCAGGCGGCCGTTATGCCGCCGATATCCGCTGGCCAAACTGCTTGGCCGCCCTTCTCCACTGCTCGCTACAAGCCGAGGGAAAACCCGGGCGCACCCTGCTGGCTGAACGCCCGGAGCAAGGGCTATGCAGTGGTCTCAGGGAGTGGCAACAGGCACTGGCTCAACAGCCAGAGTTCATAGTGCTCGCGCTGGGGATCAATGATCTGGCGGCCGGCAGCACAGCCCAGCAAGCCGTGGAGACATTGGCTCACTATCTTCAGCTCTGGCAACAACTCAGCCCCGCTAGCCGCCTGGTGCTGCTGACCCCCTCACCTTTGGGTCAGTTGCAAGCTGGGTGGCAGACGCTCTTTGCCGGCACTCAAACCGAAGCACAGCAACTGCCTGCCCTATGGCTGGCCGCCGCTAAGCAGTGGCATCTTCCCGCTGTGGATCCTACCACCCTGTTGCTGAGTTTGCCCGATGGGCTGCACTGGTGTGCCGAGAGCCATGGCCAAGTGGCACAGGCTTTGGCTCATGCCTTTGAACGTAGATCGTTGACCCTATAACACAACTACAGTCCAGGGTCATTGCAAGGTAGAATCCGCCATGACCTCCCTATTTTTTGCTCAGGAACCGCCATGCTCAAGTATCAAATACTTCCCGTGACCCAGTTTATGCAAAACTGCACCCTGCTTTGGTGTGATGAAACCAACGAAGCGGCACTGGTCGATCCGGGCGGCGAAACCCAGCGCCTGCTGGCTGAGGTGAAAAAGCGCGGGCTCACTCTAAAACAGCTACTGCTCACCCACGGTCATCTGGATCATGTGGGCGCGGCCGATGAGTTGCGCCAGCAAAGCGGCGCAGCCATTGTCGGGCCCCAGCAGGCCGATGCCTTCTGGCTGCAAGCCCTGCCCGCCCAATCGGAGATGTTTGGTTTTCCGCTGACCGAAGCCTTCAGCCCGGATCGCTGGTTAAGCGAAGGGGAGCAAGTGCAGATCGGTAACCAGACTCTGCAGGTACTCCACTGCCCAGGTCATACCCCGGGTCATGTGGTGTTTTACAGCCAGGCTAGCAAGCTGGCACTGGTCGGCGATGTATTATTCCAGGGCTCTATCGGCCGCACTGACTTTCCCCAAGGCAACCATGCCGAGCTGCTGCGCTCCATCAATGAGAAGTTGCTCCCCTTGGGCGATGAGATCACCTTTATTCCCGGCCACGGCCCCAACTCCACCTTCGGGCGGGAGCGCCTAAGCAACCCTTTCCTGACCCAACCCATCTGGTAAGCTGATCAGCCTAGCGGATCAAAAAAGGGGCTCATAATGAGCCCCTTTTGCTTGTCGGTCGCACTCCGACTACATCACTTCGACCTCTGAAACAGGGATCTGCTCCTTATCATAGGCGCGGGTCGACAGCCCCAGCAGCTCCTGCACCGTAGAGGCTATGGTGATGGAAGAGAGCGTTCCCACCAGAATGCCCACAAACAGCGTGAAGGAGAAACCATACAGCGCCTCGCCACCAAACAACAGTAGGGCCCCAACCGTGAATAGGGTCGTCCCCGAGGTGATCAGGGTCCGCGTGAAGGTAGCCTTGATGGCCCGATCCGAGCAGGCGTAGATATCGCCACTGGCCTTGGCCCGAAGCAGATCACGCAAGCGATCGGAGATCACTATGCTGTCGTTGAGTGAATAACCTATCACCGCCATCAAACCTGCTATCACATTGAGATCAAACTCGATCTGCAGCAGAGACAATAAACCCAACGCTACCAGGGCATCATGGATCACAGACAACAGCACCCCCATGGCCTGACGCCACTCAAAACGCAGCGCCAGATAGCCCGAAATCGCCAAAGAGGCCACCAGAAGAGCCAGCATCCCCTGCTCAAACAGTTCGGCGCCTACCTGAGGCCCCACCATGGTGGTACGAGAGAGCTCCACCGGCAGAGCCAGCTCCTGGCTCAGCTGCTGAACCAGCTCACTGGCATTGTAGATCAGCTCCTGGGGTGGCAGCTTGATCAGCCACTCACCAGGCATACCCGCCGGTTGCAGCTGGATGAGTTGCGCCAGGGCGGGAGAGAGCATCCCATTGAGTTCGGCGGCAGAGCTTAGTGTCTGGATCTTCATCTCCAGCAGTATGCCACCGGTGAAATCCAACCCCAGATGCAGCCCCTTGGTCGCCAAGATCCAGATGCAAGCCAGGGTTAAAAGGGCCGAAAGAGCCAAACCCAGATAGCGCCAACGCGTCAAACTGATCTGCAATAACTTATTAATCATGATCATACCCTCAACAGCTTGCGGGTACTCTGACCCCAGATTGGATTAATGATGGCGCGGGTACCCCAAATGCCGGTGATCATGCTGGAAAGCAGACCTAGGATCAGCGTAATGGAGAAGCCCTGCAGGGGGCCGGAGCCGATGGCGTAGAGCACTACGGCACAGATCAGGGTGGTGATGTTGGCATCAAAGATAGTGCCAAAGGCCGAGCGATAACCAAAGTCGATGGCATTGGCCAGACTCCCCCCTTCACGCAAGCGATCATGGATACGCTCGAAGATCAGCACATTGGTATCAACCGCCATGCCCACAGTCAGCACCAGACCGGCGATACCGGGAAGCGTCAAGACAGCCCCAGGCAGCAGCGCCAGCAAGCCGACTTGCATCAAGAGATTGGCCACCAGGCCTATGATCGCCACCCAACCAAACTTGCGATACCAGAGCAACATGAAGATCATCATGCCCGCCATGCCAAACAGCAGGGCGCTAAAACCGGCCTCGATATTCTGCATCCCCAGGGTCGGCCCAATGGAGCGCTCCTCCATTATCTTAAGCGGAGCCGTCAGTGCGCCTGCTCGCAACAAGAGGGCCAGCTCCTGAGCTTCACCCAAACTATTGAGCCCTGTGATGCGAAACTGATTACCCAGTGCCGTCTGGATGGTGGCAACATTGATCACTTCACTCTGGGCCTGCAAGGGACCACCCGCCTCACTCAAATATTCGGTGAAGACGGTGGCCATGGCCTGCCCCACATTGCCACGGCTAAATTGGCTCATTTTGGCGCCGCCTAGCCTATCCAGCGTGATGCTGACCTGAGGCTGACCCATCTCCCCCATGCTGGCACGCGCATCGACTATGTGTTCACCGCTGAGTACCGCTTGCCGAACCATGGAGACAGGACGCCCCTGCCGATCCGTAAGGGAGAAGGCATTGGCCGAGGGGGAGCTGGCATCGCGAGCCTGATGGAAAGCCAGCGAAGCGGTGGCCCCTATCACCTCTTTAGCCTGTTTAGGGTTATGTACCCCGGGTAATTCGATGCGGATCCCCTCCTGGCCCTGGCGCTGCACCGAGGCTTCGGTGATACCAAGCTCGTTGATCCGCTTCTTCAATATGGCCAGATTCTGGGTGACCCCATTGTTGATCAGCTGGTTACGTTCCGCCTCGGTCAGGCTCAGGGTTAGCTTGTTGCCGCTACGCTGCAACTTCCACACTTCCGGTTGCCCCCCGGTATGCTGACGCACCTGCTCCAGCCAAGGCCCCAAGTCGTCACTATCGGGAAGGGTGAGCTGAACCTGGCCACTTGGCAGCCGCGTGATGGTCGAGCCACGCAGTTTGGCCTCCCGGAATTGGCTACGCAGGGTATCCATCAGATTGCGGGTTTGCGCCTCTATGATGAAGTCGCTATCGACCCCGATCAGCAGCTGGGAGCCACCGCGCAGATCCAACCCCAACTTGATGGGCGCCGCCCCCAGGCTCTGGATCCAGCCTGGCGCATTGGCATGATACTCCAGGGTGATGCTACTGCCTGGTGGCAGAGCAGACTCCAGTATGGGCTTGGCACGCTGCTGCTCATCCTGGCTGGCAAATACCAGTTGCACCTTGCCTGGGCTGGTAATGACTCTTTGCGGCACTATGCCCTGCTCGGCCAGGCGTTGGGCATCGCTAGCAATCCAGGGTGAGCGCTCTTGCTCCTGGCCAGCATGAAGCCCCAGGGCCGGCTGCTCACCAAAGAAGGTGGGCAAGGAGTAAAAACTGAAGGTAAACAACATCAACAGCAACAGAGCGTATTGCCACCGGCTCATGCGATTTAACCGGGCAACTCGTGGTTTTTTGAATGTCATGGTCTTGTCCATGTAAAAAACAGAAGGCACGGCGCCCCCAAAGCACAGAGATGGGCGCCAGAACAAGAGGCAGGAGAAAAAGCAGATCCGGTGCAGACTCAGCCAAAACGCATGTTGCGTCTTGGCGTTGTTAACTCAGAGGTTGCAGAGCAATCACCCAGAGAGTGGCACGACCAAACCAACTCCTGCCAACAGCAGGCTCAGAGGCTTGCGTGACAGAAGCGGTATTGCAGATGTTTAGGATTCCAGTGCCAGGCCGTGAACTGACTAAAGCAGTTCTGGAAAGCCTGTTTCTGGTAGATAAGGGGAAGAGAGAGGGCTAAACCGCATAGCAGCAAGAGCACCAGGCTCATCGACCACTCATGCAGCAAGAGATAAGGCGCAGGCAGCTCACCGCTTCTGGTGCGGAGCAGTGGCTCACCCCGCCAGGCACGCAGGCCATTAGCCAGATGCAGCGCAGCCGGGCCAGCGGCGATAAGCAGCTCTTGAGACGAGGACGAGGGCACAGAGTAGTGCTGCTCGCTCTCGCCAGGCGCTATGTGCTGCAGAGCGTGGGTTGGCGATAGGGCTGAAAGTGGGCGCGCAGCGTCATCAGAATAGCCATCTGATAAAAGCAGGAGCAACACCATGACACATGATGCCAGAAACCATTTAGCCGCACAGGATATCGCCAAAGCACCACTCTATGAGTTGAATTGACTAAAAGGCTACCATGAATGGCCTGCAGGGGCAAACCGGGGGCTTGGATAGACTGTTACCGGCCAGGGAGCGACCAGCCTGGCATCAGGCCCCATTCCTTGTTACCGTCCAAGCCATTCGCCTCTGGATAACACAGCTATGCCCCAGCACACCACATCGCCGCACACGGTTCACTTTCGCTTTGAGGCCCGGCAATATCAGCGTCTGCACCGGGTCACCTTTATGGCGCCTACCCTCATCTGGGTGCGACAAGGCACCAAGCAGTTGCAGACTCACGGCACCCCGCTGCGTTGCGAGGAGGGCGCGTGTCTCTGTCTGCCCGCCTGTGAAGCCTTCGAGATGGAGAATCTGCCCGGCTTAAGGGATCACTATCTGGCGGATATCTTTGTACCCCCTCGACGCTGGTGTGAGCGCTTCTTGCAGCACTATGCCCCGGCTCTGCCCGATCATTGGCAAGCCGAGCCCAGTTTCCGTTGCTCGCCAGATCTAGCCCAAGCCCTACAGGGCGTGATCCGCAGTCAGAGTGGGCGTTCCCCCCTTGCCCAGGCTCAAACCGAACACGCCTGGCAGGGCGTCTTGTTGACCCTGGCCGCCCAAGGTCTGGCGGCCCCTATGTTTAACCTGCAACCCTTGACCCTGACGCAAAAAGTGCAAACGCTGCTCTATCTGGATCTGGCCCGCCCCTGGCAAGCCCAGGAAGTAGCTCAGCGCCTGGGAATGAGCGAGTCAACCCTGCGACGCGGCCTGCGCCAGGAGGAGAGCAGTTTTAGCGAGCTGCTCAGTGAGCTGCGCATGAATGAGGCCTTCAGCCGGGTGATGACCAGTGAGCAGCCCCTGCTGCAGGTGGCCCTGGAGTGCGGCTTTCACTCGCCATCTCGCTTTAGTCAGAACTTTCGCCAGCGCTATGGCATGAGCCCCAGCGCCCTGCGCCAGGATCGCGGTTTGCTCAACGAGGAGCTTGAGGCCGTCACGGCGGATCTCTAGCTGGGTGAACGCTGAGCCGACTAGGACAAAGCGTCCACTTGACCGTTTGCGCACAGCCTATGACCGTTTGCGGACAGCACCCGTCTGCCCGTTGCGGCATACTTAGGCTTCACCCATCAGGGAAGATCTGGAGCATCAGAATGTCGACACGCCGCACCACCACTAACCCACTCGCCCTACTGCTGGGCTGCCTGCTGGCAAGCAGCAGCCAAGCCGCCGAGTCTCCCACCACGTTCACCCTCAGCAGCCCGGATATCAAGGCCGAGAGCCACTTGACCAACAAGCAGGTGTTCAACGGCTTTGGTTGCAGTGGTGACAATATTTCCCCGGCTTTGAGCTGGCACGGGGCTCCCAAGGGCACCCAGAGCTATGCATTGACCGTCTATGATCCAGACGCCCCCACCGGCAGCGGTTGGTGGCACTGGGTGGTATTCAATATTCCGGCCAAGAGCAACGCCCTGCCTGCCCATATTCAAGGCGATGGCAAGGGCCTACCTGACGGCGCGATACAGAGTCTTACTGACTTTGGTCCGCCCGGCTTTGGCGGTGCCTGCCCCCCCGTGGGAGATAAACCCCACCGCTACCAGTTCACCCTGCATGCGCTCAAGGTCCCCGCTCTGGATCTACCCGCCAGCAGCATGCCCGCTCTGGTCGGCTTTATGATCCATGCCAACGAGCTGGCCAGCACCCGCTTCACTGCCTATTACGGTCGTTAATAGCTAAAACAAAGGGCGGTCATCAGACCGCCCTCATTACTCACCATTTTTGACAATCTGCCGTCGATTCAGCTCAAAGCAGTTCAGATGTGCAATGTGGACAACGCTTGGCGTTCAAAGGGATGTCGCTGCAGCAGTGCGGACAGGCTTTAGTCGTAACCACTACCGCTGCCTCGGCCTTGTCCATTCGCAACTTGTTCATGGCCTTAACGACCATAAACAGAGCAAACGCGACTATGGTAAAACTGATCACCGAGTTAACGAACAGGCCAATGTTGAGGGTAACCGCCCCTGCCGCTTTGGCATCAGCGAGGGTGTGGTAGGGGGCAATGGCTTTAGCGCCCTCTTTGAGTACGATGAAAAAATCCGAGAAATCTACCCCACCGAGCACCAGACCAATCGGTGGCATCAAGACATCATCCACCAAGCTCTTGACTATGGTGCCAAATGCACCACCAATCACGATACCCACCGCCATATCGACCACATTGCCACGCATGGCAAACTCTTTAAATTCTTTAATCATGGTGCACTCCTACTCCTTGGTACGCAAAGACATGTATATCTTCTAGCAAAGCCAGATGCCGATGTAAATTGCTCGAATGCCAATTATATGAATGATTTAGTGTCCGTTTAGACTGATTGTGAAAATATATTGCCTAGGGTTGTCAGCCATGGTTGCATGATGATAGCCGCCCTCACGACATCTGGAACCCTTGCTATGCGAATTTTACTGGTCGAAGACAATCTGCTCTTGCGCCATCACCTATCAGTACAACTGCAGGATGCGGGGCACCTAGTAGATAGTGCGGCGGATGCCAAAGAGGCTGACTATTTTTGTCAGGAGCATGAATTGGATCTGGCCATAGTTGATTTAGGCTTGCCCGATGAAGATGGCTTGACGCTCATTCGCCGTTGGCGTGCAAGAGGCGCTACGCTCCCCATCCTGATCTTGACGGCACGGGATGCTTGGGAAGACAAGGTCCAAGGGCTTGAGGCTGGGGCCGATGACTATGTTACCAAACCCTTTCATCTTGAAGAGGTGATCGCCCGGATCCAGGCGTTGGTGCGACGAGCCAGTGGTCTCGCTTCATCCACCATTCAGGCCCCCCCCTACCAGCTGGATCTCAATCGTAAAGAGCTTTCCATGCATGGCAAACCGGTCAAGCTGACCGCCTTCGAGTACCAAATCCTGGAATACCTGATGCGGCGCGCGGGTGAGGTGGTCAGCAAAGAGACCCTAATGTTTCAGTTATATGCCGATGCCGAATTAAAAGAGTCCCATACCATTGATGTATTGATCGGCCGCCTGCGTCGCAAAATTCAAGTCGATGAGTTAGATGACCCCATCCAGACCGTGCGGGGGCAAGGTTACCGATTCGATACTCCAAAATGAAGTTGACGCCTCACTCACTCAGGCTGCGGTTCATCCTCGGCACATCCTTGGCGCTGGTGATCATCTCCATGATCTATGCAACCAGCATGGTCATTAGCAGCAATAGGCTGGCCCTGCAAAACACACAGAGTCAGATGGCTCAAGAAATTGAGTTATTTATGACCTTTGTCGATTACCAGCAGGGAAAACTGCAAGTTAATGCCCCCACCCGGAAATTGCGGAAAAAAAATTTCTCAATTTGGATTTATGCCACCAATAATAAACTGCTATGGACATCCGATTATCTCCCCTCCTTCACCAGACAGATCTCCAACCACTGGCTGAATAATGAGGGCTTTTATGAAATTGAAAGTCCCACCCCGTTACAAGGCTCGAATAGTGTAGATGGTAAACCGCTGCCAGCCGAATCAGATAATATATTCAAACCACTGGATGAATATACGTATTCTCTGGTTGTGAGTCACTATGGTGCCAATCCTGATGTTCCCATATTCAGAGTCGTGATCATTGATACCGTTCCTCAGGAAAAACAGGATAACAGTGTTGTTTGGGATACCTTTAAAGGCGTCACCCTTCTCAATCTTTTCATTATGTTACCCATTGTCTGGTTAGTTGCCCAATGGAGTCTTAGACCCATAGATAAGCTGGCCTTGGCCGTTCTTAAATTAGAGCGCACCAACAGCAATACACTGGAATATATTCCACCACGAGAGTTAACTCGCCTGGTCAACAATTTAAATGCGCTGTTACAGCAACAAAGCTCCGTTGTTACTCGCTATCGGCACGGCCTCTCTGACTTAGCGCACAGCATAAAAACCCCGCTGGCTGTTCTGCAAACCACATTTCGGACGCTACGCGGCAATCCACAGTTGATGGCGGAGCAAGAGCCCTTGATGCAAGAGCAGATAAGCCGGATCTCTCAACAAATTGGCTATCATTTGCGACGCGTGGTCAGTGGGCCTGATTTGGGCTTTAGCCGGCAGATCCACTCAGTAAGTGGCTTATTGGATCCGCTCTGCAATGCACTACGCAAGGTGTACGATCGTAAAGGCGTGGACATCCAATTAGATGTCAGCCCTGAGATTACTTTCGCCGGAGACAAAAATGACTTTCTGGAGGTGGTAGGTAATGTCATTGAAAATGCATGTAAATACTGCCTCGAATTCGTCGAAATTCAGGTGCATTGTGCCAACGATTTATTAACCATTACTGTGGATGATGATGGCCCGGGCGTGCCCGATAATCGACGTCAGCTAATACTACAGCGTGGCGTGCGTATGGATACACTTCGTCCCGGTCAAGGCATTGGCTTAGCGGTAGCAGTAGAAATTATTCATGCCTATAAAGGGCATATCATCATAGAGTCCAGTCCATTAGGAGGGGCCCGTTTCTGTCTTGTATTTGGTCATCAAACTTAACGAGATATCCGGACGAAGCCACAACAGCAAAGAAGTGTAAAGAATAAAGCTTTTACTTGAAATCGTAACTTGCTGCCATTAACATTTAGGCTCATATAAATCCATTTATATGGTAGAGGTGCATATAAGCGCCCATATGGAGCACAAATGTTTAATTTTCAACGGGATGAAATAAAAGCCGGCGTTGTTGGTACCAATTGGGGGCGCGTGCATATAGCGGGCTTGCGGCAAGCAGGCTGTCAAGTGAGCACCCTCATGGCGCAGGATAAACAACTCGTCACTCGGATCGCGGGGGAAGAGCAGATCCCCAGCTCAGGCACAGAACTCTCTCTGTTAGCCCCCTGCGATCTGGTCACCATTGCCACCCCCACCTCGACTCACCTTGGCTATTTGCAAGCAATTCAGCATAAAGCTGTACTCTGTGAAAAACCTCTGGGCCTGACGCCTGATAACCGGGGACAATTTAATGCCCTGCGACATGATTGCCTGTATATCAGCTATCCATTCCCCCACTTGGATACGGCTCAACGGCTTAGTCAGGAGATCCGCTCTGGTCATCTGGGAGAATTAAATCGGATCTGTTTAGTCGTCGGAGTGAATTTACCCTATCCGAAAACACCGGTGGAATGGTTTGTTGAAGATGTCGTCCATCCATTTTCGTTTTTATACACGCTGTTTGATGATTTTCAATGGCAGGGCGTGCAATTCGGTCAGGGTAATAGTCTATCGGTGCAACTCACTTGCCAGGGAGCGCTGTTTGATATCTTGCTCTGTGACTGGCCTATGCCTGGATTACATTTTGATCTGACTATCGTCGGCAACAAAAATGCCTATCAGTTAAGAGGAGGTTTCCGCCCTGAACGTGGATGGTGGTTCGATCCTCTATTAGCCGATGCGCAAGCGATCACCTCCGGCGAACCCGTTGAGGATAACCCCTGGATCCGAGCCAATCACAGAGTGATGCAACATTTTGTCGATTGTGTTCAGGGCAACATCAATGCTCAGGAAGCTCACCGGCTGGGAATGTTCGATTTTGCTCGAGCCAAGGCAATGGAAGAACTTTTTTTGCCGCTGTGGCAGGCGGCCGGGCAGCAAAAATCACAAGAAGAACCGGCGACAGAGTTTAATTGGCGCTTGGCCTGATAGGCAGAGTTTGCTGGCTTAGTCCTACCGGATTAACGTACCTGACTTTGGCAAAAAGCCCAGCCAGAGTCAGGTTATTATCCCAAGTTGCGGATAACTCACAGCCATACTCTCTTTCCATGAGCATAACCAGTGATTCCATCTCCAGTGACTCATCTACCTTCCCGATGGGATTTATGGTCTGATATATCGAAAGCAGCGATTGATCTGGATGCAACTTGAGCTGATATGATGAACCGAACACAAATGACTCCATGACTAGCTCAAGAAAATAACGAACTTCATCGCTAGTTGCATCGGGAAAGCGGCAATACCAACCAGGGTGGATCTTGACTTGATATGACCAGGGCGCGGGTAGCTTGATCTCTGACCAGACGATCCATAGGCAAACCAATATTAATAAAATAGATAACCAAACGCTCATGTCTCACCCCAATTAATGACTGTCATGCGACATATGAGCCTGATCTCAGCCAACAAGCCACACAGAGCCCTGCTTCGCACACCCCACAACAGCGTACATGACACGCAACACTCTTCTTTCGATTGTAGCTAACAACCTCCAGCTTGCTCATTGCAAAGCTGACAGCCTGTCACATTCAACACATTCAACAGTTACAGACAATCATCGTTTAGCGCAATTTAATCCCACTAAAGGCAACCCGATTACAAAAAGGGAAATGACAGGTATGGCTCATCCTCCCAACCGAAAATTTTTCGACAACTCTTTGACAATCACAGCTCAGAGTGGCAAAACGATGGTAAGCGATTGAAAAAAATATGACCTGAACCCACGCTGCACCGCTTAGGGCTGGCTCAGGAAAACCTATTTCTTTGTGTCTGAATTTACAGCCAGATCCCAACTCAACTAGGCTTATTTAGCAGGGTATTCACTGCCGTTATGAGCCAATTGTTTGAGACTGGCTGGCCGTTGAAGTCATGGGGGTAAGAAAATGGGCATTTTTGATCACTACCAGCGTCGTTATGAAGCGGCGCGGCAAGAAGAGTACAGCCTGCAAGAGTTTCTTGAGCTCTGTAAGCTAGACAAGAGCTGCTACGCTTCGGCTTCTGAACGCCTGCTCATTGCCATTGGTGAACCGGAAATGGTGGACACCTCCCATATTCCTCGCCTGAGCCGCATCTTCTCCAATCGCATCATCCCTCGTTACCCCGCGTTTAAAGATTTTTATGGCATGGAAGAGGCTATCGAGCAGATTGTCGCCTATCTCAAACACGCGGCCCAGGGGCTGGAAGAGCGCAAACAGATACTTTATCTGCTTGGGCCCGTTGGCGGGGGAAAATCATCGCTCGCCGAAAAACTCAAGGCCCTGATGCAAAAAGTGCCCATCTATCGCATCAAGGGTTCCCCGGTCAATGATCACCCCTTCTGCCTATTTGATGCCCAAGAGGATGGTGCCCTGCTTGAGCAGGAGTATGGCATTCCCAAGCGCTATCTCAGGAGCATCATCTCCCCCTGGGTGGCCAAACGCTTACATGAGCTTGGCGGGGATATCAGCCAATTCCGGGTCGAAAAAATCTATCCCTCGATCCTCGATCAGGTCGCCATCGCCAAGACCGAGCCCGGTGATGAAAACAACCAGGACATCTCCTCCCTTGTCGGCAAGGTGGACATTCGTCAGCTAGAGCACTTTGCCCAGAACGATGCTGATGCGTATGCCTATTCCGGCTCCTTATGCCGAGCCAATCAGGGGATTATGGAGTTTGTGGAGATGTTTAAAGCGCCCATCAAGGTGCTGCATCCGCTGCTCACTGCGACCCAGGAGGGCAATTACAACGGTACCGAAGGACTCTCCGCCCTCCCCTTCGAAGGCATCATATTGGCCCACTCCAACGAATCCGAGTGGCAGCAGTTCCGCAACAACAAAAATAATGAAGCCTTTTTAGATCGGGTCTATATCGTCAAGGTGCCCTATTGCTTACGCGCCTCGGAAGAGGTGCACATTTACGAGAAACTGCTGGCTAACAGTGAATTGGCCCATGCCAAGTGCGCTCCCGGCACGCTTGAATATCTGGCCCAGTTCAGCGTTCTATCGCGGCTGAAGACACCCGAAAATTCCAGTATCTTCTCCAAGATGCGGGTTTATGATGGCGAAAGCCTCAAAGATACCGATCCCAAGGCCAAGTCTTATCAGGAGTATCGCGACTATGCCGGGGTCGATGAGGGGATGGAGGGGCTGTCCACTCGCTTTGCCTTCAAGATCCTCTCGCGAGTATTCAATTTTGATCACACCGAAATCGCCGCCAATCCCGTGCACCTCTTCTATGTGCTAGAGCAGCAGATTGAGCGCGAGCAATTCCAGCAAGAACTCCATGATAAATATATCGAATTTATCAAGGGTTATCTGGTTCCTCGCTATGTGGAGTTCATCGGCAAGGAGATCCAGACCGCTTACCTTGAGTCCTATTCTGAATATGGACAAAACATCTTCGACCGTTATGTCACCTATGCCGACTTCTGGATCCAGGATCAGGAATATCGGGATCCTGAAACCGGTCAGCTGTTTGACCGGGCCTCGCTGAACGCCGAATTGGAAAAAATTGAAAAACCGGCCGGGATCAGTAACCCCAAGGACTTCCGCAACGAGATCGTCAACTTCGTCCTCCGGGCTCGCGCCAATAATGCCGGGCGCAACCCCAACTGGACCAGTTATGAAAAGTTGCGCGCCGTCATCGAGAAGAAGATGTTCTCCAACACCGAAGAGCTACTCCCCGTTATCTCGTTTAATACCAAGACCTCAGCCGAGGATCTGCGTAAACATGAGAATTTCGTCGAGCGCATGATGGATAAGGGCTACACCCGCAAGCAGGTCCGTTTACTGTCGGAATGGTATTTGCGAGTGCGTAAATCCAGCTAACGGCTCGGTGGAGGTAGGGGTATGGCGCATTTCATCGACCGACGGTTGAATGGCAAGAATAAAAGTGCGGTAAACCGGCAACGGTTTATCCGCCGCTATAAAAACCAGATCAAGAAGGCGGTCACGGATGCTGTCACCAAGCGCAGTATCCAGGATGTCGAACAGGGTGAGAGTGTCTCTATTCCCAGCAAAGACCTTACCGAGCCCGTTTTCCATCAGGGTAAAGGGGGGCACAGAGAGATAGTCCATCCGGGCAATGATCGCTTTGTCACTGGCGATGAGGTGGCTCGTCCATCCGGCTCCTCCGGCCAAGGAGCCGGTCAGGGGGATGCCAGTGACAGTGGAGAGGGCGATGATGATTTTGTCTTCGAGATCTCCAAGGATGAGTATCTGGACCTGCTGTTTGATGAGCTGGAGCTGCCTAATCTGGAGAAAAACCAGATCAACAAGCTAGTGGAGATGAAAAGTTATCGGGCAGGCTTCACCTCCAATGGGGTACCCGCCAATATCAACATAGTCAAGTCGTTGCAAAACTCTCTGGCCAGACGGATAGCCCTGCAGGCGGGAAAGAAACGCAAGTTGGCCGAGTTAGAGCAACGCCTTGAGGCGCAACGGCTTGCTGGTGCCGCGCTCTCTGAGCTGATGCTGCTGCGGCAGGAGATAGCTGCACTAAAACAGCGGATCGCGGCGGTCCCTTTTATCGATACCTTTGATCTGCGTTTCAATAATTTTATCAAGCGCCCCATCCCCTCCAGCCAGGCGGTGATGTTTTGTCTCATGGATGTTTCCGGCTCCATGGATCAGGCCACCAAGGAGATGGCCAAGCGATTCTATGTGCTGCTCTACCTGTTTTTAACCCGGAGCTACAAAAATGTGGAGGTGGTGTTTATTCGCCACCACACCCAGGCCAAAGAGGTCGATGAGCAGGAGTTTTTCTACTCCCAGGAAACGGGTGGCACCATAGTCTCCAGCGCTTTGCGCCTGATGAGTGACATAGTGAAAGCCCGATACCCGGCCGAGCAGTGGAATATCTATGCAGCCCAAGCGTCAGATGGCGATAACTGGGCCGATGACTCCCCCCTGTGCAAGGAGATCTTGGTAAACGAGCTGATGCCACTGGTGCGGCATTATGCCTACATAGAGATCACCAATCGCGCTCACCAGAGCCTCTGGTACCAATATGAAGGGGTGGCCCAGCTCTACTCCTACTTTGCCATGGAGAACATTAGCAAGGTCGAGGATATCTACCCCGTATTTCGCGAGCTCTTCAAAAAACAGGTTGCCTAGATTAAGGAGTAATTATCTATGCCGGAACGACGTAGTCAGACCCCGCTGGATGATGGCCCGGACTGGACCTTCCCACTCCTTGAGCGTTATCAGCTAGAGATTGCCCGAGTCGCGGAGCATTACCGCCTCAAGACTTACCCCAATCAGATTGAGGTGATCAATAGTGAGCAGATGATGGATGCCTATTCCAGCGTTGGCATGCCCATAGGTTACCATCACTGGTCTTTTGGCAAAAAATTCATCACTACCGATCAACACTACAAGCGCGGACAGATGGGGCTGGCCTATGAGATCGTCATCAACTCCAACCCCTGCATTGCCTACTTGATGGAAGAGAACACCCTGCCCATGCAGGCGCTGGTAATGGCCCATGCCTGCTATGGCCATAACTCATTTTTCCATGACAACTATCTGTTTAAAGCCTGGACCGATGCCAGTTCGATCATCGACTACCTGCTCTTCGCCCGGCACTACATCAGCGAATGCGAAGAGCGACATGGTGTTGAGGCCGTGGAGCAGTTGCTGGATGCCTGCCATGCCTTGATGAATTACGGCGTTGATCGCTATAAACGCCCGCAGAAGATCTCATTAGCCGAGGAGAAACGGCGGCAGAAGCGCCGTGAGGAGTATTTGCAAACTCAAGTCAATGAGCTCTGGCGTACCCTGCCAAAGCCACGGGATCAAACCGACCACAAGGACGTGCACTTCCCGAGTGAGCCTCAGGAGAACCTGCTCTATTTTATTGAGAAAAACGCCCCCATGCTGGAGGCCTGGCAGCGAGAGATCATTCGCATAGTACGCAAGATCAGCCAATACTTTTACCCGCAAAAACAGACTCAAGTCATGAACGAAGGGTGGGCCACCTTCTGGCATTACACCATACTCAATCACCTCTATGATGAAGGCTTGGTCACCGACCGTTTCATGATGGAGTTTCTGCATAATCATACCAATGTGGTCTATCAACCCCCCTATAACAACCCCCACTACTCGGGCATCAACCCCTATGCCCTGGGGTTTGCCATGTTCCGGGATCTGCGCCGGATCTGCGAACATCCCACAAAGGAGGACAAGCAGTGGTTCCCGGACTACGCCGGCAGTGATTGGCTGACCACCCTGCACTTTGCCATGGAGAACTTCAAGGATGAGAGCTTTATCAGCCAATTCTTGAGCCCGCAGGTGATGCGGGATTTTAAGTTTTTTGCCATTGATGATGACGACAAACAGAGCCAGCTCCGCATCTGTGCCATCCATAATGAAGAGGGATACCGCCTGGTCAGGCAAAAACTCGCCATGCAGTACAACCTCAGCCAGCTGGAGCCCAATATTCAGGTCTACAACGTGGCCCTGAAGAGCGATAGATCGCTGATCCTGCGCTATGTACCTCATGATCGGATCCCCCTCGCCGACTCCCGGCACCAAGTGCTCAAACATCTGCACAAGTTATGGGGGTTTGGTGTCAGCCTGGAGCAAGAGGACGAAGCAGGAGAGATTCAACTCATAGGCCAGTGCCCTGAAAGGCCCGTCTAGATAATACCGGGGCCCACATCAATCCGAGGTGGGCTGTTTATTGCACCAAATGAAACCGCATACATCCACTTTCTTAATAAAAGCTGGTAAAGGGTGAAACAGCTCTCTTTTCACCGACGCTACTCGCGGTATAAGAGACACGAGGGTGAGGAGTCGCTGGCTTTATACTCTGATGAGATAACGCTCTGCTCTACGCCCTCATTGATTTCTCACACTTTTGCCCCGTTTATTCGGGGTGTTTTTTTGCACCTCACTCCGCCTACCTGACAACTTCGTTCACGGCCAATAAAAGCCCGTTTCGCTTTCACTCGTAATTATCGAGGCTATCACAAGAAAAATAGCAACGGTTCCAGTAACATAGCCGCCTACTCGTTTGCATTGTCAGCAAAAGGATTCGACTATGCCCCGCGCTTGCGCCATCGCCCCCCTGGCTCACCATCAAGAAACCGCAATTCAGTCTCGCATCGATCAAAAAACCAAGCCCCTTGGCGCCTTGGGCCGCCTTGAGGAGTTGGCTCTGCAACTGGCGCTCATCCAGCAACGCGAGAAGATTGGCATAGACAAACCGACACTGCTGGTTTTTGCTGGCGACCATGGCATAGCACAACAAGGGGTGAGCATAGCCCCCAGCGCCGTCACTCGCCAAATGGTGCTCAACTTTCTGGCCGGAGGCGCCGCCGTCAACTGCTTTTGTCAGGCCAACGACATGCGGCTCAAGGTGATTGATGCCGGCATATTAGAGCCCATAGTGGATGGTCGGCTGATTGTGCAGCGCCTGGGCGCCGGCACCGCCGATCTGTCGTTACAAGCGGCCATGACCGCTTTGCAAGCCGAACAGGGAGTCAAATTGGGGGCCGAGCTTGCCAAAGCCCAAGCCGCTGACGGTTGTTCGCTACTGGCCTTTGGCGAGATGGGCATTGGCAATACCAGTTCAGCTGCAGCCCTGCTCTGCGCCATGACGCAACTACCGACAGCCGCCTGCGTAGGACGCGGTACCGGGATCACTGAAAGCCAGTTACAGCATAAGCAGAAACTGGTCGCTCAAGCCGTACAGCGCCTCGGTCAGCCATATCAGCAGCATGACCCCCTCACCCTGTTGGCCGAATTGGGCGGTTTTGAGATTGCCCAGATCACCGGGGCCATACTGGGGGCCGCAGAAGCTGGCATTGCCATGCTGATCGATGGCTTCATCGTTACCGCCGCCGCCATGCTGGCGGTGAGAATAGCCCCGAGCTGTCGCGATTACATGATCTTTGCCCATGGTTCGGCTGAAGGGGGCCATACCCTGATGCTGGAGAGCCTGCGCGCCCGCCCCTTGCTGGATTTGGGCCTGCGTCTAGGCGAAGGCACAGGCGCTGTGTTGGCGCTGCCATTGCTGCGGGCGGCCTGCGCCTTCTACAACGACATGGCCAGTTTTGAAAGTGCCGGGGTGACAGTGTGATGGCATGGCTGGCCACTCAGCGCACCTACTTTTGGCTGGCTCTCGCCTTCTTCACCCGCCTGCCCATCCCGGCGAAGACCCCCTTCTCCGCCGAACTCCTCAACCATGCCAGCCGCTACTTCTCGCTAGTGGGCTGGGTCATTGGCAGCCTGGCACTGGTTAGCCTGGGGCTGGCGGCGCAACTTTTTCCCATCGCCATGGCTGTGCTCCTGAGCATGGTAGTCACACTGAAACTGACCGGTGCCTTTCATGAGGATGGCCTGGCCGATATGAGTGATGGCTTAGGGGGGGGGATGAACCGTGAGCGGAAGCTGGAGATCATGAAAGACTCCCGGCTTGGTAGTTATGGCAGCATAGCCCTCATCATGGCCCTGCTGATCAAATTCGTGGCACTCAGCGAGATCAGCGCCCGGGCATTAGGCGATGGCCTACTGGCGCTATTTTGCCTGCATGCGGCCTCTCGGGCCCTGGCCGGAAGCCTCATCTTCGACATGAGCTATGTGCGCGATGAGCCCAGTAAAGCCAAGCCCCTGGCGCAAGATCAGGATCGGGCCGATCTGCTCTGGCTGCTGATCTGTGGCTTGCTGCCGCTGATCCTGCTCACGCCCATGGCCGCAGGGCTGTTGATCGTGACCGCGCTGGCACTGCGCCTCTGGCTCAAACGCTGGTTGAACCGGCAGATTGGTGGCTATACCGGTGATTGTTTAGGGGCGGCACAACAGCTGGCCGAACTGAGTGGCTACCTGGTGTTACTGCTGCTGCAACATCAACAGATGAGCCTGGCGGCCCCCTGGCTCAAGGCCCTGACTCAGGAGTTGTGGCACTGATGGCAATAGTTACCTTAATCCTGGGCGGAGCCCGCTCTGGTAAGTCGGCGTTGGCCATGCGTCTGGCGGAGCAAAGTGGTAAGCAGGTGATCTATATGGCCACCGCTACCGCCCTGGATCACGAGATGCAGGAGCGTATTCTGCGGCACCAGGATGATCGCCCCGTCCACTGGCAACTGGTGGAAGCCCCTCGCCTCTTGGCCGACGCCATTATCCGCCATGCCGGGCCCGATCACTGTCTCTTGGTCGACTGCTTGACCCTCTGGCTGACCAATCTGCTGCATGATGCCGAGGGAGCGCCCCTCCCCGATACCCAGTTGCAGCAGCAGTTTGCTCAGTTACTCCAAACGCTGGACCAGGCGGAGGGCGAGATCCTGCTTGTCGCCAATGAAGTGGGCTTAGGCATAATACCGCTTGGGGAGCTGACCCGACGCTTTGTCGATGAAGCCGGCCGTCTGAACCAGGCCATAGCGCAACAAGCCCATAGGGTCGTGTTTGTGGCCGCAGGCTTACCCTTAATGCTCAAATAAGCCCTAATTTATAAAAGGAGTCAGCATGAGTGTCGTCACCACCCGGCGTATTGATTTACTCCGCCATGGGGCAGTCGCGGGGCCCGCCGCCCTGCATGGTCGCAGTGACCCTCACTTGAGTGAAGCGGGAGCACAAAGTTTCGTGCCGCTATTTGAGATGAATAACCTACCCTGGCAACGGATCATCAGCTCACCTCGTCAGCGTTGCCTGGCGACGGCCCAGGCTCTGGCCACACACCATTACTTGCCACTGGAGAGCTGGCCCGAACTGGCCGAGATGGATTTTGGCGAATTTGATGGCGTACCGTTTGACAAGCTGGGCGCCCATTGGCATGAGCTGGAACGCTTCTGGAGTGCCCCCACCACCCATCCGTTGCCGGGATCTGAATCCCTCGAGGCGTTTCATACGCGAGTGACCCACGCCTGGCAGCGGCTGCTGCAACAGGCTCAAAGTGAATCCTTGCTGGTGATCTGCCATGGCGGCGTGATCCGTCAGTTACTGGCTGGGCTGCTGTTTGCCGACTGGCGGCGGGGAGAGTATCACCAACGACTGGCTATTCCCCATGGCAGCCTGACCCGGCTGCAGATATGGTACGGCGAGGCCGCTCCCACGATACAGATCCGCCAGTTAGCGGGTCATCTGCTGCCGGGGCTCACCCCATGAACCGTCCGGCCAATCAGACCCTGATGGTCCAGGGCACCAGCTCGGATGCGGGCAAGAGCCTGCTGGTGACGGCCTTGTGCCGCCTCTTCGCCCAGGCCGGTCATAATGTTGCCCCCTTCAAGCCCCAGAATATGGCCTTGAATAGTGCCGTCACCGCCGACGGGGGCGAGATAGGCCGAGCTCAGGCAGTACAAGCCCTGGCGGCCGGGCTCCCCCCCCATGTTGACTTCAACCCCATACTGCTCAAACCCAACTCGGACACAGGTTGTCAGGTCATAGTCCATGGCCATGCCATCACCGACATGGAGGCTCAGGCCTATCACGACTACAAGCAGGTCGCCATGACCGCCGTACTGGCCTCCCATCAACGACTGTTGCAGCAATACAGCCGGATCATAGTCGAAGGTGCCGGCAGCCCGGCCGAGATCAACCTGCGCGCCGGTGACATTGCCAACATGGGTTTTGCCGAAGTCGCCGATTGCCCTGTGATCCTGATAGCGGATATCGACCGAGGCGGCGTCTTCGCTCAGCTCGTCGGAACGCTGGAACTCCTTTCACCCAGCGAACAGGCGCGCATCAAAGGCTTTGTGATCAATAAATTTCGCGGAGATATAGGTTTGCTGGAATCCGGCCTGCGCTGGCTGGAGCACAAAACCGGCAAACCCGTGCTCGGTGTGCTGCCCTATTTGCATGGGCTTGATATTGCCGCCGAGGATGCCATCCTGACCCAACAGCGCGCTGGCACCACTCAACTGCGGGTGGTGGTACCCGTGCTGCCGCGCATCAGCAATCACACCGATTTCGACGCCCTGCGCCTGCATCCAGAGATTGATCTGCAGTTTGTTCCCTTATCGCAGCCACTTCCGCCCTGTGACTTGGTGATCCTTCCTGGCAGCAAGAACGTAAGGGATGACTTGGCCCAACTCGGCCAACAGGGCTGGGAGGCGGCACTGCGGCGCCACTTACGCTATGGCGGCAAGCTGCTTGGTATCTGTGGTGGCTATCAGATGTTGGGCGAGACGATTGCCGACCCGCTGGGCCTGGAAGGTCCGCCAGGCAGTAGCCGGGGCTTGGGGCTGTTACCCATCCATACCGAGCTCAAGGCACAAAAACAGCTGACCCTGACCCAAGGCCACTTGCTGCTGGGCGAACAAGCCGTCGCCGTCAGTGGGTACGAGATCCATCTTGGGCAAAGCCAGACGACAGCCAGAGTAGATGCCGGCCACAAACCACTGCTGCAGTTAGCGCTCGGTCAATTCGATGGCTGGCAGAGCCCGGATGGGCAGATAGCCGGCTGTTATCTGCATGGCCTGCTGGATGCCCCCCTGGCCTTGCAAACCATTGCCCGCTGGGCTGGCGCCTGCGTCACCCAGCCGGTTGATTACCAGACCCAGCAACTGGCCGCCATCACCAGGCTGGCACAGAGTGTAGAGCAACATCTGGACATGGCGCGATTAGAGCGTCTGTTCACTGACCACTGGAGAGAGATGTAATGGTAGATCTGGCTACACGCGACGAGCGCCATCAGGCACGACAACAACGACTCAAAGAGCAGGTCGATGCCCGCATCGCCGCAGCCCAGGAGGAGCGCGGTTTACTCATAGTCATCACAGGTGACGGTAAAGGCAAGAGCACCTCAGGTTTTGGTACCGTCTGTCGCGCCGTCGGTCACGGTTTAAAAGCAGCCGTAATCCAATTCATCAAGGGTAACTGGGCCTGCGGCGAACGGACGCTGCTGGAATCTGCCGGGGTGAATTTCGATGTGATGGCGACCGGCTTTACCTGGGAAACCCAGGATCGCAGCGCCGATATGCAGGCCGCCCAGGCGGTCTGGCAACAAGCCAAGCTGCACCTCCAAGATCCCAGCCTGGATCTGGTCCTGCTCGATGAGCTCACCTATATGGTGGCCTACGGCTATCTGGAGTTGGATGAGGTGCTGGAAGCCTTGGTCAGCCGTCCCCCCATGCAACATGTGGTGATCACAGGCCGCGGCTGTCACCGTGCCCTGCTGGATCTGGCCGATACCGTCAGCGAAGTTAAAAACGTCAAGCACGCCTTCGATGCCGGAGTCAAAGCCCAGCAAGGCATAGATTGGTAAGCTCACCATTCCCACTTGCCTTGAGGCTGAACGTCATGACAGCAAGAACGGAGCAAACAAAAACCTGCCTGTGGCAGGTTTTTGTGTTGTAGAGCAGCGGAATTAATGACCATGCCTACGCAGTAACCAGGTCTCCGTCTCTGCCGCAAGAATTAGCCAACGGTGAAACATAACCCGTGTCTGGCTTAATCCACCCCATCGTAGTGGAATTTGTGCAGCAGCCGATGGGCCACGGGCGCCAGCATCAACCCCGCCGCCGCCACAAAGACCAAGGCGATATAGAGGCCGTAGAGGCCGAGAAAGATCCTGCCGCCTACCGATTGAGGCATATGCAGCGGACCTATGCCACCGAGCAGCAAGGTGGCATCGAGCAGCGCCTCATGCCAGCTCACCGGCTCGAAGCACAGATACCCCAGCATCCCCAGCAGCAGAGAAAAGCCCAGCAACCCCAGCACAGCCAGCCCATGGTGCAACAGCCGGAGCAAGAAGCGGGCTCGACTGAGCAGAGGTTCAAAACGCGACTCATACATGGCGGGACTCCCTAATTGGGGGACAAAAATATAAAGAGTTGGGCTGGCTTGACGTTGGCAGTTTGACCGTCACGGTACGCCAGATGGAAGCGTTGAGAACGCAGTCACATGACTCAGATAAAGAGGCCGGGATGGCTTCTCAGCTATCCCGGCCTTTAGGTTACCCGTTATGCACCCCATTCAGGATAAGGCGCATCACCTCAAGGGCATGTGTTGAGTAACGTTAAACCAGACATCAGGCTCAAACACTCAGCCGACGCAGCAGCCACTTCTCGGCCTCAACCAGCAAGAAGATGAGTGCGCCTGCGGCCAAAGTCAGCAGCCAGTAAAAAGCCGGTAGCGGCACAGTGCCAAAGGCGCTGTTCATAAACGGCAGGTAGATGATGGCCAGTTGCAACAGCAGAAGAGCCAATGTCGCCCACCACAACCCCTTGTTGCGCCACAGGTTGCGATCCAGCGGGAAGGCATCACTCACCCGACAGTTGAACATATAGACCCACTGGGCGGTCACCAGCGCCTGCAACAGCACGGTACGGATAAACTCGGCGCCATGACCGGCCGCCAGCAGCCAGGATTCCAGGGCAAAGGTGAGCCCGGCAATCAGCAGACCCACAAAGCCGATGCGCCAGATGGCGTGGGCGTCCAGCACATGACTGCCAGCATTGCGCGGCGGTCGCTGCATCAATCCCCGCTCGGCAGGCTCCAGTGCCAGGCCGAACGACAGCGTGGTCGAGGTCGCCATATTCAGCCAGAGGATCTGCAAGGGGGTGAGCGGCATCAGGGTGCCCAGCAAGATCGCAATCAGCACCAGCAACCCCTGGGCCAGGTTGGTCGGCAAAATAAAGAGGATGGTCTTCTTCAGATTGTCATAGACCCGGCGACCCTGCGCCACTGCCGTCGCCAGGGTGGCAAAGTTGTCATCAGTCAGCACCATATCGGCCGCTTCCTTGGTGACCTCTGTGCCCTTGATCCCCATGGCGATGCCCACATCCGCCTGCTTGAGCGCCGGCGCATCGTTGACCCCATCGCCTGTCATGCCCACCACTTCGCCCTGTGCCTGCAGGGCTCGCACCAGACGCAACTTATGCTCCGGGCTGGTACGGGCGAAGATGTCATAGCGGGCCGCTACCGGGATCAGAGCCTCATCATCCAGCCGCTCCAGCTCGGCTCCGGTCATGGCATCACGACCATTGCCGATCCCCAGCATGGCACCTATTGCCATGGCGGTTTGAGGGTGGTCACCGGTGATCATCTTGACACGGATCCCCGCCTGCTGGCACTGGGCGATGGCGGTGACAGCCTCGGGACGCGGTGGATCCATCATGCCGGCAATGCCCAAAAAGATCAGCGTTCCCTGCAGGCTGTCGTGAGAGAGTTCGCCCTCACCCGGCGTATAGATCCGCTCGGCTGCTGCCACCATGCGCAACCCCTGGCTGGCCTGCAGCGCCATCTGCCGCTCCCACTTAACCCGTTCAAACGGCTCTGGGCCCTGCTCGCCCCACTGCCCGGAGCAGAGGGCAAACAGCACATCCGGTGCCCCGGTGACCAGGATCCGCTGCTCATCACCGATCTGATGATGGGTCGCCATATATTTGTGACTGGAATCAAATGGGATCTTGCCCAACAGCTCGCCCGCACTCTGCTGCCCTGACTTCTCGGCCAGCACTCGCAGCGCCCCTTCGGTCGGGCCACCTGTGATGACCCAATGGCCATCGGCGTCCTGCTGCACCTGGCTGTCATTACACAGGGCCACGGCGGTAAGGAAGCGCGACAGTATGGGTTCATCCGCCAGAGAAACAGCAGTACCCTTTCGTAGAATACGTCCCACCGGCTCGTAGCTATCCCCCTCTACACTCAGGGTGCCATCGGCCAACAGCACACTTTTGACCGTCATCTCGTTCATGGTCAGAGTGCCTGTCTTGTCGGAGCAAACCACCGTCATGGCCCCGAGTGTCTCGACCGTCGGCAAGCGGCGGATGATGGCCTTCTGACGCGCCATACTCTGCACACCCAAGGAGAGAATGATGGAGATGATGGCAGGCAAGCCTTCGGGCACCGAGGCCACCGCCAGGCTGATCAGCGCCAGCAGCAACTCAGGTACCGGCATCTGGTGCAGCACCAGACCCAAGCCAAAGAGCAGCGCCATCATGGCCAGGATCAGCATGGAGATCCCCTTGCCCAAACGCGCCATCTGCTGCATCAACGGAGTCAGTTGCGCCTTGACCTCGACCATCATCTGGTTGATATGGCCCAGCTCGGTCTGCTGCCCGGTGGCCACCACTATGCCAATGCCGCCGCCACTGCTGATGGTGGTGCCGGAGAAGAGCATATTCAGCCGATCGCCTATCCCCAGCTCACCGGCCAGCGTCAGGGTATTTTTCTCCACCACTGTCGATTCACCTGTGAGGATCGCCTCTTCTACCCGCAGCGCGTGCGCCTCCAGCAGTCGCAGATCCGCAGGGACCCGATCGCCGGCCCGCAGGCGGATCAGATCCCCCGGTACCAACTCTCGCGCCGCGATACTGCGCTCGCCAGCGCCACGCAACACAGTCGCCTGGCTCGAGAGCATGCCCTGGATGCCGCGCAGTGACTTCTCCGCGCTGTTTTCCTGCATGAAGCCGATGAGGGCATTCACCACCGCCACTAGCGTGATGATCAGGGTATCGACCCAGTGGCCCATGACAAAGGTCAACACCGCCGCGGCCAGGAGTATATAAATCAATATATCGTTGAAGTGAGCCACAAAGCGTAACCAGGCAGGTTTGCTGACGGCTTTGGGTAATTCATTGGCGCCATATTGATTTAGCCGCTCCGTGGCCTGTCGCTCGGTGAGCCCCTGGGTTGTACTCTGTAGTTTCACCAGGGTCTCCCGGCTATCCAGCCGATACCAGGGGGGGGAATGGTTCTGTTTCATAAGGAATTCCTCATCTCTATAGCGAGTAAAAATACATAACTCAGGTTGTCAGCCATCGGCTCAAACCAGGCTCATCGGCCCATTTTTGGCAATTTCTGGCAATAGAAAGCCTCTGCTCATGGCTCGCAAGCAAGAACAGTCACTCATCAGGCGCCGTCATTGGCATCCCAAAGGGTTAACGTTATAAAGAGGTCGCTTTATTGCGCCCCTATCGACGGGATTGAATCATATGGGTCATAGCCGGCGTCGTTGCGCGCCACTGCGAGCAAAGCGCATCCCCAGTGCCACCACGGCACAGACAAACAGCAACACTGAACTGGTGAGCAACAGTTGGGTAACCAGCTCCTGATGGCGCATAAAAAACGGGATCGTCATCATCCACTTACCCACCAGACTCAGCAGCAGAGTCCACAAGAAGGCACTGGCAAAACTGACCACGGCCATGCGCAGAGGCGGCAACTTACCCATCCCCATCAGCATGGGAGTCAAGACCCGGACGAAGGGCAAAAAACGGGAGGAGAACATGGCGAGAAAGCCATGACGTGCCAGCAAATCTGCCGCCCGAGGCAGACTCTGCTCCGGGACTATCCGCTCCAGATAGCCCATTGCAGCCGTGCCCTGCAGCGCCCGCCCCTGCAGATAGGCCAGCAGGCTACCTATCCCCGCCGCCAGAGGCAGATAAAGCAGCGTCACTTCAGGCCCCAAGACTCCCATGCCAACCAAGCCTCCGGCCAGCAACAAGAGGCCATCACCCGGCAAAGGCATAAACACAAAGCTGGACTCCAGCAAGAGGATCACCACCAGTGTGCTGATCAGCAGCCCTACCGCCTCCAGCGCCAGCAGTTGCTCAAAATCCTGGTGCCAGATGGCCAGCAGCATCTCCTGCATCACACGTCCCCTATCGGTACCACAACATGGTTCAACTTATAGCATCGCAAAGCTGAATCGCGGACTAACAAGCTACAGAAGTGATGAATTTACCGATAGAAAAGCCATAATAAAACCATATGACGTGATTTATGACGCGACATTGCCACGTAAAGCCAGATTAATAGCCAATCAAATAATAGATTCAGGGGAAGGAGAAATGGAGGGGGGTGGATGAAAAGGAAAGAGTCGATTAGATAATAGAAAAGCCGAATCAAATCAAATTGATACACCATTTAACGATACTTACTCTCGAGATCAGTCTAATCACCTATGACTTTTTCATTAGAAAAACCGAAATGGTTTTGCCTGAAACCTAGTTTATGGGCAAAATAACAGCGATGTCTGTCATCTCAGCATCAAAATCTTATTTTACGATAAGGCAAAGCCATTACGGAGTAGACGATGAAAAAATCAAAACAACCATGTTTACATGACCATCAACGGGGTGAGATACGAGATAACGCCCTGCAAGCCCTGTTGAGCTCACCCCTGTTCCGCCAGCGCGTAGAGAAGAAGCTTAAAGGTAAAGGCAGCTATGTGCGCAAAAACAACCGGCGTGACTGGGAGCCCAGCCTTAAACTATCGCAAATGGAACTGGTGATAGTTTAAGGCTGGGCTTCTGGGACAGCCCTGTGAGTAAGAGGTTAAAAGTGGGAACCAAGTACAAATTTTAACCTTTAATCTTGCAAATTTATGTTAAGAAAACCATTCTCAAGGCCATGAGCTTCAAAAGACTCATACAGATTAATATAACAATAATGCCTTGGTCTCTTTAATAACTGCGGTTCACTGCGAATAGCAAGGAGCACTTTATGCGCACGAGTAACGGAATAAAACTTGTTTCTGCCACCCTGTTGATGGCATCTATGTCACTGTGCCAGGCACAAGAGGTCTATCGCTGGAATGACGTTCACGGCATAGTCCATTACAGCCAACTGCCACCGGCAGACGGGGAAGCTTTCGCCAAAGTTGATCCCAGTGTGGCTCGCACTCCGGGTAGTGAGCAGATAGGGCCTGAAGAGGTACAAGCTCGCCTGCTGGCCGGCGGTGATCTGCCACTAACGGCGGCCGGGGGCAACAAACCAGCCTGCTCACCCATGATGCAAGATGAGATGACCTACCGTGAGCGGAAGATTGAAGAGATGTATGTAGCTTCCCGCAATAATTGCGATGTGATCTTTGCATCGGTCAATGATGCGGCCAAGCGCAGCAGTTGCTACAACAATGTGGCGGCCGAAAAAACACGGCGTCAGGCGAACATGCCGATGTTCACAGAGTGTAACCCGCAATAAGCCCGGCTATGGGCATCAGCCTTTACCCATACAGCTGATGCCTGGCAGCCCAGAGCGCTGGTGATGGTTAAACATATTTTCCTGCTTTGCGAAAATGTGTGCGTTTGCTTCTGGCCAATATCTAGCAAATTACCACGACTCGCCTACCAAGAAATCTAACCCTTTGACGTGGGATCGGTTCACGTTTTCACCGCATTCCCCTCTAGCACCAATGCCACAGATAAACGCTCAATTGAGCCAACGTCATATCAGGAACATATCAGGAACCATGCCATCATGAATACACTCTCCACTGTCTTTCACCTGGGGCTAACCAAAGACCAGCTATGTGGAGCCCAGGTAGCCATAGTGCCAGGCGATCCGGCGCGGGTAGAAAAAATAGCCCAGGTGATGAACAACGCCCGGTTCCTGGCCAGCCATAGAGAATTTACCAGCTGGTTGGCCGAGCTGGATGGTCACAGCATTGTGATCTGCTCTACCGGGATTGGCGGCCCCTCCACCTCCATTGCCGTAGAAGAGCTGGCGCAGTTAGGAATACGCACCTTCCTGCGCATCGGCACCACGGGTGCAATTCAGCCCCATATCAAGGTAGGTGATGTATTGGTGACCACGGCGGCGGTACGCCTGGATGGCGCCTCCTTGCATTTTGCCCCCCTGGAATTTCCTGCTGTGGCTGATTTTGAGTGCACGACTGCCTTGGTGAACTCAGCACGAGCCGCCAATGTCCCCCTGCATATTGGCATAACAGCCTCATCAGATACCTTCTATCCAGGCCAAGAGCGTTATGACACCTACTCAGGGCGAGTAGTCAGCGCCCTACAAGGCTCCATGGCCCAATGGCAAGCCATGGGGGTCATGAACTACGAGATGGAGTCGGCAACCCTCTTCACCATGTGCGCAAGCCAAGGTCTGCGTGCGGGTATGGTGGCGGGAGTGATCGTCAACCGCACACAGCAAGAGATCCCCGACCCAGCGTCCATGCAAAGCTCGGAGAGTAAGGCCATACAAGTCGTGGTAGCCGCCGCCCGGCAACTGCTCACTGCCTGACCGATAAAAAGCATGTAACCAAACAGATTGCTTACGAAAAAAGCAAACGCACTCACGGAGTTACAAAACTTGGCGCTGGCTCTTGCCAGCGCCAGCGTTCACCGTTAATATGCGGCCCACTCAAGCGGTATTACCCTTGATGGTGTGCGTCCTTAGCTCAGCTGGTTAGAGCACCACCTTGACATGGTGGGGGTCGGTGGTTCGAGTCCACTAGGACGCACCATAATTGATGATTAGATTTTCGAATACGATGCGTCCTTAGCTCAGCTGGTTAGAGCATCACCTTGACATGGTGGGGGTCGGTGGTTCGAGTCCACTAGGACGCACCATTCGGAAACAGTTCATCAATAGAAACAATGTCTTGCGTCCTTAGCTCAGCTGGTTAGAGCATCACCTTGACATGGTGGGGGTCGGTGGTTCGAGTCCACTAGGACGCACCAAATTCACAAAAATCCCGCTCACGAGCGGGATTTTTGCTTTCTGTCGCATTCGTTTTTTCTTTCAAAAGCACTGAGTCATTCGAGCCTCTTTTTGATCTTGCGCCTAAAAAAGGCACTTCCGTGCCTAAATCCTCAGGCACAACGTGATCTCGTCGTGCCCAAGCCAGACCCCTACCCCATCCGGCACAAGATATGTTGCCCTCCCTGACATGAATAAATGCCAGCAAGAGAGCCATGTATCCTATGAATGCGCCATCAAGAGATGAGTAACTCAAGAGGTCGTTGCTCTACCCTCCGGATCGGCTCTCTTTTGCACCATGCAACCTACGCAGCTTAATGTTCCACCACTGGAACATTAATGCCATATAATGGCATTAATGTTCTTTTTTGGGCTCATTACTAGCACTCGATTTATCATTGCAGATAATGTGCTATATTTAGGACACTGGCTCATTATCTTGCAGTTTATGTCCAAATATAGGAACGCTATGATGGCTATAAATGGTTCGCCTGCGGCACTGGCAGAAGAGTTGGGATCTCGGCTTAAACAGGCGCGCCTGAACCTGGATCTAACCCAGGCCGATGTCGCCGAACGAGCCGGGGTCTCGCGTAAAGCCGTATTGAATGCAGAAAAAGGCCAAGCGCAGCTGGAGCTCTTTATTGCCATCATGGCTGCATTGAATTTGACCGCACAACTGGACCTCTTCCTGCCCAGGCTGGCTATCTCGCCACTTCAACTGGCCAAGTTGCAGGGCAAACAGCGGCAGCGCGCATCCTGGCAGAAAAAGAAACCCCAAGAGGATGCGCCAGAATGGTAATGGAAGTCCTCAGTGTTACCTATCAGCAGCACGATGTCGGAGCCGTGAGTTTTGATACCGAAACAGGAGTCGGCGCGTTTGAATATGCCCCCGGCTTTATCAAATCCGGGATAGAGCTCTCGCCGCTGAAGATGCCACTGGCAAGACGCATCTACACTTTCCCCGAACTGGCGTTTAATACCTTCCGCGGGCTGCCGGGTTTGATCGCCGACTCGTTACCCGATGACTTTGGTAATGCGGTGCTCAATGCCTGGGTTGCCTCGCAAGGCCACTCCCCCGCCGACATCACGCCATTACAGCGACTGCAATACACAGGGAAACGCGGCATGGGCGCCCTTGAATATGCCCCGGCCACCAAGATGAGAAGCCTCAATGCCTCGCAACAGGTCGAGATTGGTTCCCTGGTGGCTATTGCACAAGAGATCCTGGACAGTCGAAGCGACTTTGCCGTCGAGTTGAGTAAAGAGGGGCAAAATGATCGTGAAGCTATGATGTCGCTACTGTCTGTGGGGATGAGTGCGGGCGGAGCAAGGCCTAAGGCGGTGCTGGCCTTTAATGATGACTTCACCCAGGTTCGTTCTGGCCAGGCGAGTGTGCCTGAAGGCTTCACCCACTATCTGATGAAATTTGATGGCGTCAGCGAACACAATAAAAATCAGGAGACCTTCGGCGACCCCATGGGCTTTGGGGCTATGGAGTATGTCTACCATTTGATGGCTAAAGGGTGTGGTATCGATATGATGCCCTGCCGCTTGCTACCTGAGGGGAACCGACGACACTTCATCACCCAGCGTTTTGATCGCGTGGGAAACCAAAAAGTCCATGTACAGACCCTGAATGGCCTAGCCCATGTTGACTACAAAAAGCCCGGCTCCTTCTCCTATGCCGAACTATTTAGCGTTACCAGACAACTCAAGCTCTCGGCAACGGATGCAGAGCAGTTATTAAGAAGAATGACGTTTAATATCGTCGCCCGAAATCATGACGATCACGCCAAGAACTTCGCCTTCATATTAAAGGGGGAACAGTGGTCTTTGGCCCCAGCCTATGACTTGGCCTATAGCTACAAACCCGGCAGCCAGTGGGTTAACAGCCACTGGATGAGTCTCAATGGTAAACGAGACGACTTCACCCGGCAGGATTTTTACGCCTTGAAAAAGCTAAGCCCACTCTTCACCAGAGAAAGGATCAACCGAATTCTGGATGAGACGATAGAGAGTGTCGCTAACTGGAAAAAACTGGCCGCTGAGGTTGATGTGCCAGAACGGCTCATTGAGGAGGTTGGGTCAAATTTGAGACTGAGCATTTAACTATGTGTAACAACCTGACACGGCCTGGTGTAATAACCGGACTCGGTCTGGCTCAGGCATAGATATCCAGGCGTAAGAGTTGCTGTAACTCATCACGTTTTTCCTGGCGGGCTATGCTCTGATAGGCATTAACCGCCCGCCCCTCACGACCCGATGGCTGATCATAACTCAGCCGCTCTGCCGCCTCTTCGGCGCCCTCGGCCATGCGCAATACGGCAGGGGAGCTCCGCTCCTGCTGCTCTTCTTTGACCGCATCAGGGCGATTAGCGGTAGCGGGCGAAACGGCTCCCAATCCGACGCGAGTCAGACTCTGTGATGCCATGTCAATCGAGCGAATCGTCATTCCCTCTCCCGCTAACCGTAACTCAAACAACCAAAGGTTCGAGCATGCCTAAAACTAATTATTCACGACCTGGCAATTTTTTCCAGGTTACTTTATCACGCAAGTAAACCGGCGTAGCAAGAGCCGGCTCACATGCCTGCTGCAACATATGGGGTTGCTGTGCTATGACAAGCATATCCTGTGCCCAAGGCAACGACTCCGCATCCAGGCAGATGGCCTCTCCCAGGCAGGTAAACGCAGCCGCATAGGCTGAAAAACCCGTACCTATCGCCAACCAGGATCCTGGATTATCCAGCATAAGTTGTTGGCAACAGGCCGCCGCCAGCTCAGGTGCAAGAACAGACTCATCAGCGAGGGGCTCCATGATGCCGTCGCGCAGGGTGAACGCGGCAAAATAGACCTCATTCATCCGGGCATCAATGGCGCAAAACACCCGCTCGGCTCCCGTCCGGCGGTGACACCCTTGGGCTAACGCGGCCAGATCGGAGATGGCAATCAGCTTCTTACCCGCACCGAAAGCCAACCCTTGGGCCACGCCTATGCCGATGCGCACCCCGGTGAACGAGCCAGGTCCGCGGCCAAAGGCGATGACATCCAGCTCTCCTAGCGTCAAGCCCGCATCGTGCAGCAGCTGTTCGCACATGGGCAGTATCTTGCGAGTATGGGCCTGGGGCGCCACCTCGGCACAACTTGTTATTACACCCTCTACCAATAGGGCGGCAGAGCAGGCTTCGGTGGCGGTATCGATCGCCAAAATTTTGGTCATCTATCTACTTCTCGGTACGGTTATGACTGGGCATCCAACTGGGCTGAACCGCTCTGCGCAGTCGCCATCTGTTGCCAGAAGCTGGCAATATTTGCCAGTTCACGGGTTCTAGGCATGGGCGGCAAACTCTGTAAAAAAGTGCCGCCATAGGGGCGATTCACCAAACGGGGGTCGCACAAGATCAGTACACCACGATCCTGCATGTCCCGGATGAGCCGCCCGACCCCTTGCTTGAGCGTAATGACCGCATCCGGCAATTGTAACTCGTTAAAGGGGTCGCCCCCCCGCAGACGACAATCTTCTATCCGGGCTTTGAGCAAGGGGTCATCGGGCGCGGTAAACGGCAGTTTATCTATGATAACACAAGAGAGTGCCGCCCCCCTGACATCGACCCCCTCCCAGAATGAGGCGGTTGCCACCAAGATGGCGCGGCCATTCTCCACAAACTGACTGAGCAGGCGCTGTTTATTGTCCTCACCCTGCACCAGAACCAGACGACCCACGTCGCGGCGCAACACCTCGGCGACCTGACGCAGGCTTTGATAGCTAGTACATAAGAAGAAGATGCCGCCAGGCACCTTGTTAATAACCGGCACCAGACGCTCTGCCAGCTCGGTGGCTCGCCGCACAAAGCCGGTATCCGGCAACCCTCTCGGCACACAGAGCAGGGATTGTTCGGCATAGGCAAACGGACTCTCCAATACCAATTGCTCGGCGGCGCCGATCCCCAAACGCTGGCTGAAGTGGTCAAACCCATGGCCCACCGTCAGGGTGGCCGAGGTGAAGATCCAGCTACACCCGGGGCGCATCACCTCACTGTGGAATCGCTCGGCGATAGAGAGGGGCGTCAGGTTCAGGGAAAAATGCAACCGGCTAGTGTCAAACCAATAGGCGGCACCGCTCTGCTCGGTCTGGGTCAGACGCTCCAGTTTGCCCTGATACTCGACTATGCGTTCAAAGCAGTGATCGAGCCGCTCACCGCGCCCCAGAGCCAACTTCAACACATCGTAGCAGAGGCGATGGCTATCTTTTAGCCGCTGCAGGGTGCGATCGAATAGCGGATTACCCATCCAGTCCCGTAAATTGCCACGACTGGGCTCTACCCCAAAGGCCAGCCGTTGCTCACGACAGGCGAGCTCCAATGCCTCGGCTGCACGCGCCAACTGGGCCATGTCAGCCGCCTCCACCCGCTGGGCCAGCACCATCTCTTGGGCCAGATCTTGCAACTGTCGGCTGGAGAGACTCTCGCCAAAATAGCCGCTAGCGATATCAGGCAGTTGATGGGCCTCATCAAAGACATAAACATCCGCATCGGGGATCAACTCGGCAAATCCCGTCTCCTTGACCACCATATCGGCAAAGAAGAGATGGTGGTTAATGACCAGCAGCTGAGCCTCCATGGCCTGGCGGCGAGCCCGCACCAGATAACAGTCGTCATAGCGTGGGCACTCGCGTCCCAGACAGTTGTCGTTGGTACTGGTCACATGAGCAATAATAGGTGCCTGCTCGACCAGTTCGGGGATATCGGCTATATCGCCACTTGCGCTATCGATGGAGAAACGTTTGACCCGCACCAGATCGGCCAGCACCTCCGCCTCCTGTAAATGAGAGGTCACCAGCAGTTGATCTAGCCTGTGCAGACAGAGGTAGTTGGCTCGCCCCTTAAGCAGCGCTACCGCGCCCTTGTACTCCATAGCGGCCAACAGGGAAGGTAAATCACGATTATAGAGTTGCTCCTGCAGCGCTTTGGAGCCGGTGCTGATGATCACCCGTTTACCGGATGCTAATGCAGGCACCAGGTAGGCGAAGGTCTTGCCGGTACCTGTGCCCGCTTCCACCAACAACTGGCCAGTGGCATCAATAGTCCGGGCCACCGCCTCGGCCATCAAGCGTTGCGACTCCCGCGGGGCAAAGCCGGTTAAGGTTTGCGCCAGCAACCCCTGGGTAGCAAAAAAATCAGTAACGCTCTGTGGATGGCTCACTATGGGATCCGGCAAGAAGCAAGGCGGGGATTATAAGAAAAAGTGCCGCGAAGACGAAGGAGAAAGGCACTAGAGGCGGGCAAAAAGCAGCAACTCATCCGCTCAAACAAAAAGATCCACATGTTCAGGGGCATCCCCCTCTGCAGGTTTATGCTCATCCGCTTCTGTTGTCTCCTCCTGCTCGTCCGGCTCACTCTCGGCCTTGCCATGTGAGGGATGATACTCATCCTGTGCCGAGTGTTCAGCCGGATCCTTGTGTACCTCGGTTTGCTTAATCACCGGCTCTTTTTGGATGCGCGTGATATCGCGATGAAAGTCGCCGGAACCCGGTGCTATGGGGGCTCTGGGCAGAATGCTGTAGAGCAGATCTTGGTTTGGCATAGCAGGTTCCTCCTCTACTCATAGTATCGGCCAAACCCGGCTAAGCTGGAGCCCTAAATAGCAGCAACTGAGGTTCTTGGCTAACCGCCATCAACCTCAGTCTGCGTCCTAGTGTTCACATCGAATGGTCTGATGCCGAGCACTTACGATGCAAATAAAACCGAATAAACCGCGTGTTCCCCCACGCCAGTGACCACGTTTTATCTCAACACAATCTCAAGTGGCGGTTGTTTTACATGATTTTTAAATCAAATTTAGATGTTTACTCCGCAGATAGGGAGAGTTAGGCGAACATTACCATCAAGAGCAGTCAGATCCGATAGGCAAACTTGACTTGCATTTTTTATCAGGGGCTGTATGTTGGAGCGCAGCCGAACAAGGAAACTGGTAAGCCACACTATGATCCGTCAACTCTTGAACACTATTCATCACCACCATCATCATCCGGAATAGTCTTTCAGGAGGGTGACTGCTGGAAGACACGATAAGGTGAACTTCCAACGCAGCGGCCCAAGCCAAAGTTGCAAAACCCTCGGAAGGTCACCACCTCCGGGGGTTTTTTGTTTTAAGAAGGAATGAAAAAATGGAAACAAAGCGTCTACGTATTGCCATGCAAAAGTCCGGTCGTCTGAGCCAGGACTCCCAGGCTCTGTTCAAAAGCTGCGGCCTGAAGATTAATCTGCGCGAAGATCGCCTGATTGCCCACGTCGAAAACATGCCGATTGATATTTTGCGGGTACGTGATGACGATATTCCCGGTCTGGTGATGGACGGCGTAGTCGATGTCGGTATAGTCGGCGAGAACGTCCTCGAAGAGACCATGCTAGAACGTAAGGCCCTGGGTCTGGCCATCGACTATAAAGAGCTCAAACGTCTGGACTACGGTGATTGCCGCCTCTCGCTGGCCATTCCCCAGGAGCAGGTTTGGGATGGCCCCGCCAGCCTGGCCGGCGCGCGCATCGCCACCACCTACCCCAATCTGCTCAAGCGCTTCTTTGATGAACTAGGTCTTAAATTCAAACCTGTCATGTTGACTGGCTCAGTTGAAGTAGCACCTCGCGCCGGTCTGGCCGATGCCATCTGTGATCTGGTGAGCTCAGGCGCCACCCTGGAGGCCAACGGCCTCAAAGAAGTACAGGTCATCTATCGCTCCAAGGCTACCCTGATCCAGGCAGCCGGTGAACTCGAGCCCAGCAAGCAAGCGACCATCGACACCCTGATGCCCCGTCTGCAAGGCATGCTACAAGCGCGCGAAAGCAAGTACATCATGCTGCACGCCCCAAAGGAGAAGCTGGCCGAGATCACTGCCCTGCTGCCTGGTGCCGAAAAACCCACCATCATGAACCTGGCTGGCGACACCAACCATGTGGCCCTGCATGTAGTTTCGACTGAAACGCTGTTCTGGGAAACCATGGAGAAGCTCAAGGCCTTGGGCGCCAGCTCCATTCTGGTTCTGCCCATTGAGAAGATGATGGAATAAGGGGCAAGCTCAATGCGTATCGTTAACTGGAATGAACTGGATCAGGAGCAGCGACGTCAGCTGCTCACCCGGCCAGCCATGAATGGCGCCGATGATATCGCCAACACGGTCACGGACATTATCAATCGCATCCGCTGTGAAGGAGATAAGGCGCTAAAAGAGTACACAGCAGCCTTCGATCGGGTTGCCGATGGCAACATAGTGCTGAGCAGTGCCGCCATTGACGCGGCCTGTGCCCGAGTCAGCCCGGCGATGAAAGCGGCTATCGCCCACGCCTACCGTAACATCGCCACCTTCCATGAGGCCCAGAAGAGTACGCCAATCCAATTGGATACCCAACCCGGGGTACGCTGCGAGCTGCACACCCATGCCATCACCCGAGTCGGTCTCTATGTCCCCGGTGGTAGTGCGCCTCTGGTCAGTACAGTGCTGATGCTGGCCATTCCAGCCAAGATCGCCGGTTGCCGCAAGGTGGTGCTCTGCTCCCCGCCCCCGGTAGCTGACGAGATCATCTATGCCGCCAACCTGTGTGGAGTCAGCGAGATCTACACCATGGGCGGGGCGCAAGCGATTGCTGCCATGGCCTATGGTACCGCCACAGTCGCCAAGGTTGACAAGATCTTCGGCCCGGGCAATGCCTGGGTTACCGAAGCCAAACGCCAAGTCAGCATGGATTTTCGCGGTGCCGCCATCGACATGCCGGCCGGTCCCTCTGAGGTGCTGGTCATTGCCGATGAAAGCGCCAATCCGGCGTTTGTGGCCGCCGATCTGCTCTCCCAAGCCGAGCACGGTGCTGACTCCCAAGTTGTGCTGGTGACACCGAGCCAAACCTTGGCGGACGCAGTTAACCGTGAACTAGAGCCGCAAGTTGCCGCACTATCCCGTGCCGAGATTGCCAAGAAAGCGCTGGCCTCCAGCCTGACTATCCTGAGCGATGATCTAGCCCAAGCCTGCCTCATTTCCAATGAGTATGCGCCTGAGCACCTGATAATCCAGACCAAGGCTCCCCGCGCCCTGCTGCCGCGTCTGGAAAATGCCGGCTCCATCTTCCTGGGGGCCTGGACGCCAGAGTCGGTGGGGGATTACGCCAGCGGCACCAATCATACCCTGCCCACCTATGGCTATGCTCGCACTGCCTCCAGCCTGGGTTTGGCTGACTACCAGCGCCGCTACACAGTGCAGGAACTCAGCGCCGAAGGGTTGCGCGATCTGGCCACCACAGTCACCACCATGGCTGATGCCGAAGGGCTCACCGCGCACAAGCGTGCCGTCACCATTCGGATGGATGTGATCAATCAGGAGCAGAAATCATGAGCCTAACTAGCCAGACTGCCACCACTTACTTGACCTCGCTGGCTTGCCAACGCGTACAGGCCCTGACGCCCTACCTCTCCGCTCGTCGCATCGGTGGTAAGGGGCATGTCTTCCTCAATGCCAACGAATCCCCCAAGAGCGAAAGCTATCAGCTGGACTCCAGCCGCCTGAATCGCTACCCAGAGTGCCAACCCCCCGAGGTGATTGAACGTTATGCCGCCTATGCGGGTGTGCAGAGCAATCAGGTACTGGTAAGCCGTGGTTCGGATGAGGCGATTGAACTCCTCATTCGTACCTTCTGTGAGCCGGGCCAGGAGGAGATCCTCTTCTGCCCTCCCACCTATGGCATGTATAGCATCAGTGCCGAAACCTGTGGCGTAGGCATGCGTACCCTGCCTCCGTTGCCTGATTTCCAACCCAATGTGCCGGCGATTCTGGAAGAGCTCCAGCGGGGCAAGCCTGTCAAGGTGCTCTTCTTCTGCTCCCCCAACAACCCCACCGGCACTGTGCTCGACCGCGACAAGCTGCTAGCCATTCTGGCGGCCACCGCAGGCAAGAGCATAGTGGTGGTGGATGAAGCCTACATCGAATTCTGCCCGCAATTTAGCATGGTGGATTTGATCACTGCGCATCCGAATCTGGTGATCACTCGCACTCTTTCCAAGGGGTTTGCTCTGGCCGGTCTGCGCTGTGGCTTCACGCTGGCCAACAGTGAAGTGATCAGCCTGCTGCTCAAGGTGATCGCGCCCTACCCCATTCCTGAGCCAGTGGCGCAGATCGCCGCCCAAGCCCTGGATGAGTCAGGTCTGGAGAAAATGCGCAGCCGTGTAGCATGGCTCAATCGTCTCAAAGCCGAGCTCAAGGCCGAGATGCGCAAGCAAGCCTGTGTGCAAGAGATCTTCGATGATCACGGCAACTTCCTGCTGGCTCGCTTTACCAGCGGCTCCAAGCTGTTCCAGGCCATGGTGGATCAGGGGATCATACTGCGCGACTTCGGCAACAAGCCCATGCTGAGTGATTGCGTGCGTATCACCATAGGTGACGAGGCCGAGATGGCCGAAGTTCTGGCCGTATTGAAGAGCCTGTAAGGCCAAGGAGAAAGGTTGTGAACAAGGAACGCATTCTATTTATCGATCGGGATGGCACTCTGATAGAGGAGCCCGTCACCGACAAGCAGGTCGATCGCCTGGATAAGCTACGCTTCGAACCTATGGCGATCCCCGTGCTGCGCGAACTGCAGGCCGCAGGCTATAAGCTCATCATGGTCACCAACCAGGATGGGCTGGGAACCGCTAGTTTGCCTCTGGAAAACTTCCAGCCTCCCCAGGATCTGATGATGCACATCTTCGAATCCCAGGGCGTGCACTGGGATGATGTGCTGATCTGCCCCCACTTCCCTCACGAAGAGTGTACCTGCCGCAAGCCCAAGCTGGGCTTGGTCAAACCCCTGTTGCAAGCCGGAAAACTGGATCACGCCCACAGCTATGTGATCGGCGATCGCATCACAGATGTGCAGTTAGCCGAGAACATGGGCATCACCGGAATCCAATACAATCCAACCAGTTGCAATTGGAATCACATCCGTGAGCGTCTGCTGGGCCAAGGTCGCCAGGCCAGCGTGATCCGTCACACCAAGGAGACCCAGATCGAGGTGCAAGTCGATCTCGACAAGAGTGGTGGCAACCAGATCAGTACTGGCATCGGCTTTTTTGATCATATGCTCGATCAGATCGCCACCCACGCCGGTTTCCGTCTGCACCTGGCGGTGAAGGGCGATCTGCATATCGATGATCACCACACAGTCGAAGACGTGGGTCTGGCGCTGGGCGAAGCCCTGAAAAAAGCGCTCGGCAACAAGCGGGGCATTGGCCGCTTCGGCTTTGTGCTGGCCATGGATGAAGTGCAAGCCAAGATTGATGCCTTCCCCGAGTCGCTGGTCGAGCAGGAAGTAGCCGCCGCCCTGGATCTCTCCGGTCGCCCCTTCTTCCAGTTCCGTTGTGATGCCGAGTTTGGTCGCGACATGGTGGGCGAGATGGCCACCGAGATGGTGCCGCACTTCTTCCGCTCCCTCTCCGATGCCATGGCCATTACCCTGCATCTGTCGGTGAGCCCTGGCAATACCCACCATCAGGTGGAGGCGCTGTTCAAGGGCTTTGGCCGCGCCCTGCGTCAGGCCATCCGGGTCGAAGGCACCGAACTGCCCTCCAGCAAGGGAGTGCTCTGATCACCATGCAGACCAATCAACGCGTCACCATCATAGATACCGGCTGCGCCAACCTCTCCTCGGTTCGTATGGCTATCGCCCGTCTCGGGATCGATGCCAAGGTCAGCATGGCCGCCGAGGATATTCGTGGTGCCGACAAACTGATCCTGCCTGGCGTCGGCACGGCCAAGGCGGCCATGCACAACCTCACCGAGCGAGGCTTGGTCGAGTTGGTGCGCGAAGCCAAACAACCACTGCTGGGGTTTTGTCTGGGCATGCAGATGCTGGCTCAGGCCTCCGAGGAGCACATGGGCGGCGAAGCCGACATTGCCTGCTTAGGGATAGTGCCAGGCAAGGTGAAGCTGATGCAGGTGGGCGATCTGCGCCTGCCGCACATGGGATGGAATCAGGTGGAGCATGATGGCTCACACCCGCTGTTTGCAGGGATCCCCAGCGGCAGTTACTTCTATTTCGTGCACTCCTATGCACTGGAGGTGACCGAGGCGACCCTGGCCACCTGCAACTATGGTGGCCCCTTCACGGCTGTGGTGGGCAAGGAGAACTTCTTCGGTGCCCAGTTCCACCCCGAGCGCTCCGGCCAGGTCGGGGCTCGTCTCATCCAGAATTTCCTTGCGCTTTAAGAGGTAGCCATGATTATCCCGGCAATCGATCTCATCAATGGCAAGGTAGTCCGCCTCTATCAGGGTGACTACGGCCAGAAAACCGAATATACCGCCTCAGCCCAGGAGCGTTTTGACCTCTATGTGGCCGCAGGTGCCACTCAACTGCACCTGGTTGATCTGGATGGTGCCAAGGATGCCAGCAAGCGGCAGCTCACCGTCATTCGTGAACTGCTGAAAAATACCAAAGCCCCGGTACAGATAGGTGGCGGGGTGCGCACCGAGCAGGATGTTAAAGATCTGCTCGATGCCGGCGCCAACCGTGTGGTCGTCGGCTCCACGGCCGTCAAGGATCCCCAGATGGTGATGGGCTGGATGGAGAAGTACGGCGCCGAACAGATAGTGCTGGCTCTGGATGTGAACATTGATGCCAACGGTCAGCGCAAGATTGCCGTGGCTGGTTGGCAACAAGATAGCGGCGTGACCATAGAGGCGCTGATCGAGCGCTTCCTGCCCGCCGGTCTTAAGCATGTGCTCTGCACCGACATCAGCCGTGACGGCACGCTACAAGGCTCCAACGTCGCCCTCTATCAGAGTCTGGCGGCTCAGTATCCTCAAGTCAGTTTCCAGGCCTCCGGTGGCATTGGCGGCATCCAGGATATCGAGGCACTCAAGGGCTCAGGCGTGGGTGGCGTGATCCTGGGCCGCTCCCTGCTGGAAGGCAAATTTACAGCCGAGGAGGCGATTGCATGCTGGCAAGACGCATAATTCCCTGCCTGGATGTCAAAATCCGCTAGGAACTAAATGTAAATATTGAATAATATAAATAAATTCCTATATATATCATCTAATTAGAGCCCCGCGAGGGGCTTTTTCGTATGTTTTATTTATAACTCATTTTAAAGCGCCCTGTCAAAATCATGGCAAAAATGCCATTTTTTCACTACCATCAGCGTAGCGTTTTCTCGATCATGTAAACGCCTTGAGAAAAAAAATTCTCAAGATTCTGAGTTAAGCGGATGTAGAGAGGGATTGCTTGATGCATAAATACCCACAAATAGATCATAATCTTTCAATGACTTTCGTTAACTCACTGCGGCGTCACCGTGTCTTTAATGGCCTCAATGGAACCCCGCATGCTTGCGAGTACAAAGACACGAATCCTGCAAGTAAAGGGCTTATGTTGCGTCTTAACCCAGGCGGAACAATGTCGTTCTTCATCAAAGGCAAGCTCAACAATCCACATAAGAAAACAGGTAGGACTACTTTCTTGATCGGGTGTGCCCGAGAAATGGATTTGCACACGGCCCGCGAACGAGCGAAAGAATATAACTTTCTGTTGCAAAAAGGACTGGAACCGGCTGACCATATAGACGGACTTGCAAATGCTCACGTAACACTTGATACACTACTCGATGAGTACATCCGTGATCGCTCAATTAAGATCAAGGAGAAAACAATAAAAAATTACAGATATCGACATAGTGTCTTATCAAGAAAAATATCAGAGATGCGCATTGATCAAGTTACATACCACATGATTGTTGAAGAACATTTACGTATAGGAAAAACCAAGCAATATATTGCAGACCAAGCAGTTAGACAGATAAGCTTCTTAATAAATTATGCCCAAAACAAATATATTGACCCTGTAACAGATGGGCCAATTGTAAAAAGGAACCCAGTCAATCAATTTCGATTAAATAAACACTGGTTTGTCAATGGCGGTAAATCTCTACGAAATACCGTTTGTATAGATACTGAAGCACTGCCAGATTTATTGGATGGGATAGATGCACTTAAAGACTACAAGGATGGTGTTAAGCATAAGCATCAAACATCACAAAATGCTATTGTTGCAAGTCATTTTTTTAAGTTTTTATTATTCACTGGCTGGCGTCCTGAGGAGGTAGTAAAAATGCAATGGACTCAAGTAAGTCAAGACCTTGATGATGTCAGTTGGGATGATAAACAAGCTGCTAAAACACTGAAAAATGCAGAAGAAATATACCGTTGCCCTCTTAATTCCTATGCAAGCGACGTACTTAAAAGTATCAGGAACTATGCTTTTAAGTCTATTTATGTATTTCCGAACTCATCATTAAGTGGATATTTTAAGCCGAACCCAAGTGACTATGTAGATGCACTAGAGGATATTGTTAATAATAACAAAAGATATACCTCCGGTATATATAGGAAATCATTCCAAACTTATGCCGAGGCCTGTAATTTGATTTCATCAACTATTAAACGCTTGGTTTTTCACACTCAAAAAGTGTATGACATTCAGTCTGGTTATATAAAAATGAACCGAGAGGTACTCCGTAAGCATAGCCAAAAAGTTGGTGATTATATCATGTATTCCGCAGGTCGTATTGTCGACCGGCCCCAGTTTCTAAATGATAAGACACAAATAGATAATGAGCAATTGCTGATTTACACTGAGATCGCGTCAAATATTGCAATAGACAGAGATATGACTACCGCTGAAATTTTACAAAAATGGTTGAAAATAGGCATGAGTTTGGATACTGGAAACATTGGTTCACAGACAACCGTGAAACAATTTTTAGCTACAATTTAAAACATAGCTTTAAGAGTTAATATCCCATCTTTCACAGGGCAAAACTCCCGCCGCAATAAAGCGCTTAAACACACCAGAGCCCTTTCTGGTGTGTTAGTCCCAGGGAAGGTGCGAACAAGTTCCTGATATGAGATCATGATTTTTACGGAACCGCATTTCAGATGGCCATCATGAGTCATCCGCTCACCTTCGCCGACAGTGAATTCAGCAGTAAGCGCCGTTAGACCCGAAAAAAAATTTTCCTCTCCCGCATGGAGCTGGTTCTGCCATGGAAGGACATGACTGCTGTCATCGAGGCGATTATCCCAAGCCGGTAATGGTCTTTGGCCCTATCCGCTGGAAACGATGTTACGTATTCACTGTATGCAGCATTGGTACAACCTGAGCGATGGCGCGATGGAAGCTGCCCTGTACGAAAACGCCTCCATGCGTCTGTTCGCCAGGTTATCCCTAGATAGCAACTTTGCCGGACCGCACCACTATAATGAATTTTCGCCACCACCTGCTGGAACAGCCAGTTGTTCAAAACCATCAATCGCGGCTGGACGAAGCAGGCGTCATGATGACCCAAGGCACCTTTGTAAACGTTGACTGGCTAATCTCCGAGCGTCCTGGCAAAGTAAAAACCTTGAAGCTGGATCCGCGCAGAAACAAGGGGGCCATCAACATCGAATACATGAAAGCCTGCATCCGGGCCAAGGTGGAGAACCCGTTTCGCAAACATCTGATTTTTCACCAAACAAAATCACTTAAAAAGCCATTTTGTTGTGGCCAACCTACGGTTGAAATGAAGCCATTGTTTTTTCTCTGCTAGGTTTACGGCTGTTGAGTTGAGCTAATTCTGTATAAAGCTCACATAAACGCTACGGGTATTGTCCAGAATTAACATTCTATTCAGATAAGACAAACAAGGTTCTACATCGAGTATGTTCGATGTAATCGTGCACAGTATTAACCTTATGGGGCTCACATGGGTGTCAATCGCCAAAAGGATTTTCGTTCTCTTTGATGAGTTATTTTTTATGGTAAGGGGTCTTTTTTTGACATAGATCGATAGTTAAACCTCTACTCCAACTAAATTATAATAGTTAATGATAATGCTAATAATTCTAAAAAACACTTCATCACGACATCAAAGATTTTTTATATAAGAAACTTATTTTGCACGCGACTTAAGATTTATTTCGCACACTAAAACCTGCCCCTCCGAGTGCTGTTGCTACTTGCTGTTTCTGTTGCCGTTTCTGCTTTCTAAGCTTACTTTTCAGATCGTTCACAGACACATCGAATAAATTAGCAACATGCGCTTTAGAACAAGCATGCTTTAATGCATTCAATGGATATAGAATATTTCCTTTTATAATATCGTGGCAGCACTCACATTTTTCATTTTGACTAAGCACAAAAATTTTATTTGAATCGAATGTTCCATCAGGGCGTAATTTTCCAGAATTCCGTTTTTTAAATAATTGCACTGCCATTATTAGTCTTTTATTATAATCATTTACCATAACTCACCCGCACTCTAATTTAAATTGAGAGTAACGTTACGGATTATATTTTTCAATAACTATTTTCATCTCCACTAAATACTATTTTTACTAATAACACCATACAGTCTATTACTATGTTAAATCTGATTTATCTAGCAGAACCACACTAATCGAAATAACTCACAGGACGCTCTTGGTTGAATTCTGCAACCTAGGTACCACCCTTGTATTCCTTTTGTAGTCAAAATCGCTTCTAGAGTATTTTTATTAATCATAATGTTATGCCGCATATAACATTTACAGCGTTAATTTTCGAATTGATCGCTATTTCTCTTTTTTCTTTTTTACAGTTCAAGAGAAGAGATTTCTTTAATTTATTTTAAATTTAATATTGACATATATATTATGTTCATGATAGCTTTTTAAATATGTGTAGATTCTGTAAAAATATCTCTTTTCTTATATTTATCTCTTACTCTCTATAGATTTAATAAATTATGATCTAAAACACTCCCCCAGCACTTAAACAAGTGGTTTAACCTTCGCGGAACGCGGTCTTTTAAAAAATCTTTTGTATACAAATAAAACAGGCGTATATCTTTTTTTTTGAAAAAGTCACTGTTTTCCTGAAGTGTATCCATATGATTTTAAGTGTTTTTTTTCAACTTAAATGCAGTTGAGGGGGGGCTAATTATTTCACTATGGCAAGGACCGAAGTAATGACACCGGCCTTTGATTGGGAAATTTAGCGCAGTGTGGGCAATATAGACACACATACACGAGCCGAAAACCGGAACTATCTACACTCTGTAATAGTTTTTTTGCTCCAGAACCACCATCAGAAATAACTCATACAAGGCCTGTTGTTGAACTTGTGTGCAGAACCAGCACCTTGGCATGTCTCATCATCTCAAATTGCTTGTAGCGTCTTTATCTTTTCCTAAACGCATAGGCTGGTAGCAAGCCCCTACAGGGTTCAACGGTTGAAGGTCCAACGCAGCTCAAGTATGGCATTCGTACCTACACGTTACTGAAAACACGACATGTTTTTTCATACAACAGCTAAAATAGGTCCTGAGCTCAATAAATTAGACTAACCCTTTGATATACTGCCTAGCTTAACTAGTCTTTTTGCTCAGGTTGAGACACCTCATGCTCTCCCATATCCGAAAACGCCTTTGGGCCACCGCCAACAAGCGACGTGATAGTGCCAAAAGCAAGAAGGGCTGCATGTGCTATACGCCAGCTAGGATAGCGCCGAACGAGCAGTTTACCGACAGCGACAAAGCTAGCTACGCCTACTTCACTACCCTCAACACTTTCCGACTTATAGCAATCTTGAAGCAAAGTGCACACGGCTTTGTGATTGACACTATTGCCCTCGCCCACTTGCGCGATACCCTTCTACCTAAGCTGCTTTCCAGCCAGTTGCGACTACCAGAAGCCAAGGCCATTGTGGAGGCATCAATCAGATGAACACTACGCCCCTTATTCCAGCAGGCTACACCGATTGGCTAGCCGCGATTAAAAAAGAGATAGCGCAGGCCAGATCACGGGCTGCACTGGCCGTCAACGCCGAGTTGGTGCAGCTCTATGGCCGCATCGGACAGGAAATTGTGCAGCGGCAGGCCGAGCAAGGCTGGGGGGCCAGGGTGATCGATCGACTAGCATCCGACCTCAAAGAAAGCTTTCCGGATATGCGCGGTTGGTCGAGTTCTAATCTCAAATATATGCGTTTTTTTGCTGAGCATTGCCCCAAAGGCCAATTTGGTCAGCAGCCTGCTGACCAATTACCCTGGTTTCATATTGTCACGCTGCTTACCAAGCTTGATGACGAGGCTGGCCGCGAATGGTATGCAACCCAAGCAGTGACCAATGGTTGGTCGCGCTCGACGCTAGAGCTCAATATCAAGAACCAGTTACGCCAACGTCAGGGGGCTGCCGTCACGAATTTCGCACGGCGTTTACCTGCTGCCGATTCTGCGTTGGCCCGTGATACCTTGAAAGATCCTTATCTGTTTGATTTTCTCGGATTGGGTAATGAGGCTCATGAGAGGGATATCGAGGATGGGTTGGTACGTCATATCACCCGTTTCCTTCTGGAACTGGGCGCAGGCTTTGCGTTTGTCGGCAAACAGTATCGACTTGAGGTGGCGGGAGACGAGTTCTTCATTGATTTGTTGTTCTACCACATCCGCTTGAAGTGCTATGTCGTGGTGGAGCTCAAAGCAACGGCGTTTAAACCCGAACATGCCGGACAGTTAAATTTCTATCTGGCCGCTGTGGATGCACAGATTAAAGCACCTGATGATAAGCCCACCATTGGTCTGCTGCTGTGCAAGCAACAGAACCGACTAGTAGCCGAATATGCGCTATCTGGTATTGACAAGCCTATCGGCGTGGCCGAATACCAGTTGCTACGAGATCTTCCGGAAACGCTGGGCCGGAATTTGCCCAGCATCGCAGAGATTGAAGCCGAACTATCTGGCGAGATAGCGAGACAAGACGCAGAGGACGAACTGGAATGGTGACACGTGCCCTAGCATGCAAACAAGATGGCAACCAGATCTCATGATTCCACAAACTATCTAAGTGTCTAGATAGAAAACCAAAAATATAAAGGGATCACATAGGACCATGCGAAATGAGCAGGTGTGATGGCATATCTACCTATTTTGGCTAACGTTTGAGCTAACCGGGATGCAAAAGCAGAGCGAAGCGCCGCTTTTGCACGTCCGTGTTGAGCGATTTGTTATGCGGCATGTGGCCTAGCTTTCATGCGATTCAGGTTGTCCGAAGAGATATTTGCCTGTATACCAAACCGCTCGCCCGAAGTTGTGGATAAGCTGCTCACCTTGTCTTAGATACGAACTGCTTTGGTCAATGCCTGCAAGCTTAATGGCATCAGCAACTTTTGATCCGGTCGGATGAGCATCGCCGACGCGCATGTCATAGGTGCCAGCAATTTCGGCAAAGATTTGGCGGGCCTTATCGGCTCCAATTGTTTGGGACAATATATCTTGCAGAAGTTTGTTTGAACCGAGCTTATCTTTTTCCGCGTGGTTTGAAAGTTTGCGAAGGTCGCGAATGTTGAGTCGGTCTGAGAATGCGCGAACAAGCTCTTTCGCCAGCCTAAGCAATGACGCTTGGTCCCTGCTATGGAAACGAGATACTTGCTGCATAGCCGAGTCGTCATCGATATCGTGACTGAACAAGTCAATCCCGAACTTGTCGCGGAAGCCTTGTTGGAGCATTCGCATACTTCCAAAGAACATCTCCTCAACCGCATGTGTAGACGCTGGTTGGGACTTGACTTGCGCTGACAACAATTCTCCTGAGACCTTCCCGTCTGGCGCAACGTTGTGGGCCGCCCAGATATGCTGCTCCCAAGCAGGGAGACGAGCGATGTCGTAAGCGTAAACAGTTAGCAAGTCAGCAGAATTGACTCCGAAGTGCGTGGCATAGCCCGAGGTCGAGCGAATAGCACCGGTCTCCCCCGTGTACCACTTCAGGACGAAGCTGCGGTGGCCTAGAAGGTCGGTTACCACACTTGAACGAAACCAAAGCCATCTACCAACATCCTCGTTATCCAATTCGGAAGATGCCATACGTTTGCCGTCAGTCCCGACAATAAACTGAGGGAGATTTGTGTTTGCATCTCCACGAACTCGCATGCTTTGAGATTGATGTTCAATCCATTCATCTCGCCAGAAATCACCCTCAACCCGAACACCTTCATAACCGCCGCGGTGACCTTGCGAGCTTTCGTGGCCGGTGTTGTGGTCACTTTCTGGCCCCATCACAGGTGCGTCTTCATCTTCATCGACGTCAGTTCGCCAAGCACGAAACATCGCCCAGCTACCTCCGAAAACGTCATTAATGCTGCGAACTAGCAACTCAAAGCGGCCACCGTTTCGCTCCTCTTTATGTTCTTTTAGGTTTGCGTACTCGCTGCTTTCAAGCAGAGGTACGTTCTCTACTCTTTGGCGGTAATAAGAGAGACGAAGCGAGAGATTTCTTGCGGCCAAATAGTCAACAAGAAATTCTCGCTTGATCTCGATCAGACGATGTTCGCCTTTGTCATCAAAACTCTCGCGAGCCACTACAACGAAGTTCTCTTCGGGTCTAATCCAGTCAGTTCCTTCTTTTATCAGGCGGAGAGCAACCACAAGATCAGGATTCAAAATCCATTGCCTCCCACCAACAACAGGCTGAGGATGTTCAAAGACGAGGTTAACGCCTATTGGCTCTTTATCGTTATACTGAAACTGGTCAATGGATGCGTAATAACCATCTTCGTAGGCATAGGGCGCTACGGTATGACCTATCCCGATATCACCCCAGCTCAGGCGCTCTTCAACCAATTTTCGATTCTCTGGTGGAAACGCGACAGATCCACAACCAAAATATTCGCTGATATAGCCAATACTCTTAACACTCCCATTTTCGTCATTTATGGATGCCCTTAATGGAACCCATGTCGCGTTTGAGAATGTTCGACGAGTTTCTTTTGTTTGAAGAATCCACTCTTGATTCATGATCAACCTCCTATCGCCAGCATGTCGCCGCGCTCTTTCCTGTCGCATAACGTCTATTTAACCGGCTGGCCAAATGCCAACCTGTGAATGATGAACCGGCAGCTTATGGCCAGTCCGATTGAAATTTTTGTTGTGCCAGCACTGAGGCTGACTATGCCAGCCGCTTGGGCAGCAACGAAACCAGCCTGATGACTTGTAGAACCTGAACAGCGCCAAGCAGAATATGGCGCGAAGGCTGGCGTTCAAACTCACGAGTTGGGACAGAGAACAAGCACCGGTGCCGACGTTATTGGCTAACTTGTTGGAACAGAGAAGGTGAGAGCGCTGAGGCCGATGAGCAAGGCTGGCCAGAACGAAGTCACCAATATGCTGCTGATAACGTGCCGGGCCGGAGTTCACGCCAGAACGGAACGACGGTTCTCTAACACCTGACTTTTTCTCTGCGGCCAACTACAAGCTGCTCTGGCCCTGGAACCACGCAACACCGGCAACACGCACAACATTTTAGTTATGGGGCGCGCGGCTTTATGCGCGTCCCAGTGAGCGAAGCGAACGACTTAAACTATTTGTTATATGCTTGATTGGCATCAATTAATGCTAAGTCGTCTTGAAGAATGTATAAGCTATTTCGGCTCGGTTGTGGCAATGTAACCCAAGCATTTTCACTGCAATATCGAATTGTATAAGTAATCTGTTTCGCTAGTTTATTGTCTCAACAATAACGCCGGTCTTGCCGATTAGTAGCCAATAGTTTTCGCTGGAGTCACACTCATCTGTTGAGGATAAGGTGCCATTAAATGATTTCAATCGTACTTTTGATCCCATGAGTATTTCGCAAGTCCGTCCAAAAATATAGTGGTTGCATCCAGTAGGATTCGTAGGTGCACTGCTGGAATGACTTGTTATACGAATATTCAGCTAAAATATTGATGGACGGATAACCATGACGTATCTTCTTCTCCACTAAATTTAGGCACGAAAACCTGATTTATTTCCCACGTCGGATATTGTTTTGTGTGAAAGCAACTTTCATATTCTGAATATAGAGGTTTATTAAAAATTTCTTTACCATATTGCGCTTCTAGTAAAATGTGTACCGCTCCAATGGCATTTACAGCAGCCCCTAAGCTTGCACGACTGAAGTTTCCCCCTCGGTCATGCTTGGCTGCGTTATAAGAAGCGTACCAAGATAGTGATTCTGTCGGATTGTTAACATTCCAGCCTTTAAAGGGCTCAAATACGCCCATATTGGGATGCATTTTTAATTCAACGACATAGTCGTCCAACTTAAGCACAGGAGATGCTTTTATAAAATCCTTTGTTGTGTACCGGTGTACGATGTGGCCATTATCTTTCAATATTTGCAAAAATAGGTATTCAACTTCTGTGCACGCAATAGTTAATACCTCTCTAATTCTATGCCCATATGCGTCTTCGTTTATTTTATCAGGCTCTATAACTTTAAATATTTCAATTAATGAGTCTACTAAGTTGTTATAAGACCTAACCTCATCTATTGTTGAATGCTCTCTAAGAGTTGATTCAAATAATTTCAACGAACCTCTGTTCACTCTCTTGCAATATGTTCCGGCAGGGAGCCAGCTTTTAGATACTTCAACAATGTCTGGATTTACGTTGCTGTGGCAATGCCATACGAAGTAACAAATATATTTACTTTCATCACACGATAGTGACTTTTGTGGAAGATCATTTCGGCCTTTTTTTACATATTTTTCATACTGTGACCACGTGAAACGTTTTATATCAGGCCAAAATTCTTTCATTAAGCATACATAACAGGTTTCTCCATCCCTTTGGAATATCCCCATTGTTCCGCAGGCCGTTTTAAATAGAAAGCTTTCCATTAGTTACCTTCGTATAACGCCGCGCTCTGCGGCAAATTTGGAGCGAAGCGGAAAATTTGTCCGACAGCAGCGCCTTGTTATGCACTTTGCTCATCTGCCAACTTTCGAATCTCATTAGCATGTAGCTGCTCAATAACTCCCGGAACATTCATGGTTCTAAATTTCCCACCAGTTTCAATGTACTTATACTCTTCTTCAGCCTCTTTCTTTGAATAGCCTGCAAAATCACATAGGTTTTTGAAATAGTCGTTCGCATATCGATAAGCGGCTACCAAGTCATCAGTAGTTGTGCCAACAGATAGATATTTTTCCTTCCCTTTTCCTTTAACTTCAACTTCAAGAAGAACGCTTCTATCAGCTAACTCATTGTAGATTTCTGGAAGCCCCAAGCATCTACTTAGGTGATGAATAGTTACACAAGCATTAAGTAAATAAAAACTAAAAACGTTATCTGGATTTATGTTTCTTAATACAGCGTCTATTTGCCACCTAGGGAAGGTGCGAACAAGTTCCTGATATGAGATCATGTTTGTCATCTGGAGCCATGGAACAGGGTTCATCATGAGTCATCAACTTACCTTCGCCGACAGTGAATTCAGCAGTAAGCGCCGTCAGACCCGAAAAGAGATTTTCCTCTCCCGCATGGAGCATATCCTGCCATGGCAGGATATGACCGCCGTCATCGAGCCGTTTTATCCCAAAGCCGGTAATGGTCGTCGGCCCTATCCGCTGGAAACCATGCTGCGCATTCACTGCATGCAGCATTGGTACAACCTGAGCGATGGCGCGATGGAAGATGCTCTGTACGAAATCGCCTCCATGCGTCTGTTTGCCCGGTTATCCCTGGATAGCGCCTTGCCGGACCGCACCACCATCATGAATTTCCGCCACCTGCTGGAGCAGCATCAACTGGCCCGCCAATTGTTCAAGACCATCAATCGCTGGCTGGCCGAAGCAGGCGTCATGATGACCCAAGGCACCTTGGTCGATGCCACCATCATTGAGGCACCCAGCTCGACCAAGAACAAAGAGCAGCAACGCGATCCGGAGATGCACCAGACCAAGAAAGGCAATCAGTGGCACTTTGGCATGAAGGCCCACATTGGTGTCGATGCCAAAAGTGGCCTGACCCACAGCCTAGTCACCACCGCGGCCAACGAGCATGACCTCAATCAGCTGGGTAATCTGCTGCATGGAGAGGAGCAATTTGTCTCAGCCGATGCCGGCTACCAAGGGGCGCCACAGCGCGAGGAGCTGGCCGAGGTGGATGTGGACTGGTTGATCGCCGAGCGCCCCGGCAAGGTAAGAACCTTGAAACAGCATCCACGCAAGAACAAAACGGCCATCAACATCGAATACATGAAAGCCAGCATCCGGGCCAAGGTGGAGCACCCATTTCGCATCATCAAGCGACAGTTCGGCTTCGTGAAAGCCAGATACAAGGGGTTGCTGAAAAACGATAACCAACTGGCGATGTTATTCACCCTGGCCAACCTGTTTCGGGCGGACCAAATGATACGTCAGTGGGAGAGATCTCACTAAAAACTGGGAATAACGCCTTAAATGGCGAAGAAACGGTCTAAATAGGCTGATTCAAGGCATTTACGGGAGAAAAAATCGGCTCAAACATGAAGAAATGAAATGACTGAGTCAGCCGAGAAGAATTTCCCCGCTTATTCGCACCTTCCCTTGCTCAACACCCAAGCGATAATGCTTGCTATAGATATTTTGAATATCAGTAAGATAATCGAGACCTTTTTCATTCATGACTCTTTTGAAAAAATCAGACTGTGTAAATAGTCCCGGTCTTGGAGTATCCGTAACTCCAACTTTATATAAAAGTTGGTAATACAAATCCTCATAATCTTCTGAACGAAGCGCAAGCCCATTTTTTTCAGATCTCAATATATCATCAGTATAGGGTGTACCTGATAGTAAATCGCACATCTGTTCAATTGAACTAGCTAAGCCCGCTTTGTAGCCAATTATCTCATGGAGATGATCTGCTAGGTCACCAGGAGAAAACCAAATTCTTGCCATAATTCCTCTTAACTCACCAAAGGGTATAACTTCGACTTATGGGCGGTTGAAAACCGTCCCACATTAAGTTTTTGTTAGACGAATATAAGCAGTTGCTATTATTTTGGTGGAGCTGGAGGTTGCCAACCGGTAACTGGCCCCACATAAATTGAAAGTCCGTATGCATATTGATCTTGGTGATACGGAGAACCTCTATATAAAATAACGTCAGATTCTGCTGCTAACTCTCGATAAAGTTCATTTTCTGTTGCACAGCTATACAAAAGTGCAATTTTTAAGGAGTGGTTTTGAGATTTTGCTACTACCTTTATAAATAAAGCTTGGTCATCAGGTTCACCAATATCGATACTCCACCCAGCATCTCGTAAAGGCCGAACCAAATCTTTCACGCAATCCTCGGACAAAATCGCCTTTCTTAAAGTGACTCCATTATCTGTCGGCATGTCGGGCACTAAACGACCATGTTTGTGGTAATTTTGCTCCTCAAACACTTTAATATACATTTGCATTTGAGCTTGAAATTGAGCTTGTTGCCATAAAAGCTTGCTATCTTCGTTCATCTCCGGAAAGAACAACGAAATTGAATTGGTTGATTTATACCATGACTCAACAACTCCCATCGTTGCGAGTGCAACAATTAGGCGACAAAAATTACCTGAATCTTGCCATGCAGATGATTCAGCATGAGCAAATACATGTCGATTTAGCCAAATTACACCATTATATTCTTTCGTATTTTGAAAAAATGAATTCAAAAGCCAATTTCGATAAGTTGAAAAAAATAATACCCGTTCATCAAGGCATAGTAAGAATTGTTCTGTTGTGTATTCTTTAGGCACCCACATGTGATCGAAATATATGCTGACTTCTTTTTGAATTGCGCCGTCGATCATTTTATTAATTTTATCTTTAGGTGTTAGATCCGGGCGCTCATTCATTATGCTAGTTAAGGCTCCTTCAATAGTAGGAATAAGAGCTGCGATACTTGATGCTCTATGCCCTGAATAGAATGCTAAATATGCTTCTCTTGCTATTGCAAGATACTTATTTAGTCCTTCAGATTTCGGTAGAAGTTGAGCAATGCAAACAGCTTGAAAAGCAAGTGTGTAATTTGTCGATGTATGATAATTGAATGACTGGATCGCATTTTCTTGTGTTTGATAACGCACAGCTTTTAATAATTTGTGAACTTCACCTAATGGAATCCATAAAGGGAAAAACCATTCCATTTTAGACCATAATGCAACCTGTTCTTGTATGATTTTGTTGCGCTGAATCCAATTTTCATCGTGCGTTGTTGATATTTTAGGGAAACAAGCCTTTCGATTATCTAAAGTCAGAACAATACATTTAATTCTCTTAAATGCGCCAACCTCAGTTTCTTCAACCAATGTTGCAGTAAGATGTTTTTGTTCTAACCAAGAATTAATTAACTCAACTGTTAATTCATTTAAACTTGGTAAATTTAAAGCTCTCCGCCATAGAGATAAAAAAATAGATTCTATTTTGTGTTGCTCCATGAAACACACCACTCTAGTTGAGTATTCGTCTAACAACGTATTATCAGGAACAATTCCGTATACGTTCGCGGAGTTGTGCGCCATAGTCTGTTATGATAGCCCGTTGCGGGAAGCTAAACCCGATTGCTATCAACCGGATGGATTGAGCGTTAGGTAGACTAATCGGCAGAGGCTGAATATTTCCGCCTAGCCTGACATAAGCCCTGCTCGTATCTCATATTCTTGCTGATCTATCAGGAACGAGGAACGCAGGAAAACGCACCAGTATGGCCCACTCGAAGCTAGAACGAGCTAGATAGAATTATATTGGCGTTAGCTACCGCAGGGCCGTGTCATTGCACCCATGCATTGTTGCCGTTTAGGTCTGCACCTAGTTGCATATTGAGTCTCTATCCTACTCCTCCCTGTTTTTGTTGAAAATCCCTTTTCCCTGCATGGTTAACAAAAACAGACTCTTTTTTGTGTACCAGGTGGTGAACGCAGACAGGGGGTAATCTTTACCAGATACTGTGAAATACTAATGATATACGCTCAAGACACCTCGCTGAACTCGATCATTTACCGTACCAAGGCCGTGAATTTTCAAGCAGTGGATTATAAATTGAACCAAACGCGTTGCGACATTTAAATCCATCCCAAAACTAAGTGTGGATTTTTCTACTTTTTTGAAGATACAGCCCTTGTTTTTTCAAAAAACACGTCCACTTATTATATTTGAGAGCAAAAAAAAATAATCCGTAATTCAGCCCGGCCATCTTAGATTACTTTCTGGGTCGTCATTCCCTGATCACCCTCCCCTTTAGCCGCCCGCTATTCAGTGGTACGCATAAATCAGTAGGCGTTTTTGAGTGCGGTAGGCTGTGCACTGATGCAACGAGCTAGAATATCTAATGAACAGTAGCGATACAGGCCTTGAATCCTCTCATACCAACATCGCGTTCTCATCAATGGATAAATGTTCAGCGCGGTACCGCGCTGGTATGAAGAAACACGCGGAAATTTTGAAATTTTTCCAGGGTGTGAGAAATACTCCGACTCAAGAATACTCCAATCGAATTAGCTCATATTGTGCACTCGGTTAAATTTGTTTACCTTGGCATGTCTTATCGTTCAAAGTTGCTTGTGGTGTATTTATCTTTTTGTAAACGCTTGGACTAACAGCTGGTTAGCTACTTAAAATATATCATATAGCGTCTATATGAGACTGACATCCAGTAATCCGGCAACCATACCTCTGGCTATAACTGAATGCATGTAATGACTTTTACTGTGATAACCGACTACTTTGTTAGAGCTGATTGCTGCCAAAAAACTCTGGAGCTGTTATATGAATTGGGTAATAATTCCTTGAATAATAAATGTAATAATGAGGCCATCAATGAACGATTTTTTGAAAACCCTGCTCAATATTCGCAGTCTGCGTGCTTCACTGCGTGAACTATCTTTCGAGCAGTTGGTAGAAGCTAAGGCAAAATTTGACGAGGTGTTCGCTGAGCGTGAGCGGCACGAAACCAAACTGAGAGAGGAGTCAGCTGAACGCCTGCAAAAGCTGGCTGATTTCGCCAAGATGCTGAAGGAAGCTGGGATCGACCCGAGTGAACTGGTTAGTTCTGCTACCACAGTAAAGACCGATGGAACTGTGAAGGCTAAGCGCGATCCTCGCCCTGCAAAGTATAAGTATACCGAGGATGGCCAGGAGAAGACCTGGACTGGTCAGGGCCGCATGCCTAAGGCGATTGCTGAAGCAGTAGCAGCTGGCAGGTCAAAGGATGAATTCCTCATCTAGTAATTCTAAAGCCCATGCCATACAGGCATGGGCTTTACGAACTTTCAGACAGTTTCAAATCAAGCCATGAGCGTATCAGTGAAAGAGCCATTGCATTAACGCCGCCATCATGGACGAAAATGTAGAGGGCAGAAATTGCACGAAGGATACATATATATTTTTTTGTTAAGTTTTGCTGATAATCCTTCCGTTTGTATTATCCAACCGGTACTGAGAGATAGTCCCGTCCACAATGTGTTGGATTACGGCCATTGCAGTTGCTAATGGCACGTTGAACCACTCTTTGGGCGTGTAAACCTGACCAGTGTGACTCTTGAGTTTTACATTCAGACGGCGGGGGGCGAGGAAGCCATGCACCAATGCCTCTAGTTTCTGAGCGTTAAGGTTGAAGCACTGGTTAGTGGCGACAATCCGGACGGGGGCCTCAAGAAAAGTGCTATCTGTTTCGGCATTTTTAATCCGTTGGTCAACGGATGTTTCGGTGAAACCAATCTTGTAGAGATTATGCTTGTAAGGCGCTAAGGCAGGATCTGCACTCAGGGTTGCCAATACATACACCAGGCCAGTCTGGATTGCCTCATTCGATGGCCGCAATAATTGGCCATTCAACTGTGCTTTGCGGCCTTCCTTGTCGCGAACCAAGCCGTGAGTCAGTGACTGATAGAGCATGTGCAGTTCAGTGCCGTTCTCAAACACCAGATACAGTCTGGCGTTATAGCCACTGTATTGTTCGAGACGCTCGCCAACGCCCGCAACATAGCCCACCAAGCCATTGAGGATGAAGAAATCCCCTTCGGCAATTTTCAGCTTGTGTGTGAAGCGCTCCAGCCCGAAAGCCCCCTTCGTCAGCCCCTCATGAAAAGCAGAAAACAGTGGTGCAAAACGCGGAAACTCTGCACATGGCTGGCGTTGGGCTATCTCATCCGGCAGTTCTTTTTTCTCGGCTGAGACGTGCTTCAAGCTAAAGATATCAGGCTCATCAAAGTCCAGTAATCCATCGTCGTCATCGGCAAAGATGTCCAACAACGAGGTCACCAGTTCTGATTTATCGACGTTTTCTGTCGCATCAGGCGCTGCAACCTCTAATAAACCAAACAAGTCTTGTTGCCGCAGATAAGCACATTGTTCTGGATTATCCCTAATGCCGCTTAGCCGTCTGGCCAGTAACTTCTCATTCAGCGGGGTACCAGAGTGCTCTTCGGGTAAACGGCCATGCTGTTCATAAAACGCAGTGATCTCGGCAAACTGACTGCTGGCCAAATCAGTCGGTGCAGTCTTGGCTTTCAGAGGCTCAACATCAAGCAAATCCAGTTCATCCTCCTCTCCGAGGATGTCACCCAAGGTTGATTTATTGGCTAGCCTTTCGGTTGATAAGCGGATCATCTCACTGTCCCTGCGTTGCCATTTGTTGCTGCTTCATTCGACGAATAAAGGCCAAGGCTTCGGCATAACGCACCTCTATCGGATCACTTGAATTCAGAGATGGCTCACGGCCATGCTCGAGTTTGAACTGCTTGATCTTGGGCCAGAGAATGACAGCCTCCTCTTCCGATACTTGTGACTTGGTGGCACTCACAGCCTCCTGGATGGTTTTGAGCATGGCGGCGGTCACCTGCTTGGAGAGGATTTCATAGGCACCATGGAATGGATTGATCGCATCAATCAGGTCGATATTCAAAGTGTCGATGCAAACAAACTTCTCACCCATTTTCAAAAACTGCTTGCCTGTAACATTGCTGCTGGAGCCATTATCCTCTTTGCCCATATCTACATCGGCACCCTCTGGCAGGTCCTTCCCGTCAACCAATCCACCCTGTTGGGTGATCAGCATGCTTTGCAGCAACCCTTGCCGAACCTGCTCCAGCTCCTCCTCGGTAAGATCTGGATAGAGTGTCTGGATGACCTGAGGCAACGCCACCTGAGTCACCGTTTCGGCAGGTGTGGTTTCACTGATCGCTTCCTTGACTAACTGCTCCTTAGCCATCAGCTTGGCCATGATCTCGTTCTTGTCGCCATTCAGGATATCCAGCACCTTCTGGGATACCGGCGTACTGGTGGTGTCATCGACTAACAGGGTATTGGGTGGCAATGGCTTGCCATCCCATTGCGAGCGGGGCTTGAACTGGATGCTGGGAGCAAGAATCTGCTCCATCAGTAGCGAAGTGGTGATCGCCTTGAGCATGTTATTAACCGATGCCCGAACGTCATCGTCTTGAGCATCCGGCTGGGCAATCAGGTTGGTAAACTGGGCGTGTTTCTTGCCCGCACAGTCGCGGGTGGCACGACCAATGATCTGCACAATCTCGGTCAGCGAACTGCGATAGCCAATGGTCAACACATGTTCGCAGTAGGGCCAGTCAAAACCTTCTTTAGCCATACCCAAGGCGATGATGATATCCATATCATCAGCACTCTTGATGCCTCGCAAATAGGTTTGAACCTTGGGCCGTTCAGCGGCGTTGTCATCGACCAAGTTAGCGACTTTAAGCTTGCGTCCATCCTTGGCCATGATCTGCAAAATACCGGTCTCGGGATCGCGCATAACAACTTCGCCCAGTACATCGAGAATGGCATCCACTTCCCCGTGTTTGTCCTTCGTCGACTCACCGGAGTTCACATTAGGGATATGGATGATGGTCTTCTTGCGAGCATCCAGCACGGTTGGCAAAGCATCGATATAGAGCCCTTGATAGAAGTGATAGCCAATGCCTAGAGATTTCAGGTACTGGTACCCATTGAGCTGTTCGTAGTAGGTGTAGGTGACCTTGGTGAACTTAGCCTCATCGTCGGCGAGCAGAATCGGCACGGTATCACCACGAAAATAGGACCCGGTCATTGCCACAATATGGGCGCTCGATTTATTCATCAGCTCATCGATCAGACCACCTAACCGACTGTCTTGATCTGCTGAGACGTGGTGAAACTCATCGATTGCAACTAGGCATTCATTAAACTCAGTCACCGCCAGCTCATCGAAGGCAAAGCGCAATGTGGCATGAGTACAGACCAAAATACGGTCATCACCGGCCATAAAGCGCTTGAAGGCTTTAACCTTGCGGCTGTCACTGCCATCGACACACAAGTTATTCTCCGGGCCCACCACCCAGTCGGCAAAAAAGCCAAACTCGGTAAGCCGCGTCGTTTGGAAGGAGCCGCCGATAGATTTTTCCGGCACGGCCACGATCACCTTGCGCAGACCTTGATGCTCCAGCTTATCGAGCCCTAGAAACATCAGAGCGCGGGATTTGCCACAGGCTGGTGGAGCCTTGATCAACAGATATTGGCTATTGCGCTCGGTAAATGCGCGGGCCTGCATCTCCCGCATTCCCATCTGATTCAAGCTGGCGCTTTGACCGGTCTGACCATACTCCACATGCAACAGGTTGTTCATCGAGAATCCTTCCAATTATTCAGTAAGCAATACCGGGCGGTTGACCGGCTTCCATAATCAGTGGGCGACCAGCTCCTCGTAGCGAGCCAACAGGCAACTTAAGCGATCGGCTGCATCCTTGAAGGGGCGTTCGCGGTAGAGACGATCCACCGCCCTATCAAGCGCTTGATGGGCGGCCAGCAGTTTGGCGGGCATCTTGTCGGGGTCATAGAGTTCAGCCAAGGTGCGGCCGGGAAATTCTTCGCGGGTGAGGCGTATATCTTCGGCCAAATTCTTGATCTCTTGGCGTTGTTGCTCCGTCACATTAGGCCAAGGAAATGGGTTGTAAACGACTGATGCTGAATAGCGATAGTCGCTTTTCAAACGACCAGCGACTAATCGCATCCAGTCGTTATGCAACAGAGAGGAAAGAATGCCAAACTCGTACATGGTCCCATTCGGGATGATGTAGTTCAGGTTGGTTGAGATTACATCCGCATTGAAAAAGCCAAGTGGAACATAAGTTCTACGTTCGGATGATACGCTTGGTACCAAAATATAATTTTCCGGGTTGTTTAAATCTCGAAATTGATGTGGTCGCTCAGCAAGTTTCTGTGCACCCTTATCACGACTACGTTTTCGAGCCTCGGCAACCATTCTCACTCGGCTTGCAACATGGGGCATAGAATTTATTTCGTCCTCAGTTGCCGTTTTAAGCCACAAACACCATCGTTCTTTACCATTAAGAAATTCATCTGCCCCCAGCAATTTCTTAACCCACTTTTTCGCTTGAGGCTCTTGCATTAATAATAAATCTAGCTCCGGGCGATTGAGCAATAAGTGACCACCATCGTTTGGCATATTGCCGAAGAGTAAAGCAGGGACGTTTTTCACTAATGGCTTACTTGGCGTTCCGACTGTGACATTATCCCCTGCAATGAGGTAAGGATTGATATTCTTAACTTGTTGGCAATGCCATTCACCATCTAGTTGTTGGTAAAGTCGCTTTGTGACGGAATGGGATGACAACCCAACAATGACAACATGTACTGCTGCTTTGTCACGAGCATTGTTTGCCCACACAAAAGTTGGATATGCGATATGAATGTTCAGGCCAAGAGAAAGCAATGCAGGCCAAAGAGCTGATACTTGCTCACCTTGGCAGATAGAGTTGGTTGCTACTAATGCTAGTTCAGCCTTAGCGTGTTGAATATATTGTGCACCTTTCCAAAACCAGCAGGTGACATAATCCAGCTTGTTAGTGGTTTTAATATTAGAGAAAACGTGCTGTAAATCTGTTTTTTGGGTTTCATCCCTTCCTGCATGCCCCAAAAATGGCGGATTACCGATCACATAGACCTCATCCTCAGCCTCCTTGGGGCATACTTGCTGCCAATCCAAACGTAGGCTATTGCCACTATGAATATTACCGCTCTCACGCAATGGTAACGCTGGTGGGGCAAAACCAAACTCCTGTTGCCACAGGCTATTAAGCTGGTGTTCGGCCAGCCAGAGTGAAAGCCGGGCGATTTCACAGGCAAAATCATCGATCTCGATGCCGTAAAACTGTGACAAATGTAGCCCACTCATGGTGAAACCTTGCGGGTCTACCTCCTTTAAGGCCCTGATCACCGCCATCTCGAATTTACGCAGTTCCTTGTAAGCCACGATCAAGAAGTTACCCGAGCCACAGGCTGGATCGAATACCTTGATCTTGCCCAACCGTACCAACAAGGCTTGTAGCCCCTTGGCGCGTTTGTTGACCGCGACCTGTTGCAAGGCCTCCAGTTCAGCCTGTAAAGGCTCAAGAAACAGTGGCTTAATCACCTTCATGATATTGCTATAGGAGGTATAGTGCTGGCCTAAGCGACTGCGCTGCTTGGCATCGATCACCGCCTGGAACATGCTGCCGAAGATATCCGGGTTGATCTCGCTCCAATCCATGGTGCCGCATTCAAGCAAGAGTTTACGCCCCTTCTTCCCGAGCGCCGGTATGGGTTCATCGGCGGCAAATAGCCCGCCGTTAACGTAGGGGAATGCGGCCAAATGCACAGGCATATTTTTCCGCTTGGCACTCCCCGGTTCACTGTTGAGCACCGAGAAAATCTGCTCGAGGAAAACGTCGAGATTGCTGCCATTATCCTCGGTAAAGCCTTTGATGGCTGAAGTGAATTGGGCTGGGGCAAAGATGCCGGTATCTTCTGCAAACAGGCAGAACAGCAAGCGGGTCAAAAATACATTCAGAGCGTGGATATCGGCAGGTTGGCTAAGATCATTTTGGTCGCGGATCAGGTCAAAAAGCTGGCCCAGCTTCTCAGCCGCCTTCACATCGGCAGGGTTCTCGCTGCTAATGATGGCCTTCTCCAGACCAACCAGCGGAAGAAAGAAGCCATAGTTGCTGTGCAGCTCTTCTAGCTCAATATCGAGCTGTTCTTTACTGAGAGTGTCCCACGCCAGGAAGCGCACAAAATCTGTGACTAGCACAAAGCGGATCTTGTTCTTGGCAATAGCCGGGTCATCAATGCGCTGTTTCAGTAGAGCTTCGAGATCATCCCCTTCCGATGCACTCTGGTAATAGAGTTTATTCTTTAGCGCGACGTGCCCAACCTCTTTCGCTACGTTACGGGGACCACCTTGTCGCACCTGAGAGATACTGGCCTTGGGAAAGTCGAAGGCGGTCATAAAGCCATAGATAAACTCGTTACGGTCCAGCTCGTTGGTCAGTTGCTCGAGTTGTTCAAAAATCTTCGCCTGATTTACGGCCATCGGTAATCCTATGCGGTAGTTCTAATTGTTGTGTTCGTACTAGTCTATGACACATGAATCACACTAACCGAATGATTTCATTCAATAATTAGTGCTACAACTATTTGCTAGAGGTTGTTGCTTTGGCACAACACGCAACAACAAAATCTATTTCGAATCTACTATGGCTAGTAGTGTCAATCAACCCTAGATGAAACTACGTCATTGATTATTAAGGAAGTGGATCTAGATATTGCTATCACTATATACTGTATATATATACAGATGACTGAGATAACCCATGTTCCTAAAACCCACTGATAACCCTCCTACTCTCGGGTTGCCGCTATTCGCATCACCTGCTTCCTGTGGTTTCCCAAGCCCAGCTCAGGACTATGTAGAGGCAACACTGGATCTGAACCAGTTATGCATCAGCCGACCTGCGGCAACCTACTTCGTGCGGGCGGCTGGTGACAGCATGAAGGACGCGGGCATTCTGGATGGAGACCTGCTGGTTGTGGACCGCTCTATCAGCGCACGTCATGGCGACACAGTGATTGCCTGTGTTGATGGTGAATTCACCGTGAAGATATTGCAACTCACCCCGAATATCGCCCTGCTGCCAGCCAATCCAACCTATCAGCCCATCCTTTTCCAGGCCGAACAGTCATTAGAGATTTTTGGCGTGGTTACCTTCGTCATCCACAAGCAATGCCAGCACTAAGATGACCACTGTGATTGCTCTTGTTGACGTAAACAATTTCTACGCCAGTTGTGAGAGACTGTTCCGGCCTGACTTAGTTGGTCGACCGATTGTAGTGCTGTCCAACAACGATGGATGCGTGGTGGCCCGCTCTGCCGAGGCCAAGAAAATTGGCATCAAAATGGGCGTTCCCTACTTCAAGATCAAGCGAGATTTTGAGCGAATCGGTGGCATCTACTTCTCCAGCAACTATGCGCTCTATGCCGATATGTCTCAGCGAGTGATGACCACGCTGGAGAGTATGGTTCCCGCTATTGAGATTTACTCCATTGATGAGGCTTTTGTTGAACTAGGCGCTTTGTGGGCAGGTGATTTTGTTGAGTTCGGGCACCAGATCCGAGCCACCATTCAGCAGTACACAGGCCTAACCGTAGGTGTGGGTATTGGCCCAACAAAAACCTTGGCCAAACTGGCTAACTACGCCGCGAAGAAATGGCCCGCCACAGGTGGTGTCGTTGACATCAGAGATCAAGTACGCAGAGCCCGGCTGATGTCCATCACGCCTATTGATGAAGTGTGGGGTATTGGTCGTGCCCTTAATAAACAGCTACAGGCCGAAGGGGTAGCTACTGTTGCGGATCTAATTGCCGTGCCACCCAAACAGATCCGCCTGAGATATGGCGTTGTGGTGGAAAGGGTGATCCAGGAACTTCGCGGCATTCCTTGTTCGGAATTACAAATATCCACTCCTGCAAAGCAGCAAATAGTCAGCAGCCGCTCGTTCGGCGAGCGGATCACAGATCAGACTGCTATGCGTCAGGCCTTATCAGCATTTATGGAGCGGGCAGCAGAGAAACTACGCAAAGAACAAATGCGCTGCCAGCATGTGAGCATATTCTTCCGAACCAGCCCTTTTAGTGGAAATGAGCCGTACTATGGCAACCAACTCTCGGCCAAACTCCCGCGACCGACAGACGATACCCGAGAGCTTCTACATCATGTAACCAGCCTGCTACCGCATATCTGGCGTGACGGTTTCCGATACCAAAAAGGAGGCGTTATTCTTGGGTCATTTACACCACGAGATCACCAGCAGGCGGACCTGTTCGACAATTCAGATTCATTAGATCATCGGTTAATGGCCGTAATCGACGAAATCAACCATAGCGGTCTGGGTCATGTTGGCTTTGCATCGAAAGGCGTGGATGCTTCAGAGTGGATGATGAAACGCGAACACTTGAGCCCAAGTTACACCACGTCGTGGGCTGATCTACCGGTCGCGAGGTAGGTAATTCTGGACATCAAACACACAGCAAAACGATCTACTCCTTTCTACACTATTCCTCGATGTTTACTCCAGCGAATAGTCCTATAGAGAACGGAGCTCACCCGCCTAAACACGAAGCGATTGACCAAGCTTTTTAGCCATGATTGAGACCCGAAACCCTGATGCCGTTTTCCTCAGCTCAGAGTAAACTAGCTGAAGAATCTGTTTTACTTGCAAATCGGCAACCAAGAGCTACTACTCAGGGAGAGTCCATGTTCAGCCAGGTTGATATTGATAGTTTCGGCAGTTTTACGGCCCTTGCTTGGAAGAAAAGTCTTAAGGATGCGGGCGGCAACGTCCAAAACTTCAAGAGGCTCAACATTCTCTACGGGCGAAACTACTCTGGCAAGACTACCCTATCCCGAATTTTCCGTGCTATGGAAACAGGCCGCATTCCGCTCAACTACGAAGGCTCAACCTTCACTGTCCACGGTGACAAAGGTGATGTAACACAGGCTGGCCTTGTTGGTCATGGCTACGACATTCGGGTCTACAACCGTGATTTCGTCAACGAGAATCTAAGTTTCTTGGTCAATCAAGCCAATGGCGAGATCAAGACGTTTGCCATCGTTGGTGAAAAGAACAAAGAGATTGAAGATGCAATTGCCGCGATCCAAATCCAGCTAGGTAGTGTGGAATCAAAGGCAGGTCTTCGACATGAACTTGAAACCAAAAAGAAAGAGCGGGATCGAACGAAAGACAATCATAAAGTCGCTTTTGATGCGCTAGAGTGTCGCACAACGCTGATTGGGGGCAGACAACCGAGGGCAAGGCCTAGATCCGCGCGCGAATCCCAACCGGACGTTTACGGACTTGCCACCCCCCTTGAGCAGGAAGATGCGCTATACCTAAAGACCAGCAGTGCCGCTACGGTTCGATAACTGAGCGATGGGTTCTCCACGATCATGGCCTTGATCGGCGTTACCAGATGCTCGTAAAGTTTGAGAGCCGTCTTGACGCTGCGGTAAGCCAAACCAACGAAGATTTTACTGACGGAGACCTCGGTACCCTCAGCGCAATCCCTGCTGAACATCAGGACTATCTGTCGTCCTCGCCGGTAGTGTTGAGTGAACGATCAGTGGGTTTATCTACAGCTAGTCATGAGTTGTTACCTTTCCAAAATCAGGATTGAACACATACCCCTGCTCGGAAAACATTAGCTGGCCCCTTCGCTGCTCGTTGATATTGGCCAGCGCCTGGAAGAAGCAGCTCTCGCACAGATGAACCTCATAAGCCTCGCCATTGTGATTAGAATCAAAACCCCACTTGGCATGCAGAGTTCCGAACTGTGGGCCGCATCGGTTGTTGTCTGACGTACTGTCATCGCAAATATCACAAACAACATCAATTATTTTATTAACTTCATTTTTGATAATCATTTGTTAACAACCAGTTGAGTGCGATTCATGCGAGTATACTTCTACGATTCAGAATGTTGTAGTAATGCTCAATGATCTGCTCTAGGTTTATTCCATCAAAGAGTTCATGATAGATTTCATCAACAGTAGCGCAGTTTCCGTTATCAGCATGGATTCGGTTGGTACCAGTAACAGTAATGTCGCTGAGACTCTTGCCTTCGGCCGCCAGTGCATCAGAAATCATTTTCTCCAAGACCTGTTCTGCGCTCTTCAGTCCGTAAGATTTTTTGAGAACTGCAATTGACGTTCTTACCTCTGGTCTAACTCGCATATGAATATGAACAAATCCATCTGCTTTCTTCTTTTCTGCAAAACTGCTGTTCCATCTTCTTCTCTTGTCGTAAATAGTTTCGCTTTCGTATATTTCTTTACTTAATCTCATGTTGTTTTCCTTTGCTTGTTCATCTTCCAAATATTGTCGAATATCCTTTGTCATAAAACAATGATAAGCATGCTTTACGGATATGGCTCGAATCATTCAAGTAACAAAAGTTTTTTCTATTCCATCGCAAGCGATGAAAGAGGCCATGTGCTGTTCCCTTCTATCTTACTGCTCGTCAGCAGTAATCGTCTTGTCGTCTGATATTTGCGCACCCATAGTAAGCTTCTTGTTTTCTGGTATTAGCACATCAATAGTAATCTTCTTGCATTTTGGTATTTCACATATATCAAATACTATTTTTCTTATTGGCTTCCCGTCTCTTAATGTTCCGTACAAAGCATCATGATTTAATATCTTTTTGTTTCTATCTTGGAAGTTGCGAGTGAACATTTTTGACAACACTCTGTTCTCTCTAAATAAATCACATAACTCATCAAAGCAAATTTTTTCTTTACCTTTAACATCACCTTTGTTAATTAAGGTAATCATAGCTTCATTAATTTCCTTTAAAACCTGAGATGCTCTTTTGTCTTGAGTATTTGTGAAGTATTTTGTTTCCTGTGTGCTCTGCTTAGCTGCGCTCAATTCAGTATATTTAGCACCAACTAATCTCGCACCCTCAATTATTCCGTTGAACTCACCAGATTTGCACTCAATATAGTGCTCTTGCTTGCTGTACTCTTCATCTTTTCCTTTACTGGCCTTTATGACTGGTGAGCCACCGTACAGTCCGTTCTTGGCATTCCTAAGAAATGCTTCATTGATTTGCTTTTGCTGATTGTCAGCCCAAGCCTTGAATCTTACTGCTTCTTCAGCAGTGATTCCTGATACCTTAGAGAAGTCGCCATCAATATCAACTCTGGCAATAACTTCATTACTGTTTATTCGAAGCGTTCTGTCTTTTCCATTAACAGCAACAGAGATTGGGCTACTGAGCGTTCTCTTTATTTCAACTACTTTGCCACCGCAGGTTAATCTTGCATAAGCCATATTTGAATTCCTTTATATTTATTGTTATTTATTTTGGTGTGACTTTTTCTTATATGTATACATTAACCCTGTAATATATACACGTCAATACATTATTATAAACCAAGTGAATAATTTGATATTATTTTATGTTGCGATCAATGATATCTCTGCATTCTTAACTTTTTCAAAATCAGCAGCTTGATCTTTTAATGTATAATAGAAATGTCTACTTCGGCTAGTGCGGTGATAATCACACCAGCCTTAATGAATTTCTTTAACTGTATATTTGTAATTATTTATTGTTGTTTTGACGCCAATACTTGCACACAGAAAAACGAATAGCTTACACCATTTAAATTAGTGTAAAATATAAAACTTAGGATGTTTGAGTTGAAACATTTACAACAATGAATAAGTGATTGAAAAATCGATAAACTATCATTCTTAATTAACTCTAAAACAGGTTCGATAAAGTAATGCGAAGAGTTAGCAAATAACTATTAGCCTTTTATTATTGTTGTTTGTTTATTAGCTCACCCTCAAAAGTGAGCTGTTTTTTAATTTATTGTTAGTGCCATGCTGTCTTCCATTGGTGTACCATCACTTTTCATAAACCTTGTTACAACAGGAAGGATCTTGCTGAAGAACTCTTCGTACTCATCCATAGTCTGAAGAGCAGGTGCCTCTACTGGTTTCACATCGCGACTTGTCGCGGTATCTAAAACAGGCTTGTATTCATTGGTATCGACCTCTCCTTCAAAATATGCTACAGGTAGCTTCTTACCAAAAAGTGCCGCAATAATCGTTAGAATCATTTTCAATATTGCTGTAAGTATATTGCTGTTGTTATTTTCAACTTCACAATCTTTTGCTTTGCTTTTACTCTTAGCAAAACCTCTCATTACAAATTGGATCTCAATATATTTTTGCTCTTTATAGTCATTTGTTTTTATAAACACTCTATTTTCAAATCCACCTTTACTCATTCTATATATCTGTGAATAAACAGCAGGGAGCATAAGAGTAACAACTGCTGGATCTGCCACCTCTTCTCTTTTAACTGGCTTCAACCCAAGAGCATAGTTATCTCGCCATGGCTCATAAGATATCTCTTCCACTTTTTTAAGGTTGGCCCATGTAAAGCGAGTTTTTTTAATATTACTACCACTTAACCACTTTTCGTTGTCGATGCTGTATTTAATGCCAACTGGTTTGTTGTCATCAGCAACTATTGTCACATACACGCCATGTTTTTTCAGGCCAGTGACAAATTCTGTCATTGTGCTTGGCTTTTTCTCATCATACAAACACTTGATTTTTGCCCTTATTGTTTTCGCGTGGTCAACATATCCTTTCATTCTTCTTTCATCAGCAATGAAATTATTTTCCTCTTTAGTGAATGTCTTATCAAAGTTTTCACATTTTACTAACTCATACTTTTCTTCGATATCTCGCACAGCATTGCAGCTCTTTTCGTAATCATTCTTATCATTAACGAGACTTCCATCATCCTTAACTCTGCATGCAACAATATGTAGATGTTCGTTATCTGTGTCCTGGTGTAGTGCTGATGTCCAAACTGTTGTCTCATCGTACCCCATTTTCTCCATATACTCGGTAGCTATATCAAGCCACGTTAAGTCATTAAGTTTTTCGCTCTCTGTTAAGCTTAATATGTAATGAGAACAAAACATCTTTCCTCTACCTAAATGCAGCTTGGATTGAACAAGCATTTCTTCATTCATTTTTTCTATGTTTGCACCAATTATTTTGTTGTTTGCATCATATATCAAAGGCGACTTACAACATATATTCCCACCAATATGTCTAATCCTGACTTCTTTACTTTTGATATCTTCATTCACTTGATTTTCTTCTTTCTCTTTCTCCTTCTTTTTCTTTTCTCTTTTCTTTTTCTTTTCTTCATCAAGCTCATTAGCTCTATATATGTATAACAATCTTGGTGCGAATATCGGTGAACACGGCTCTTTGCTTGAAATCATTGTATGTCTTCCTTATTGTTATTTTTGTTGTTTATTATTCTATTGTGTATCATCGAAATAATGCACTTAGCTTCAGCATAAGCATTATTAAGACCTTTTAACTCTTTTCTTACGGTTTCAGGACTGATCTTTCCTTCGTATATTTTTCTAATTACTTGGTTAAGCATTCTGCCTGCTTCATTAAGTTCAGCTATTTCGCTGTTTGAGCACAAACCAATCTCATCTATACAAACTCGTAACTTTCCGCTAGTTGTTGCATTCTTGTATGTTGACTTTACATGTTCAAATGGCTGCAAGCATTTGTTTCTTTTCTTCGAGCTTGATTCTGTTTTTAGTATTTCATCTTCTGTTGTCATTCTTTGCTTTAGGTCTTCAAACTCTTTCTCTGTAAATGCTACAAATATCTTTTTGGAAAGTAGTTTGTCTTCACCTAGTTTCTTTCTTCCTGCATTGCTTTTATTATTCATACTTAAACACTCTTATTATTGTTATTGTTTAAGCGTCCGTGCTGTTGTTGTTATTTGGTTTGTTTTATATATTCACCTATCTCACAAGCCACATTTATTGTTTTAACAAGCCCCTCTATTAAGCCAGCTTCTTTATTTACCGCAATCACAAGGCCATAATCTCTTAGTATTGATATTACTTGTTCCAATAAATACATAACCCTTAAGACTTCATATCTCAGTTTTTTATTTGTTGTTTTGTTAACTCTTACTACAAACTCACCTTTTTCACAGATTGAAAAATACATGTTGCGAAGTAGGACTGCTGGGCGACAGCCAAGTAAATCTGATAACCTCTTAATTTCATCGTACTCTTTTTCTGTAAATGATACCGCTATACTTATTTTTCTTTTTTCGCATTCGCTAATTCTTGGCCTTCCTCCTTTTCTATTGTTTGATTGGTTTTGGTTAACAGCATCTACATTACATACAACCTCGCCTTCATATTCATTCATCTTTTAGTACCTTTATTATATTTTATTGTCACTTAATACTTTATTATATTTTCAAGCGCAGAACCCAGAGGGTTTGAGCACCCACCAACGCGCAGAACCTGAAAGGTTTGAGCAGTCGAGCGTTTTTACCACACAGAAACATCCGAAGGATTTTCGTAGGTAAAAACATAGCTCGTCAAAAGCTTTGACTTCTATTTTTTCTTTATATATTTGCTTTCTGTGTTTATCTTTATATAAATCAGTTTATTAAGTCCTACATATTAATGCTACCAATAAGGAATAATTAACACAATGCTTTATTATAAACTATTTGAATGTTCTTCATGATGGAGTTATTTGTTTTGGTTTTTAGTTCTTTTATTCTTTTGATTATGTGTGTTTTGTTTTTCGTTGTGTGCACTCATATTGTTGAGTATGTATGCCCATTAAATTCAAGATGTATACTTTTTTAGTTTGGTATGTATACACATGCTATTGACAATACAAGCACGTCTACAGCAAAAGCTTACATTTTTTATTCTGGTGTATATCTTGTAAATAATTAGCAACACATACATTTTAATTGATTAATTTAATATTATTATTATTATTATTATTATTATTAATGTCGACTAACAATCGGTGAAGTCAACAAAAGGTATGAACGACATGAGTAAAGGTCGCAAAAAACTGGATGAGTTAGTAAAGGCAAAGCGAGCTGCATCACGCGCATATGCAAAAATCCAGAGTATTTCAGAGAAAACAAAATTTGACCTGCTCGAAAACAGAGTTCAATTCCATGAGTCAGAAAAGACAATGGGACGTCCTCCTGTTCCTCTGCCTGTTCAGAAACAAAGCGCAGAAGCTGAATTTCGCAAACTGGTTGATCTTGTTCATACGATTGAAGAAGAGCGCGATTTGCCGTTATCAAGCGAATCATCAATCGCATTCTTTGATATCGATCCTGCTAGTGAAAAGGTTGGCCGTAAAAAGGTTGATGCTGAGCTAAACAAAATACTCAAATACATCAAGCGAACAGAGCTGCTAATAGAAAAGATAAGAGAATAAAAAGAAGAAGAGATCGAGGAAAAGGCTCTTAGCAGGAAAAGGCTCTTAGCAGGAAAAGGATGTCGAAGCAGCAAAAGATTGCGATGTATGAGGAACGCATCAAGCAAGCTCAGGAATCGCTTCAGCAGATGGAAGGTACAAAATCAAAGGCTCAGCTTGAGCTATTGAAGCTGAACGATATTAGAGCCGAGGTTCGTCAGTTGCGCATTCTCATCAACAACCCAGATAGCTTCCAGGTTGTGAACATGTCTTTGAGTCAGGAAGAAGCACAGCAGCGCCTGTTGGTGCTTGAGAAACAAGAAGAAGAGCAACTGCGAATATACAGTCAGGCCGAGAGCGAAGAGGCTAAGAGCGGTAGATTTGAACAACTCCGATCAGACTCAAAAACTGCTGAGCTAGCAAGACTACAAAAGCTTGAGGACGACAAGATGAACAGGCTCGAAGCACTAAAGAAAGAAATCAGTGAGATTGTGAAGACCAGAGATGAAATCGAACAAGAGCTTTTCAATAAGAAGGCTGTATAGCCACAGCAAATCAGGACAGCACGTTTCCAGCTCGCTCTTGCTCTAGCGAAGCGGTTTGTTACCAAAGCTGGTAGTGCTGTCTATTGTTCAACAGATAATGAGAGTTGTACGCATAGAAAAACAATTTTGTGCTCAAAGAAGGCTCTTGCTATCTCTTTGTAGAAGCAAATAAAACTCCTTTATGCTTCTGATTTATATGCAATTTACAGTGTAAATTCCACAACCTAGCCAGATCTGGGCTCGCTCTCAGGGGCCGTTCAGTATGTTACAGTGTAAATTCCACAGCCCATCCAGTTACGAACCCATAAGCTGAGATACCCTTCGGCTTAAGAGATAGCTCTGACAGACAAGGTGATACCGGACTAACAACATATCAGAGACATGATTTTCCAAATAGGCTGATGCGTATACCGAGCAGCTAGCGCTATGGAGCTCATCAGCTGGGAAACATCCGATGGCGCAGCACGGGATGGGTCCGCCCTCACAATGGACATCTGGATGTCCAAATTCCTTATTTCTTTATACAAAATTTCAGTTAAAATCACCATCCGATGAAAGAATATTTATGCATACTTATAAAGTCACAGTTTTCAGGTAACTCATTATTTATAAAGCTAAATTTTTTCGACCTGTGAAAATCTTGTGAATATATATTTCATGCGCGCATTCTGGCTTTGTGTATGCCAATGATAAATAAGGACTTTTTGAATGCAGTCTAGTAAACTGGCACGGCGCATAATTCCCTGCCTCGATGTCAAAGATGGGGTGGTGGTCAAAGGGGTACAGTTTCGCAATCACGAGGTGATGGGCGACATAGTCCCCCTGGCCAAACGCTACGCCGAAGAGGGCGCCGACGAGCTGGTTTTTTATGATATTACCGCCTCCTCCGATGCCCGAGTCGTAGATAAGAGCTGGGTCAGTCGCGTTGCCGAAGTGATCGATATTCCCTTCTGTGTGGCAGGCGGGATCAAGAGTGTGGAGGATGCGCGCCGCATTCTGGAGTTTGGTGCCGATAAGGTCTCCATCAACTCTCCGGCCCTGGCCGACCCCTCGCTAATCAGCGAACTAGCCGATCGTTTCGGTGTGCAGTGTGTCGTGGTGGGGATCGACTCCTACTTCGACCAAGCGACCGGCCACTATCAGGTCAAACAGTACACGGGCGATGAGAGCCGGACTCGCATCACCCAGTGGACGACCCCGGAGTGGGTGGTTGAAGTGCAAAAGCGCGGAGCCGGTGAAATTGTGTTGAACATGATGAACCAGGATGGCATGCGCAAGGGGTATGATCTGGAGCAGTTGAAGCTGATCCGCAACCTGTGCCGCGTACCGCTCATCGCCTCAGGCGGTGCCGGTGAAATGGTCCACTTCCTCGACGCCTTTGAACAAGCCGATGTGGATGGCGCCCTGGCGGCCTCGGTATTCCACAAGGGGATCATCCCCATTCCCGAGCTAAAAGCTTATCTGCGTAACCAAGGAGTGCAGATCCGTGACTAATTCCGTGCCATTTGATGCAAGCCAACTCGATTGGGCCAAGGTAGACGGTTTGATGCCCGTTATAGTCCAGCATGTTGCCAGCGGCGAAGTGCTGATGCAGGGTTTCGTCAATGCCGAGGCCCTAGCCAAGACCCTGGAGAGCGGCCATGTCACCTTCTTCAGTCGTACCAAGCAGCGGTTGTGGACCAAAGGCGAGAGCTCTGGACACTTCTTGCAGCTGCGCGCCATCACCACTGACTGTGACCAGGACTGCCTGCTCATCGCCGCCGATCCGATTGGCCCAACCTGCCATAATGGGACGCCAAGCTGCTTTGATGGCCATCCACTGCCACCCTTAGGCTTTTTAGCCGAGCTGGAGCAGATCCTGGCTGGCCGCAAGAGTGCCGATCCTGAGTCTAGCTACACGGCACGCCTCTATGCCAAGGGCACCAAGCGTATCGCCCAGAAGGTTGGTGAAGAGGGGGTAGAAGTGGCGCTGGCCGCCATGGCCAAGGATCGTGAGGAGCTCATCAACGAATCCGCCGATCTGCTCTACCATCTGACCGTACTGCTGCAAAATGAAGGACTGCAGTTGGCGGATGTAGTGCAACGTCTCAAAGAGCGCCACAGCAAGTAAAACACTCAGCCGCCAGGCTCCCCTTAGGGCTTGGCGGCAAACTTCCTCTTCTCATCATCTCGCGGTTAACTCGCCCCATGCGCATCACGCTACGCCAATTAGAAGTCTTCATGGCTATCGCCAAGAGCGAGTCAACGACCCGAGCGGGCCAAATATTGTCACTCTCCCAGTCCGCAGTCAGTGCCTCCCTGCATGAACTGGAGCAGCAGCTAAACGTACAGCTGTTCGAGCGGATCGGTAAGCGCCTGATGCTCAATGAAAACGCCCGTCTGCTCTTTCCCCGCGCCCTGGCTATGCTGGAGCAAGCCCAAGAGCTGGAAACGCTCTTTGTCGGAGGGCGCAGCAAGCTCAAGCTGGGCGCCAGCACCACTATCGGCAACTATCTGCTACCCAAGGTGGTGGCCAGTTATAATCATGACTTTCCGGCCATCAACCTCATCCTCAACATAGGCAACTCCGCGGAAGTGGTGATGGCGGTGGCCAACTTCGATGTGGATATCGGCTTCATCGAAGGCCCTTGTCATAGACCCGAGCTAGAGGTCAAGCCCTGGTTCCGCGACGAGCTAGCCATAGTAGTCGGAGCCGAGCACCCTCTGGCCCAAGGCTATTGTACCAGCCAAGAGATCGCTGCCGCCGACTGGATCTTGCGCGAAGAGGGGTCGGGCACTCGGGAGGTGATGGACCAACTGCTGCTGCCGCATTTTGGTCATCTGCATCTGGTGATGGAGATGGGTAATTCCGAGGCGATCCGGCAAACCGTGCTGGAGGGAAAGAACATCAGTTGCCTCCCCTTGCAGGTGATCCAACATCACCTGGCACGTCGAGAATTAGTGCGTCTGCCCCACCCAACGCTGTTTCGTCAGCTCTATCTCATCCGCCATAAACAGAAACATCTTTCCCAAGGCTTGCAGACCTTTCTTGATATCTGTAGCCGCCAACTACGCTAAAGTTCATGCATGCGTTCGCAGATCCGTAAAACTGTAGCCAGCCAGGTTGATCACTCTGCCAACTACGCCTAACTCTTAATGAGGTCTGTTAACGGAAAGTAACCGCATGAATATTCATTCTGTCGGCCTTGCTTGTCTATTGTTGGTGCAGCCAGTCACAGCGCAGATCCAAGGAGAGTTGTTGCTGGGTACGCCCGCTCAATCGCAAAATGTCAGCATCCAGCACCTGGATGGCCGCCTCAGTTGGGAGTGGCTAGAGATGAGCCGCCTGCCCTGTCGGCTCGACACGTCAGGACGGCTAGGAGTACTGGATGTGAATAATGAAAACGCCCTACGTGCAGGTGGTGAGGCAATAGTGGCCTGCCAGTTAAGCCCACGATGGCAAATGGAACTGCCGCTAGGGATGATTTGGCTTAGCGATTATCAGTTCGGTCACACTGGCCAGCGCAAGGATTATGGCGGCCCTTGGCAATTTGTCGCCGCTCTGGGCTTAAGTTATGCCATCAGCGCTGAGTGGAGTTTGGGCTATGAGTTTAGCCATATGTCCAATTGGAATCTGTATGACTCGAACCCTACACTCAATAGCCACAATCTACTCATCGCATATCATTTCTAACCAGGGTAAAGCAGGCTTGAGTCACGACGGCTGGCTGGGTACACTCCCCGCCCCATAAGCCTCGGCATCTTGCGCCCTGGCATGGTTAGTTCAGGATCCGCTTATGTCCAGCTCACTCCCTCATGTACCACACGTTGCCATCATAGGCGGAGGCCCCGCAGGCCTAATAGCAGCCGAACAGTTAGCCAAAGCGGGCATCTCTGTCACCCTCTTTGATGCCATGCCCTCGGTGGGGAGAAAATTTCTGCAAGCAGGTAAGGGCGGCATGAACCTCACCCACTCAGAAGAGCTCTCCTCTTTTGCTCAGCGCTATGGCGAGCGAAGTGAGCTCATGGGCGAGTACCTGCAACAATTTGGCGCCACAGAGCTCAGAGCCTGGGCCGAAGGGTTGGGCGTCACGACCTTTGTGGGTTCATCGGGGCGAGTGTTCCCTACCGATATGAAAGCGGCCCCCCTGCTACGCAGTTGGTTGCATCACCTCCGGGTACTAGGCGTGCAAATGGTCATGCGCCACCGTTGGCTTGGCTGGGCCGAGGATGGCCAATTGCGCTTTCAGACACCACAAGGGGAACAAATCTACTCGGCTGATGCCACCCTCCTGGCACTGGGAGGCGCCAGCTGGCCACGACTAGGCTCAAACGGTGACTGGGTGCCGCTATTGCAAGCCAGGGAGCTGGCGGTCGCGCCACTAAAAGCCAGCAACTGTGGCTTTGAGCGCCCCTGGAGCGCATTCTTTGCGGAAAAATTTGCCGGAAGCCCGCTCAAGAGTGTGGTGCTGACCCATACGAATGAGCAGGGAGAGACCCGGTCCCGACAAGGCGAGTGTGTGATCACCACACACGGTCTGGAAGGCAGCCTGCTCTATCCTTTCACTCCGGCACTGCGTGAGCAGTTAGAGCAGCAAGGCCACGCCACCTTTTTCCTCGATCTGTTGCCTGGTCGTACAACTGAACGCGTAACCCAGGAGTTGCTAGCCCCGCGCGGTTCAAAGTCGCTGGCCAATCATCTGCGCAGTCGATTAGGTATTGAAGGCGTCAAAGCCGCACTGCTGCGGGAGTGCCTGCCAGCGGATATCTTCCAGGATCTGCCCCGGTTGGCAGAAAAATTGAAATCTCTTCCCGTCACTGTCGAAGCCACCCGCCCCATAGAAGAGGCGATTAGCTCTGCTGGCGGTCTTAAATTTGAAGAGTTAGACGAAAACTTGATGGTAAAACGCTACCCAGGGCTATTCTGTGCCGGCGAGATGCTGGATTGGGAAGCGCCAACCGGTGGTTATTTGCTAACTGGTTGCTTCAGTACGGGCTATCGAGCTGCGCAAGGGCTCAAGCGCTGGCTGATAGCACAACAAGCGCACTGATCTCCCTGACACATTGTTTGGCCCCCACTATCCATCAGAGGCCAATACACCAACTAGACCGATACAACGCGCCCCCATCTATGGGGGGCACTGAGCGGTCACACCACAATGGATTGAACTTTTCCACACTCTTGCAGTCAAAACGGTATATTGGAAATACCACAAAGGAGAAAGCCAATGGAAAGAATTGACTATTCGTGCCTGAAAGACCAAGTGTTCGGTAGCCTGGACAACTGCGGTTCCCCCTATCAGGAGACAAAGAGTCTGTGTATGAACCGAGGCTTACCTTTTGGCATTCGCGAAGAAGAGATGGTATCCAGCGCCATCAGTGAATATCACGGCTGGAACGAGACAGTAGAAGCCGCTGATCCAGAGCCCCTATGAACACCCTAGTGCAGAAAAGAGAGGCCTTAATGGCCTTTTTTATTGCTTGAATTAGATGACATAAAAAAACCCCAAGCCTAAGCTTGGGGTTTTTCAAACTGGTTGCGGGGGCAGGATTTGAACCTACGACCTTCGGGTTATGAGCCCGACGAGCTACCATGCTGCTCCACCCCGCGTCTGATGTGATAATCATAGCACAATGTCATACCTGGTCAAGATAATTCCTTTTACAGCAATTAGTTAGCTCAATAATCCAGCACCTTTACCCCTCATGCTTCGGTTATAGGGATCCGGGTGACCGATCTGGCGATCTTAAGGGAGGCCAGCAGCAAAATGTGATGCGTATCACACTATTTATCTTTGCAATGCGCCTAGTAATAGTCTGGTACTTAAGAATGCTTTTTTTCGTATATTATGCAGCCAAATAATGAGTAACAACTCTCCACCTGCCCAATGTTGAGCATGTTGAGCTAGACATTACAGGATTAATAGAGCAAAGGCTCCATTTAATAAGTACGAAAAAGGACAACTTCATGAGTAACGAAACAATCACAGCTGACCTGTCACTGCTGGCCACAAAAATACGTCGAGTACGCGAGCATATGGGGCTATCGCGCCCGCCGTTCGCCAACATGCTGGGCATCCCCATGACCACGCTGAAAAACTATGAATTAGGTTATCGGGATAGCAGCGCAGATCTGTTACTCATATTTGCCAATCACCCGCAATTGAAGCCGTTCATCAACTATGTACTGGATCAATCGGCCAGTGCTGATCTACTGAATGAGCGGAATGCCAGCTGAAAAATGTTCTTGTGGCGCATAAACAAAAAGCAGGCTGATCCTATCAGCCTGCTTTGTTGAAGAAGAATTGCCAACGCTCACTTTGTGTCGTCAGACCTGGTCAGCCACTCCATGTATATAGGCTGTGTTCTGGTGAATCAAATAATGGGTACGTTTACTTTGTTAACAAGGAAGAGCCGGTATTACGGTCATCCATCGCATCACGCCATCCGCCTAACCAATATCCTCTCGCATCTGTACATTGATAAGGGCAGCCATCTTTAGAGCGGCCGTCTATGCCTGCTTGATAGCCTTTTGCGTGTGCTCTTTCCAACCGATCTCGTTTTTGTCTCTTCATCTGTTGAACCCTCTTTTCCATATGAAAAAAAAGACGACAGTCTTGATCACCGTCGTCTTTATCCTTAGCCATCTGTCAGCAGAGGTCAACTACCGTTATGGATAAAATGCGATGTCACACACCATAACTTGTCTAACTAATTAAATATTCATGACATTTTCTTTTCACTGGAACGGCGACGCAGCCAGGCAAAAGGAGCCAGAAGAGTCAAAAACAACCAGGAGATGGCCCCACCGCCATTTGACTTGCCATAATCGTTAGTCGGCAAAGCATTTTCCACCACCATGGATGCTGGTACATTGCCGTTACTGTCGAAGGCCGCATTGGGACTCAGGCGAACAGTTACCACGGTAGGGTTGGCCCGTATTTTCCAATCATCCAAAGAGGCATAGCGGTAAGCCGTTGCGGCCACACTGCCATCATCATTAATGGCAACAGCATTCGCAATGAAGTAGTAGCTACCATTTTGCTGGCAACTCTTCTCCCCACTGGCGGTTGAACAGATCAGATCATTCAAACGCCAACCCTGAGCGGTAGCTACGTTATAGAGAAATGCTTCTTGCTGACGCGGGCTCCCCTGATAGACAGGCTGGCTTTCATTGCGCTCATCCTGCCATCCCACCACTTGTCCCTTGCTGTTGATGGCCGCTGCCTCTGAGTTGGCTCCACCACGAGGAATATCAGAGTATGGCACTGTAGTCGCTCCGGTATTGACGTTGTAAACAAACATCTCTACCGGCAGGTTACGCGACTTGGCTGAGTTGAATTTTTGATTACCTATCACATAGCCCTGACTATTTGCCGCTACGGCCCAGGTATTGCGCAGAACTTCATCCCCCTCTCCCGGAGCAATCAAAGGGAGCGGAATACGATTGGGAGCGCCAACGCTGACGGCACCAGCGCTCACATTTAAGCTCCAGGTAACCGCCACATTACGGCCAGATTGCGGACCATTGCCCACCGCATCCGTAGAGGAGTAACCGACAGCCAACAACTGACCATTATCCAGAGCGGTCAGTCCCAAAGCCGAAGAGGTTTGCAGCACATCGTTATTGGCCCGGTAATAGCCAGGACTCAGCTCTGGCACGACACTGCTCTCACTGCCGTTAACCAGCCAAAAAGCGGCTTGGGTGTTAAAACCAGGGCAACGGATGAACTCACCGTTGCTATAGGTGTCCCCTTGATAACAGCGAGCAAAAGAGTCGTCTGGTGCAACCACGCTGGTGTTAGCCGTACCGGCTACCAGGTAAAGATCACCGACTGGTAGCAGGTCATAAGCACTGCTGAACCCGCCCATGCCACCCAGCGAATACTTGGGAGCAAGCTGAGTCTGAGTGCCATTTATACTGACAAAACCATTGCGCTCATGGTAGTAGCTGGAGTTTGTCGGAGCTGCCGCAACCTTATAGCCAACAAATTGTGACTTGGTCGCGCCCAGCTTGGTGATGATGCCATCCTGCTCGCCTGTTTGTGCGCCATCGAGCTGCGTGGTCAGCTGTGACACATAACTCAAGGTATCGTAACGCCACTGCAACGCCTTGTTAGCTGAGCCATCCCAAAACGCGCTACAAACGGTGGATGCAAGCTGGGTATCACAGCTCATTTCATAGCTCAGACGATGAGCCAGGTCCATGCCGTTCGGTGCCATATTGAAATAAGAAAACCAGTCATTCTTCGAGACAAAACTGGCCACACTATTATCTTTGGCCATGCCAAGAGCCCAAGGACCATATTGGGTCGGTGAACTGGTGGCTATCTCTTCAATGGAATAAAAAGAGGTGGCAGAAGCCTGGGTTCCCCATGACAGCAAGGAGAGCAGAGCCAAGGTACTAATTTTAGTATTCATGAATGCAGTTAATCCTCTTGTTTCATTGCTTCGAGCTCATCCCAGCGAGTAAAGGCATTTTCCAGCGCCTCCTCACTGGCTTGCAACGCTGCGAGCACGGCTTGGGTTTCATCACTACTCTTACTGAAAAAATCAGGCGCATTTATCTGCTGCTGATACTCGGCCACCTGCTGCTCCAGCGACTCCAGTCGCGCAGGCAAGTTCTCAAGCTCCAGCTGTAGCTTGTAAGACATTTTACGGTTTTTCTTGGGCGCTACTTCGGCCTTAGCCTGTGCAGCGTTCCCCGCTTTATTTTCCTTGGTCAAGGTGGCGGTCGCGGCATTTAACTGACGCGATGCCATCAGATCCGAATAGCCACCCACATATTCCGTGATGCGACCATCGCCCTCGAAAAACCAGGAGTGAGTCACCGTATTATCGATGAAACGCCGATCATGGCTCACCAGCAACAAGGTGGCCTGATAATCCGCGAGTAACTCTTCCAGCAACTCCAATGTTTCGATGTCCAAATCGTTAGTTGGTTCATCCAAAATTAATAAATTGCAGGGTTTTAAGAACAAGCGGGCAAGAAGTAAGCGATTCTTCTCCCCTCCCGAGAGGGCGCGAACCGGGGTTAAGGCTCGTTTGGGTTCAAACAAGAAGTCTTGCAGGTAACCCAAGACATGACGGCGTCGTCCACCAACCTCTATTTCGGTTTTCCCTTCGGCCAGGTTGTCGATAACTGTCTTATCAGGATCCAGCTGTTGTCGATACTGGTCAAAATAGGCCACATCCAGTTTAGTGCCACAACGCACCGCTCCCTCGCTAGGCTGCAATTGGCCCAGCAATAGCTTGATGAGTGTGGTCTTGCCACAGCCGTTGGGGCCAATCAACGCAATCTTGTCGCCCCTTAGCACCTGCAAATTAAATTGGTGGATCAAGCGCCGTTCATCAATGGAATACCCCAGCCCTTCCGCCTCAAACACCAGCTTGCCAGAGCGATTAGCCTCATCGACTTGCAGCTTGGCGGCTCCGATAACCTCACGGCGAGCCTGGCGTTCATTTCGCAGCTCCTTGAGCGCACGAACGCGCCCTTCATTGCGGGTACGGCGCGCCTTGATGCCCTGACGGATCCAGGTCTCTTCCTGAGCTAACTTCTTGTCGAATTCAGCTTGTTGCAAGGCTTCAACCCGCAACCACTCCTCTTTCCCCGCCAGATAGGCATCGTAATTACCAGGCCAGGAGGTCACCTTGCCTCGATCCAGATCGACGATCCGGGTTGCCAGATGGTGAATAAATTCTCTATCGTGGCTGATAAAGACGATGGCGCCACGATACTCTTTGAGAAAGGTTTCTAACCAATCAATGGCTTCAATGTCCAGATGGTTAGTCGGTTCATCCAGCAACAAAAGATCCGGGTCACCAGCCAAGGCGCGCGCAAAGGCCACCTTGCGTAACCAACCACCGGATAGCTCCTTGAGCACCACATCTGGATCCAGCTTGAGCATGCTGAGTACCTGACGGATACGGGTATCAAACTGCCAGCCATTTTGATGATCCAGCTCTTCTTGCAACCGGCTCAGCACCTTGATGTTTTGCTCGCTTGGATCAGTGACCAACTTCAGCGATTGCAGATGGTAACGTTGCAGCAAATCCCCCACACCACTAACCGCATTCGCCACATAATCGAATACTGTCTCCTCACTGCTCTGAGGCGGGTCTTGCTCCAGACGAGCCACGCGCAAATCTTGCAGGTGGATCCGACGACCATCATCCAGAGCGGTTTCACCCGCAATGACTTTAAGCAAGGTCGACTTGCCCGCCCCATTGCGTCCCACCAGACAGAGCCGTTCTCCGGCTTCAATCTGTAACTCCAGATGATCCAGCAAAGGCGCATCGCTATAGGAAAGATAAGCCTGATGCAGTGATAAAATTGCCATTATACATTCCAGGAAAAAAAATCTATTACCCCGTATCCGCCAGGGTGAGCCAAGGCTCCCCCATGGTGGTTCAAACAGTCAGCGAACCTATTATTCTGCTGCGTCATCGGCGTGCTGAATAATCCAGCAGTTGTGAATGTGCACGTTCCGAGCAAAATCCTTAGGCCGAGTCTGTTCGCTGATGTTTTCGGCTACCAGTTGCAGGTTGGCTAACCCTTCCTGATCCATCTTGAAGTGGCGCTTATTGTTGGAGAAGACCAGCGTGCCCTTCGGAGCAAGCAGCCGCTTCAAATCCGTTAGCAGGCGGATGTGATCTCGCTGCACATCAAAACTTTCATCCATCCGCTTGGAGTTGGAAAAAGTAGGGGGGTCAATAAAGATCAAATCAAACTGCTCGTCGCAACTGGCCAGCCACTTCAGGCAATCGGCCTGTTCAAAATGATGGCGAGAGTTGAGCAAACCATTGTGCTTTAGGTTCTCTTTAGCCCAGTTAAGATAGGTGCGTGACATATCCACAGTAGTGGTGAAGCGAGCCCCACCCAGCGCCGCATGCACAGTCGCCGAGCCCGTATAGGCAAACAGATTCAAGAAGCGCTTATCGTTGGCCATGTTCCCCAGCATGCGGCGGGTCAGACGATGGTCCAGAAACAGGCCGGTATCTAGATAATCGCGCAGATTGACCAGCAACTCAGCGCCATATTCATGCACAACCAGCATGTCACCCAGTTCATTCAACTTCTGGTACTGGCTCTCGCCCTTCTGCCGCTCACGCACCTTCAGGATCAAGTTGGCGCCAGGCACGCCCGTCACGGCTATGGTAGCTTGCACCATATCCAGCAGCCGCTGGCGCGCTACAGGCTCAGGGATGGTCTTGGGTGCGGCGTACTCCTGCACCACCAGATAATCGCCATAACGGTCAATGGCAGCATTATAATCCGGCAGATCGGCATCATAGAGGCGATAGGCATCCAGCTTTTCTTGCTTGGCCCATTTATCCAGACTCTTCATATTCTTGCGCAGGCGATTAGCAAAATCCTCCGCCACCATCTTGGTGGAGGCGATGGAATCTTCCGCTATCTGATAATTGCGTAATTGACACTCTAAGGCGCCATTGAACAACCGATACTGCTTATCCGCCCGCAGACGTAAGCAACTGAGCAGATCAGGCGAGGCTGACAAGACAGAGACGCGCCAACCTTGAAAGCCCTGGCGCAATGATTGCCCCAACTCCTGATAGAGCTTCAACAGTTCGGGAAACTCACCCAATCGTTCGCCATAGGGGGGGTTGGTGACCAGGAAGCCTTTATGGCCAGGCCAAGGATTACGCAAAGCAACCGCTTCCTGGGAGGCAAAACGGATCAGCGAGGCAAAACCTGCCTCTTGGGCATTTTCTTGGGCCCGACTCAGCACACGGCTGTCGCTATCCAGACCGAGGAACTTCAACTCAGCGCCCGCCGTTAGACCGCGTTTGGCTCTTACTCGCGCCTCAGCCTGCAGGGATTGCCACAAGGAGGCGTCGTATTGTTGCAGCGAGGTCAAACCAAAGCGGTGACGCAACAAACCCGGAGCCATATCGGTCGCCATCATGGCGGCCTCGATGAGCAAAGTGCCCGAGCCACACATGGGATCGATGAGCGGCTCACCTTGCCAACCACTGCGCAACAGTACCGCTGCCGCCAGATTCTCCTTCAGCGGGGCATCCCCTGTGCCAGAGCGGTAACCGCGCTGATGCAAAGCGGGCCCGGAGAGATCCAGCGCCACGCTGGCCTCTTCACGCTTCAAATGCACCTGAACCCGCACATCGGGTTCACGCTTATCAATGTTGGGACGCTGACCGGTGCGCTTGGTAAATCGGTCGACTATGGCATCCTTAACCTTCAAGGCACCATATTGGGTATTGCGGATACTGTCCGAGGTCCCAGAAAAATCCACGGCTATGGTCTGATTGACCGAAAAAAAGCTCTCCCAGGGAATATTACTGATCCCCAGGTAGAGATCCATATCATCGCGCACACCAAAGCTAGCCAATGAAAGCAGAACCCGCGAAGCCAGGCGACTCCACAAACAGGCACGATAAGCGCACTCCAGCTCACCGGTAAACGCGACCCCTGCGACCGTCTCTTTGACAGAGTCGGCACCCAGACGGGTTAGTTCATCGGCAAGTAGGTTTTCGAGTCCCTTGGGACATGTTGCAAAAAAGTTGGTCATGTATGGCTACGGCACGGACAATATGGCCGCACATTATAGCGCAACTCACCTCAGGAGCCCTACCCTCGGATGAAAAAGGAGTGAGAGTTAGGAAAAGATATTCGCATTACAATCACGATTTTACTTGCACTGACTGGCCTGTGCCCCTATTATGCGCCCCACACAGACGCGGGGTGGAGCAGCATGGTAGCTCGTCGGGCTCATAACCCGAAGGTCGTAGGTTCAAATCCTGCCCCCGCAACCAAATTTAAAGCCGACGTAAACTACGTCGGCTTTTTTGTTTGTGCCATTTTGCGCCAATAAAAAAGCCGCTGACTCAATAGCGGCTTTTTTACATCAGTTTGGACCAGCGTCAGGCTAAACGCAGCAGTTGGCTGGAAACAGCATGAAAGGGGATGATACGATTGTTCATCACCTTGATGATGCCACCTGCCGCTAACTCTTTGTTCTCATCCAGCCGCAATACCCCACCCAACAATATAGCGACAGAGGCATTACTGCCCGGCTCAATCACCAAAAAATCGGCATGACCATATTCGGTCACCAAGGTGACCACTTCGCCAAACAAGGGTGCCTCACCCATTACATCAAATTGCCGAAAAAAGTGGCTTCTAACCATCTGTGGTTTCGCAAAACGCAGGGCAGCAATGGCATTAAGCACTATTTGCACCCGTTCAGCTTCCGAAAATGGCAGTTCGCCGATACATTCCAGCAGGTGAAAATAACAGGAGACATCATCGAGGGTAAACGCTTGCGGCTTGCTAGCCTCGCTGGTTAATTGCTTGGCTTGGTAGGCAGTATTGAAGAGCAGCCCATCAGAGAGATCGAGCATAAGACGCTCATTCTCTTCATCGAAACACCAGTGCCAGTATTCATTCGGTACGAGGATCATGACCAAACTCTGTGATTAATATGTACGCAGTAGAATTTATATTCCATCTGCGTACATATTACAAATCTAAGTGATCAAAATGACCAAAATTTATCTAATATTTTTGACAATCTCGCCGACCAGCTCGGGGCCTTTATAAATAAACCCTGAATATACTTGCACCAATTGAGCACCGGCCTCCATTTTTTCTCTGGCGGCGAGGGCCGAATCAATCCCACCCACGCCGATGATAGGCAGCGCCCCCTTCAACTGCTTAGCCAATTCCCGAATAAATTCGGTGCTCTTGGCCTGCAGGGGTTTGCCACTCAAACCGCCCGCTTCACCGGCATGGGGCATGTCGAAAATCATATCCCGATCTAGAGTGGTGTTGGTCGCTATCACACCGTCGATTTTATTGCGCACCAAAGAGTCTGCCACTTGGGCTATTTCCTCTACGCTCAGGTCCGGGGCTATTTTTACCGTCAAAGGAACATACTTGTTATGCTTGGCCGCCAACTCACCCTGGCGCTGTTTTAACGCCATCAACAATTCATCCAATGCTGCCCCAAACTGCAACTGGCGTAATCCCGGGGTGTTGGGTGATGAGATATTGACCGCAATATAACCGGCATGGGCATAAACCTTATCCATGCAGATCAGATAGTCATCTTTACCATTCTCTATTGGCGTATCTTTATTCTTGCCAATATTGATCCCTATGATGCCCTTATATTTGCTCTTTTTGACATTCTCGATGAGATTATCGACACCTTTATTGTTAAATCCCATGCGGTTGATAATGCCTTCCGCCGGAATGACGCGGAACAGACGCGGCTTGTCATTGCCTGGTTGCGGGCGGGGAGTCACAGTGCCCACCTCAATAAAACCAAAGCCCATGGCACCAAATGCATCGATGGCTTCGCCATCCTTGTCGAGACCTGCCGCCAAGCCAACGGGATTATCAAATGTCAGCCCCATGACTTTAACCGGCCGGGACGGCACCTTCTGTCGAAAGAAAATATCCAAAGGAGTACCGCCCAATAAGGCGAGCTGTTTGATGCTCAACTCATGAGCCACTTCAGGATCAAGCTTGAAAAGGAAATAACGGGCGAGAGGATAAAACATGCGAGCTCCTTATGAAGTGATAGTGGCAACTGACATCTGCACCTTTCACCATGAGCCGGGCTCCGCTCCATCGAGCAACGGTGGAAAGCGGCGCACATGGTAAACATTATCGCGCCCCATTGCACTCCCTCTGCATTCAGGCAAGCCGCTCCAGATCAATAAAGCGGTGGTTTTCATCAGTAGTCAGTCTGAAACGACCATGGATACCCCCATGACCAACAAAGCGGCGCAGATGATGAACAGGCAATTCAATGCGCAGTCCCTGTTCGCTCACTACCGAGAGGCGCTGAGCCTCGCCACGATAAAGCGCCAGCAATTGCTCAGTCGACAGCCCCAGACGAAACGTATAATGCAGCATAATTAACCAGGGTGGGGTCCTCCCCCACCCTGCCTAGAGGGTTACTGCGCCAGAGCGCGATCGATTTTTTCCGCCAAATCCCGCGAAAGATCAGGCAGCGCGGCCAGTTGTTGCAGCTCGGCACGGATCAACGCCACTCGCTCCTCATCCAGCCGTTTAAATTGGATAAGAGGGGTGATCATCCGAGCCGCAACCTGGGGGTTGATAGTGTTCAACTGCTGCAGTATCTGGCCCAAGAAACGGTAGCCGCTACCATCCTTGGCATGAAAGGCCAGGGGGTTAGCGGCAGCAAAGGTGCCGATCAGGGCACGCACCCGATTGGGGTTTTTCAGGCTAAAGGCCTGGTGTGCCATCAAGTCTCTTACTCGGTCAAGCACATCCGCAGCCTGACTTGTCGCCTGCAAGCGGAACCAATTGTCCATGACCAAACCATCTTCATGCCACTTATGCTCAAAATCGGCCAAGAGATGGGGTAAGGCAGGCAGCTGACCCAGATTCGCGGCCTGCATGGCTGCCAGCAGATCAGTCATGTTGTTAGCCTGTTCATATTGCGCAAGCACCCAGGTGTTAGCCAAAGCCTGATCCGCTCGGGCCAGGTAAGCGAGCGCCAGATTTGCTAATGCCCGCCTTGCCATCGCCTGCGGCTCTATGCTGTAAGCACCTGAATGGTGATTGCACTGATATAACGTCTTCCACTGCTCCTGCAAGACCACTGCCAGACATTGCAAAAGATGCTCACGAACCCGATGAATAGCCTCTATATCGACCCGTTCGAACTGCTCTGCCAAGGCGGTTTCACTGGGAATGGTCAAGATCTCGACCAGTAGCGCCTTATCCAGTTCGGTGTCTGCCACTAGATGCTCGAATGCGTGCAATAGTGTGACAGGCTCAGGCAAAGGCTCCCCTTGCAAACAAGCCGCGACCGCACTCTTGAGGTACTTGTTAACCAGCATTTGTCCGGCATCCCAGCGCGCAAATTCATTCTGGGCAAAGCGCAGCAGGAAGCTCAGTTCATCGTCGCTATAGGGGTAATCCAGTTTGACCGGTGCGGAGAAATTCTGCAGCAAAGAGACAATCGGCTGTTCATGAATATGATCGAACACAAAGGTCTGCTCATCCGCCGTCACCTCCAGCAGATCGGCCACAGCTTCACCTTGATGAATGAGGGGCAAGCAAGTTCCATCCTGACCATAGAGAGCAATGCTCAATGGAATATGCAATGGCAGCTTGTCACTCTGCTGGGCGGTAGCTGGGGTAAACTGAGAGACCTGCAAGCGGTACTGTGCCAGCTCGGGAACATAGTTACCCCGCACGGTCAGGATCGGCGTCCCCGCTTGGGAATACCAACGGCGGAATTGCCCAAGATCCCGACCCGAGGCGGCCTCCATGGCCAGCACAAAGTCTTCACAGGTTGCCGCCTGACCATCGTGCTGGGCGATGTAGTGCCGCATCCCCTGCTGGAACCGCTCCTCGCCCAACAGGGTATGGAGCATGCGGATCACTTCCGCCCCTTTTTCATACACAGTCAGGGTGTAAAAGTTATTCATCTCAATGACAACATCGGGACGAATGGGGTGTGCCATGGGCCCCGCATCCTCAGCAAATTGTGGCCCGCGCATGACGCGCACATTGCCGATGCGATGGACGGCTCTTGAACCCAGATCCGCAGAAAACTCCTGATCGCGGAAAACCGTCAGCCCCTCTTTGAGGCTGAGCTGGAACCAATCTCGACAGGTGATCCGGTTGCCTGTCCAGTTATGGAAATATTCATGACCGATCACCCGTTCAATATCAAAGTAATCGGTATCGGTTGCGGTCGCCGGATTAGCCAACACAAATTTCGAGTTGAATACGTTGAGGCCCTTGTTCTCCATGGCCCCCATGTTGAAGAAATCAACCGCCACTATCATGTAGATATCCAGGTCATACTCCAGCCCGAAGCGCTGCTCATCCCAGGCCATGGACTTCTTCAGACTATGCATGGCATGTTCGGCACGAGACAGATTACCCTTATCGACATAGAGCTCGAGCGCGACCTTACGCTTGCTGCGGGTGATGAATTCGTCACGCAGCACATCGAAATCCCCTGCTACCAAGGCAAACAGGTAGCAAGGTTTGGGGAACGGATCTTGCCAAGCGGCCCAATGACGACCATCGGCCAGCTCACCTGAGCCAGTTCTATTGCCATTGGAGAGCAAGAAGGGATATTGGGTTTTATCGGCCGTGATACGGGTCGTGAATTTAGCCAATACATCCGGCCGATCCAGATAGTAGGTGATCCGCCGGAAGCCTTCGGCTTCACACTGGGTGCAAAATGCCGCCCCCGACTTGTATAGCCCTTCCAATGCACTGTTCGCTGCTGGATTAAGCACAGTTTCGATGGTCAAGACAAATTCATCGGGCAATTCAGACAAGATAAGCTGGCCTGGTTCTAACCGGTATTGGCTATAGGGGGCGCCGTTCAAGAGAATCCCCTGCAGCACAAGCGCCTCACCATCCAGGATCAAGGGATCATTATGCTGCCCATTACGACGGATATGGCTGATGGCGACAACCCGAGTCTCTGTCTCTGTCAGCTGAAAATCCAGATCCAAGGTGTCAATCCAGTAGCGAGGCGCCTGGTAATCGAGACGGTACTTTTGTTGTGTGTGAATAGATGAGGTCATATGAATACCCATTCTGCAGGTTGGTGTTGATACTGGTTGATTATCTTTTAAAAGAAAAATAAAACCCAATAGCTTACCAATAAATACCAACTTGGGAGTGAAAGTGATGTTTGATGAAAAGTGCGCCGCCAGATCACACCTAGCATGTGCAAGCGATTGAATTTTGATCCCCTAACCTAACAAAAAGAGCGCCTCGCGGCGCTCATTTTTGTTATTTACTCGTCATCAAGAGCGGGATAACACCACCAAATCAGCAGTGATATTGGCCGCCTCCTGCAGGTAGCCATCAGGGAATTTTATCTCTGTTGGCAACTCTTCAACCTTCTTGATCGGCGGTTTACCCATGCGCACCAGACGTTCGTTGATGCGATCAAGGGAACGCTTATCCAACGCATCTCGCTCCTTGATCCGCTCCGCTTCATTCAGGGAGACTGTCTTCTTGGCTTTTTCGCTCTGATACCAAGCAATATCATCCTGCACATAGCGGAACTCCGGCTCATGCGAAACACGTTGATCATGTTGTTTGCGCAACATTGGCAATATTTTGTCAAAATGTCCCAACAACTGATAACTGGCAGGTTCAATGCTGTCCCAAGGCAACGCATTGGGCTCGACACTTTCCCCGGTTTCACTCGGATCGATTAACGCGGGAAATGCAATATCAGGAACCACGCCTTTATGCTGAGTACTGCCGCCATTGATGCGGTAAAACTTGGCAATGGTGTATTGCACATGACCCAGCTCTTTGTCATAGAAGTCATAGACCTTGGTCAACCCTCTATGTTGCTGAACTGTACCCTTACCATAGGTATTTTCGCCCAGGATCAAGGCACGACCATAATCGTTCAACGCCGCAGAGAAGATCTCGGAAGCTGAGGCACTATAGCGATCCACCAACACTGTCATAGCACCGTCATAGTAACTCTTGCCATCATTATCTTCATTGACCGTGATACGACCCATGCCGTCACGGATCTGTACAACTGGCCCACTCTTCATAAACAAGCCGGTGAGATCCGTAGCCTCCGTCAAAGCCCCGCCACCGTTGCCGCGCAGATCCATGAGTAGACCATCAATCTTGTCGGCCTTGAGCTTGGCCAACTCGTTGATCACATCCAGATGCAGATTGACATAGAAGCTGGGGATCTCTATCACCCCAATCTTTTTACCTTCAGCATCCATAACATGAGACTTGGCGGCTCTGTCTTCCAGTCTGACTTTATCACGAACAATTTCAACTACTTGCGATTGACGTGCGCCACCCGTACCACGCATGATCTCCAAACGGACCTTGGAACCTTTTGGTCCCTTGATGAGATCCACCACCTCATCAAGACGCCAGCCAATGATATCGACCATCTTGCCATTGTCTTGTGCAACACCGGTGATCTTATCCTCAGGCTTGAGCTGTTTGGATTTATCGGCCGGCCCACCAGGAACGAGGGAGCGAACCACGGTGAAGTCATCATCCGCTTGCAACACAGCCCCTATGCCTTCTAATGAGAGGTTCATCTCATTATTGAAACGCTCAGCATTGCGTGGTGAAAGATAGCTAGTATGAGGTTCAATGGCTCGAGCGAAGGAGTTTTCAACGGTCTGGAATACATCTTCACTCTCACTCTGACTGAGGCGCTTGATGGCATTCTGATAGCGTTTGGCCAGTAACTCTTTGATCTCAGGCCACTCTTTACCTGCCAGCTTCAAGCTCAGAGCATCGTATTTGACGCGTTGGCGCCATAATTCATCCAGCTCAGCCGTGCTAGCCGGCCATTTGGCGCCTTTACGTTCGAACTGGTAGCTGTCTTGGGAAGTAAAATCGAAGGGCTTATCCAATAAACTCAAGGCATAGACCAGACGCTCATAGCGGCGCTGAGTGCTCAGATTGTACATGGCATAAACCACGGCCAAATCACCGTCGCTCAGGGCATTGTCCAACTGTTTTTTATAACTCTGAAAGCCATCGATATCTGACTGCAGAAACAGATTACGGCTGTAATCGAGAGCTTCCAGGTAGAGATTAAAAATCTTCTCCGAAAACGCATCATCCAGCCGTATCTGTTTGTAGTGGCTGCGGGTGAAAAGAGCGGTTATTCGCTTGCTTGCCGTAGCATGCTGCTCTTCCTGGGTCAGTTTAGGAATATCTGTCGGCTTTATCGACGGCTCAATAGCCATCGCCACCCCAGCAAGAGAGAGTGCTAGCCCAAGGACAGACAAACGAATAATGCGTTTTCTCAAAGGCTTCTCCTAGAGAACAATACGATCTACTTTAACTCGGACAACCATGCCAGTTGCAAGTTGCACCTGAATATCATCCTTATCCACTTCTTTGATCGTTGCGGGCACAGGTGATTTACCGACAACAACCTTGACTGCTTGACCTGTACTAAGAGAGGTAGGATCAATTTTAGGACGAGCGGGGCGCCGGGGCTTAGCCGCTGGTTTTTCTGCATCGGGGCGGCGACGAGAGGCAAACACCTTGTCCTTGCTCTCTTTCAACGCTTCCTTGGCATGGGTGACATGTTCTTCAGTCAAGATGCCACATTCATTGCCATCCAAGTCCACACGGATCGAGCCAGCTTTGATGCCATGCAGATAGCGCCAGCTAGAGGTATATTGCCGGAGTGCCGAACGTAGCAGGGTCTTGGACACCCGAGCATCGTCTACCAATCTGGCAGCCAAATCCTGGAAGATACCTATTTTCAATGGCTTAGCTTCACCTTCTGCAATAAAGCAGGCAGGAAAAAGCTCACAGAGGTAAGCAATCAACTCTTTGCTGTTTTTCAGTTTTTCGTTGTTTTCCATGTAAAACCTTGGATAAAAAAGGGAGATCCCCGAGCTAAATCAACGGCCTATTATAAAGGCATGTCGGCCAATTGCGAGCACGTTACCCAGCCCAATTCAATTTTTTCAACTCGTTGACAATAAGCTCAAGACCAGCTTGGTCTTCCGCGTCGAAACGATCGAGGTTTGGGCTATCGATATCTAATACCGCAACCACCTTTTGTCCCACGAGAACAGGCAACACTATCTCTGAATTACTGGCTGAATCACAACTAATATGGCCAGCAAACAGATGCACATCGGCAACCCGCTGCACCAAGCCGGTTGCCGCAGCCGTACCACAGACACCGCTACCGACTGGAATCCGTAGACAAGCAGGTTGCCCTTGGAAAGGACCCAATACAAGCACCCCCTCCACCTTGAGCAAATAGAAGCCCACCCAATTGATATCCTGCAGCCCCCCCTTCAACAGGGCACTGACATTGGCCAAATTTGCAATCAGATCGGGCTCACCCGCCACCAAGGCTCGGAGCTGACCTACTAATGATTCATACAGCTCACGCTTACGCATGCCAACACTCCATTAATAGTGTGGCGGCTACCATAAACTTTGTCTTGGTAGGTGACAATCCCTAGCTCTCGAGATCCCTAATTCTCATCAATATGCAGTGAAAAGAGATAAGCAAACTGGCAACTCACTAGCCGCTAGCTACACTAAGACGTAGGTAAGCACTCTCTTTCCATGCATTTGGGCTCTTACGAGCCCATTCCCCTGAGCCAGGTACAAGGATTTCGTACCTGGCCTTTTTTTGCCCCAAACATACCCCTCCCGAATTCCTACTCCGGTAACGCCTCAACTTCAGCGCGGATTATCACGCGAATAGCCCATTGACAGCCAACAAGAGGCAGAAAATTACTACAACGGCATGATTTTTATGGAAAAAACATCTTGATAGCATCACATGGTCATCATTTGTGACCTCGCTCTTTTCTCACCACCATGCCTTATTTAATTCACCTTCAAGGATGAAAATAATGAAACAGTTAGCCGCCATAGGACTTTGCCTCTCTTCCTGGCTTGCAGGCATAGCACCAGCCTACGCAACTGATCACGATACCCTGCTCTATCGGCTGCATCACACCACAGCCGGTTCCCATCCCTATATTCAGAAACTCGTTCATGACCAGCTGATACTGCGTAATCAAGCCAGTCAACGCCTGCAACGATGCCTCCTTCGTATTGATGATATGGCACCTAAACACGCCGATTTAGTCTTGTATGTAAATTATGATCGAGGCTGGCATGCCATGCAGAAAGTAGCCAATTGCTACGGTGAAGAGCGTGGCACACGGATACGAGTTGAGATTTCACCCGCAGGCGAAAATCTGGCTTCCAATTTTGAACAGCGTATGGCCACAGGCAACGGCCCCGATATCATTCTCTGGGCTCACGATCGAGTGGGCGACTGGGCCAAACGTGGTTATTTACAGCAGATCAACCCCCATATTCTACTGAAGCACTCCATTCCCCTACCCACTTGGGAAGCGGGCAAGTATCAGGGTAAGTATTATGGCTACCCGGTTGCGATGGAAAGTTCCGCTCTTATTTACAACAAAGAGCTCTTACCCTCGGTGCCAAGTAGCATAGAAGCCTTCGCCACGCTGGGACTGCCAAGTGGGATCAGACCACTGGAGTGGGACTATAAAAATACCTACTTCACCCAAGGCTTGTTAGCCGCAGGTGGTGGTTATGCGTTCAAGCAGAACAGCTCAGGGTGGGATGCCAAAGATACTGGCGTCAATAACGGTGGTTCAGTCGTTGGCCTGCAAACCATCACCAACTTGATCAATAGTGGCGGGCTCAGTCCCCAGGCCGATTATGGCTCTGCCATGGATGGCATGCTCACTGGCCAAGTGGCCGCCATCATCAATGGTCCATGGGCATGGAAAACCCTGCAGGAAGCGGGCGTAAATTTTGGGGTTGCGCCACTACCAAGTGTCGCGGGACAGCCAGGTAAACCCTTTGTCGGCGTATTGACCTACCTCATAACGAGTCAGAGCCACTATCCAGCGGATGCCAAACGTTTCCTGGAAAACTACCTGTTGACCGAACAAGCCATCGCCCTGGTAGACGAGGAGTGGGCGCTTGGTGGGGTACTTAATATCAGTTATGTGCTGAATGATGCCCGGAATCCACTCATTCTGGATAGTTTGCAAGCCAGTCTGGCTGGGCAATTGATGCCTAACATTCCAGAAATGAGTAAGTTCTGGAGTGCCATGCCAGCCGCCATCATCTCCGCCACCAATGGCAGTAACTCAGCCAAGGTGGCGCTAGATCAGGCAGCCAGCCAGATACAAGCCGCTGAGTAAACCAACAAAAAAGGCCAGTCTCATGGACTGGCCTCTTCTCATGGGCTAGCGCTTCAAGCCTGTTGCTTATCTTTACCCAACTCCACCAGCTTCTGACTCAAGTCGCGGCGTTCTTTGGATAGTTCGGCATTTTTGATCACATACTCATCCACGCGATCTTCGTAATCACTCTTCATGCTGCTGATGATTGCCTGGATCTCCTGCACACTCATGCCAGGCTTGATGTACTCTTCCAAGTTATCGAGCAGCAATACCCGCTTCTGGTTATCGCGGATCTTTTTCTCATTGTCGGTGATTTCACGCTTGAGTTTGTTCTTACGGCGAGACATACGAACATACTCCAGCACATCAGCAAACGACGATTTATTCACGTTTTCCATAGTGACACCAGTACCTTGATGATGAAAAGAAATTGAGAATGGAGCGGACCATGAACACCTTACCGTGGAAAGGTTTTCAATTGTGGTCCAAAGCCCTCCAATACTTCGTTTACTCTACTCAACTTGCCTTTAGAAACAACAAGAAACCCTGTTTAGTAACGCTATGTTACATCTCATCCCGATATGGAAAGAACGACTCAGAGTTGCAGCGCCCCCCTAACCAAGACTCATATTTGGCCAAGGCAGGCCAGATCAATCAACCTTGATGACCTCGACGGTCTGATTACTCAACCAATGTTCATCTGCAACCGGCAACCCAGTATCTGTGATCACTCGCTTGATGCGGGTCAGAGGCCCTATCGCACCGGGATGGATCCGCCCAAACTTACTGGAATCCGTCAGTATGATGTTTTCCTGTCCCTTGGAGAGAATAGTATTGGCTACATCGGCACGCATCATATTGCGATTGGTAAAACCCGTGTCGATATGAAAGCCATCGACCCCAATAAAAGCCTTACTGAAGTGCACATGCTGAATACACAGCCGAGTCAGTGGGCCAACTAGGCTCTCACTGGTCGCCTGATATTGCCCACCCAATAAAATGACCTCGCTACGTGCCTGCCTGAGCTGATGTGCAATATAGGAGCTGGAGGTAATAATGGCGGTATCCCCTCGCTCACCCAGTAACTTGGCTAAGATCGCATTGGCACTACCGCCTTCGATGAGTACTGTCTCACCCGGCGCAACCAAGCTGGCAGCCTTCTCCGCCAGATGAAGTTTGATCTTGCTGCGAGCCCATAACCTATGATCCGGATCATCACTATCCACCCGGGTAGCCGCACCATGGATACGCTTTAAAAAACCTTGTTCTTCAAGATAGTTCAGATCCTGGCGGATGGTGACTTCAGACACACCAACCTGTTCCGCTAGTTCAACAACGGTTATCCGCCCGCGTTCATTGACTAATTCTAGAATTGCTGAATGTCTCGGGTGCATTACACACTCTCTTTTTTGTTATTTAGATGGCCCGAGCGAGGCTAATCTCCTCTCGCCCCCTGAGCTGTGATGGACTTAATCGTAACCCAAGCTGAGAAATTAGTGACCCCCTATATTTGGATAATCTGATTTAAAATCTGCAGACTGTCAGATGAAAATAATAAAAACATAGGTAACATCACTATTTATTTTACCCTTAAGGAAAAACAGCCAACTGTCACTCCAGATAAGGCTCAGTAAAACCCCTGAGGTAAAACGCTGGTGCATCAAGCGCCATAAGCCCTACGACTTGGATGTCATTAAGTAATAGCGTGACCGGATGCTCCACCGATTGATAGACTTGGCTCACAGTGCTTAAGTGAGTATGATGCGCCGAATTTTATCTCTTCCCGCTACGCCTCGGCGCAATACCCTAAGGAGTCCCCATGTTTGGAACCCCCCATAGTCAATCTGCTACCCGCGCCCTGCTACTGGGCTCAGGCGAGCTAGGTAAGGAAGTCGCCATCGAGCTGCAGCGTCTGGGGATCGAAGTCATTGCGGTCGATCGTTACGCCAATGCCCCCGCCATGCAGATAGCCCACCGTCACCATGTGATCAGCATGCTCGATGCTCAAGCACTGCGGCAGCTCATTGAGTTAGAGCGGCCCCACTACATCATTCCCGAGATAGAGGCGATCGCCACCGATACCTTACTGGAGCTAGAGCAAGAGGGCTTCAATGTGGTGCCAACAGCCAGGGCAACGCGTTTGACCATGGATCGCGAAGGGATCCGTCGTCTGGCCGCCGAGACGCTGGGGCTGGCCACCTCCCCCTATCAATTTGCCGATAACGAAGCCGACTATCAGCAAGCCATTGCCCAGATTGGTACACCTTGTGTGGTCAAACCTGTCATGAGCTCGTCTGGCAAGGGACAGAGTGTGGTGCGAAGCATCGAGCAGGCGACCGTCGCGTGGCACTATGCCCAAGAGGGCGGTAGAGCTGGACGCGGTAAAGTCATAGTGGAAGGGTTTGTCCCCTTCGATTATGAGATCACGCTACTGACAGTCAGTGCGGTGGATGGTATCCATTTTTGCGACCCCATTGGCCATCGCCAGGAAGAGGGCGATTACCGGGAGTCTTGGCAACCGCAACAGATGAGTGCTGCGGCGCTGGCTAAGGCACAGCATATTGCCCGTGAAGTCGTCATGGCCCTCGGCGGTTATGGGCTGTTTGGCGTCGAACTGTTTATCCAGGGTGACAACGTCTATTTCAGTGAAGTATCGCCACGACCACATGACACCGGCATGGTCACGCTGATATCCCAGGATCTTTCCGAATTTGCCCTGCACGTTCGCGCCATATTGGGCTTGCCCATTGGCCAGATCACGCAATATGGCCCCGCCGCCTCGGCGGTCGTACTCCGCGAGGGCGAGTCCAGCGATATTCGCTATGGCAACCTGGCTCAGGCACTGCAGCTAGTGCCCGGCGCCCAACTGCGGCTGTTTGGTAAGCCGGAGATCCATGGCCGCCGTCGCCTAGGGGTCGCCCTGGTCCGGGCCCAGAGTATAGACCTAGCCATCAGCCAAGCGCTGCAGGTCGCGGCAGCGGTTGATGTCGCTTGCTAACGTTGCCACGGCAAAAAAGAAAAACCGAGGCAAGCGCCTCGGTTTTTTTGCATCATGGATAATGAGGTCAAAACAACCCCTGCCTAGTTTTCAAACCGCCAAGTTTTCAAACCGTCAGGTCGCCCAGCACTTCACTGCGCCATCCGGTCAACAACCGAGGCAATCCGATCAGGGTCTTCTGTTCATCGGAACACTTCCATAACCAGCTAAGGTATTGATGGATCATCTTTTTCGATGCCAACAATTCCACGGGCAACTGCTCTCGCGCCGCCGCGGCTTCCACCTTGGTGCGCAGTCGTTTCAGCTCCGCCTTGTAATGGGGAAAGTCAACCAAGCGCTGCAGGCGCTGGGGCCAGGTTGCCGGATCACTCGCCTGTGCCTCCTCAATGAGACGCAGCAGGGTCTTGCCATGGTTACGGATTTCCGGCTGCAACAACCCCAGTTGATCCAGCTCGCGCAAAGAGGTCGGTTGCTGCTGGGCACACTTGAGCAGGTGCAGCTCCTTAACCACAAAATTCAGCGCCAAATCCCGTCGTTTGGCTTCATCTTCCCGCCAAATGGCTAGGTGCTGCAGTATGGCCAGCTCCTTGCGCCCCAACTGCCAGGCATTGCCAATATCCTTGTAGGCTTCTGCCGGGTCATCCTGGGCCAACTTACGTTGCACGAGCGCGGCACACTCCTCCTCGAACCAGGCATGGCGCCCCGTGAGGGTCAGTCGTTGCTGCAACTTTTCATACATAGGCAGCAGATAGAACACATCTGCCGCCGCATACTGCAGTTGCTTCTCGGTGAGCGGACGTGCCAGCCAATTGGTCCTAGCCTGATCCTTATCCAGCGTGATCGAGAGCAGCTCCTGGCTCAGGGCATTAAAGCCTATCGACAGACCTTGCCCGGTGAGGGCGGCCGCCAGCTGGGTATCATGCGTCCGCCAGGGCATGGCGTGCGCCTGATGATGAATAAGTTCCAGATCCTCACTGGCGGCATGCAATACCACCACCTGCCCAGGTTGCTGGAGACGGGCCCAAAGTGGAGTCATGTCGGCAACGGCCACAGGATCAATCAGTGCCAGCTCTTGCCCATCAAATAGCTGAAACAGGCCCAATTGTGGATAATAGGTACGGGTGCGCACAAACTCGGTATCGATGGCCAGCGGGCCGGGGGCGAGGCGTGAACAGAGTGCAGCGAGCTCAGCACTCTGGGTAATAATTTGATATTGCATGGGTCTATCCATGTTACCAAGGAAGAAAAATCTCCCTCAGTCAGAAGGGGATCAGGAAGGCGTCTGGTTGAGCGCTTCGTCACGTAGGACTCGACGCAGTATCTTGCCCACGTTGGACTTCGGCAGCTCACTGCGAAATTCTACCAGTTTAGGCACCTTGTACGCAGTTAAATGTTTGCGACAGTGGGCAATCAAGGTGGCTTGATCCAGTGAGGGATCCCGTTTGATGACGATGATCTTGACCTGCTCTCCGGTCAGTTCGCTGGGAACGCCGATCGCCGCCACTTCCAATACTTTGGGATGCATGGTGACCACATCCTCAATTTCGTTGGGATAGACATTGAAACCCGAGACCAGGATCATGTCCTTCTTCCTGTCGACAATCTTGATGAAGCCCTGCTCCTGCCACACCACCACATCACCGGTACTGAGCCACCCCTCCTTCATCACTTCTGCCGTAGCCTCCGGGCGCTGCCAGTAACCGCGCATCACCTGAGGACCCCGGACCTGCAACTCCCCCGGCACATTAAGCGCGGTGATCTCCTGCCCCAGCTCATCCATGATCCGTATATCCGTCGAGCAGACGGGCAACCCGATGGAGCCATTATACTGCTCCAGATCATAAGGACAGACAGTGACCAGAGGCGAACACTCCGTCAGACCATAACCTTCTAGCAACCTGGTGCCGGTGACGCTCTGCCAGCGCTCCGCCACCGCATGCAACACGGACATGCCCCCCCCTATGACCAGTCGCAATTCAGACATGCGCAGCGCGCAAAACTCGGCATTGTTGAGTAAGGCGTTAAACAGCGTGTTGACCCCCGTGATGCAAGTAGGTTGATACTTTTTCAACTCTCGAACAAAGCCCGGTATGTCTCGTGGGTTGGTAATGAGCAGATTGCAGGCACCAATACGCAAAAAGAGCAGCCCATTTACCGTGAGTGCAAATACGTGGTACAGAGGCAAGGCCGTGACGACAAACTCCCGCCCCTCCTGCAGTACAGGCCCATAAACGCCAAGGCACTGCTCCACGTTCGCCAACAGGTTACGGTGTGTGAGCATAGCCCCTTTTGCCACGCCTGTGGTGCCACCGGTATATTGCAAAAAAGCCAAATCATGGCCAGTGAGATGGGGTTTGACATATTGCATGCGCCGCCCCTGATCTAGCGCCCGGCGAAATGAAATCGCATTGGGCAGATCGTACTTGGGTACCAGCTTTTTGATGTATTTGACGACGAAATTGACCAGGGTGCCTTTGGCAAAGCCAAGATGATCGCCCATGCGTGTCAGGATCACATGCTTGACCCCGGTACGATAGACCACCTTCTCCAGGGTATTGGCGAAGTTGGAGACGATAACAATAGCCTTGGCTCCGGAATCTTTAAGCTGATGCTCTAGCTCCCGTGGAGTATAGAGGGGGTTAACATTGACGACTATCAGCCCCGCACGCAATGCGCCAAATAACGCAATGGGATATTGCAGCAGATTGGGCAGCATCAGGGCGACTCTATCCCCCTTCTCCAGATGTAACTGCTGCTGTAGATAGGCAGCAAAGGCTCGCGACTGAGCCTCTAACTCGCGAAACGTGAGGAGTTGCCCCATGTTGATGTAAGCGGGTTGGTCGCTAAAACGGGCCACGGCAGCTTCAAACATCTCCACCAGCGAGGCATAGCTGTCAGGATTGATCTCAGCCGGCACGCCTGGGGGATAACGCTGCAGCCAAAATTTTTCCACTATCCTCTCCTCTATTTCAACCTGGTGGGCAGATACTACATGACACAAACCTTGAGATAGACTCACTCCAGTATGAACACTAATCTTGAGTTAACATCCTAGAAGAAACCGGTCTGTTTAGAAGCGCGTGGATTTTACTGTCTTATAAGAAAATTTCGACATAAATCCACATACCCATGCTCAGATATCACAATCAGCCGCTCGCACCCGCTGCCCAGCGGAACAGGCTCAGATCCTATCCGGCAAGATAACGGCCTCCCTGAGCTGATGCAGCGTGTTCGCCACCAATCCTACTAACGCACTCAACCCTATTTCGGCCGCCGCCCGATCCTGCTGTCGACAGCGCTGTTCCAATCCCGAGGCAGCCTGATATAACGCCTGGGCACCTAAAGAGCCCGAGCTACTTTTGATCGCATGAGCATAAGCGCTGGCAGAGGACCACTCGCTATGATGAATAGCCTGAGCCAACTGGCTCTGCAGTCGGACTAGCTCATCGGTAAATAGCTCGACTATCCCTTGCAGGGCCTCGGGTGTGATCTCTGAGCCCAAGGCGCTCAAGGCTTGCTCATCCAACAACATAGGGGATGACGCGGCCGATGCCACCCCATCAATGGCCCCACCAAGCGGGCTAGCGGGTTCAAGCCATCGACTCAACATTTCATGCAGCTGAGGCCGACGAATGGGTTTGGTCAGATAATCATTCATGCCCGCATTCAGGCAACTGGCTCTATCTTGCGCCAAGGCATGGGCTGTCATCGCCACAATGGGTAATTGGCCATAGCAACCGCCCAACTGACGAATAGCTCGGGTCGCCTCCAGACCATCCATACCCGGCATAGAAATATCCATGAGGATCAAATCAAAGGGCTGCTGAACCACCAGCTGGATAGCCTCCTCGCCGCTCTGCGCAATCCAAATCTCACACCCCACCTTTTCCAATAAATTGCGCGCTACCATCTGATTGGTTGGGCTATCTTCCACCAGCAATACCTTGCCCTTGAAACGCACCGACACCGGAGGCGCACTCGGCACAAACTCCCCTTGGGGTTCAGTCAGCGGCAAGGTAAACCAGAAACGGCTACCGACGCCCAGGGCCGAGTCCAGACCAAAGGCCCCCCCCATGAGCGTAACCAACCGAGCGACTATGGCCAAACCGAGCCCGGTGCCGCCATACCGGCGATTCAAACCGGGATCGATCTGGTGAAATTCGGTAAACAGCTTCTCCTGCTCATGGGTGGCAATGCCAATACCGCTGTCCTCCACCAGGAAGCGCAACGGTGCTGCCGAGCCCACCTCTTTGCTGATGACCAGACGAACAAAACCCTGATCGGTAAACTTGATGGCATTGGTCAATAAATTTTGTAATACCTGACGCAAACGCGATGGATCAGTTTCCACCACATCGGGCGCCAAAGGCGATAACTCCAAGGAAAATTGCAACCCTTTGGCTTGAGCCTGTTTGCCATAGAGATCCTGCAGCCCATCGAGTAACGAGCGCAGATGAAATGGCACGGCCACAAAATCCAACTTGCCCGCCTCGATTTTGGAAAAATCCAACACGTCATTGACCAGCTGGAGCAGGGCACTCCCCCCGGCACAGATGCCTCGAACCAGAGTTTGTTGTTTCTCATCCAACTGACTCTCGAACAGGAGTTCAGAGAGGTTAATCACCGCATTGAGCGGTGTGCGAATTTCATGGCTGATGGTCGCCAAGAAGTGGCTCTTAGCCTTATTGGCACTCTCGGCCTCATCCCGCGCCCGGCTCATGGCTTGCTGCGCCAGTTCCAGTGACTGATACTGCTGGCAAGCTTGCACGGCACACGCCAGCTTTTCCACCAAGGGACCAATTTCACGGTACAGGGGATACGTTAGCGGATTACCCCGCCCCAATAACAAGATACCGTAGGTTTTCAGGGGCCAGGCATAGTAAGAGTGGGCTTCAGGCTCACCGCATAACGGAACAGGAAACGACGCCCCGGCTTCAAACAGATCAATGGCCTTGGCCATGGCTCGATGCAATCCCTGATTGCGCATGGCGGCATGGGGGAGAATTGAGCGGGGAGTGAAAAAACCACACTCGTCATCATGTAATAAGAGCGCGGCCGTACAGCAACCCAGTCCGCGGACAAAAATGGGTAAACACTCACGCAGCATGCCATTAAGCTCAAGAGTAACGCCTATAGACATGGCAATCTCATGCAATACTTCCTGCTCGATAAGACCCTTATGGTTCATATCACAGTAGTCCCACTACGGCGGTTTTATTAAACAACTCCAGATAGTCTTGCCCACAGTTGGCAATTTCGCCAAGGCTCAACACACCCACCATGGGCAAGTCGGTACGCACACTCTTTAATTCAGCATCGAATTGATCCTGTAAAAATAGGTAACGGGAGACACAATCTACAAATAACATCATTTGCGGCGCTGCGGCACCAAACGAGCGTTTGGCCAGGCGACTGGCATGGCGCGCCGCCTGGATAAGCGTGGTTGGTTCTCCATGCATGATGTGGACATACGCCCCCCGACGCACTTCCCCCACACAGGTAAGCGCCCCGCCATCGCAAGAGATGGGATCCCGGATCACCATCTCCTCCGCCAGTTTAGCGATGCCAAAAGGATAAGACTTGGCCAACGCCAGAAACTCCCTCGGCTTGAAGCGCTGCCCGGCATGGGCCTCGACGATCTGACGATAAACATCAAAGGCTGGCTGCCAATCCAGCGAGATGATGCGGTTCTTATCTACCTCGGTCACCTTGAAGGCACCGGAAATGGGCTCCCAACCATGAGCCACCCCCACCCCACACTTGCAATCGGCCAGGGCAAGCACAGCCGCATCCTGCAACACCCCCTGGGGAGTGATGACACAGGGCATGCGTTCAAAACTGAGGCCGCCACAGCCCCCCCCTATATAGTTAATTTCCAGACCAAACTCATTGAAGAGCCCCAGGATCAGCTGGTTGATGTTCGCCGATAGGCCATCGACAAAGGTGAAGAGCGTCTGCTCGCTCTCGGCTTTCAAAGGCAAAATATCCAGTAAAGTGCTATCGAGGGTCGCCCCTCCCTCTTCGTTTAACTGGCGGATCACGGCGATAGCCACCGCAAAAGGCAACCCCAACAGCATGGCACCGTGCAATTGCAGCTGGTCGGCATGGATCACCCCGGCAAAGATACCGCCAAACACCGGCTTGCCAGCCTGTAACAGCATGGGATCCAGCGCCGTAGCGGCAAAGGCGTTGTTGGAGGGAAGGAGCATCAGGATTGAGGCTACTTGCTCATCGGCCAGCAGTTGCTGCAAGGCGGCCTCTATAGCCGCCAGATCATCGCCCTTCACCGTCAACAGACGCATATAGTTTCTTCTCCAAATTTCCGATGAAGAGGGCCATGAATCAGCCCATCCCGCTTTCCCTACATAGGTTGTGGCTCAACCCGAGGAACCATGCCAGCCCTGAACCGCAGTTTTAATGGCCAAACCCTATTATTGTGATCTCCCCACCGTAACGCGGCGCTTGCCACCCCGGCTCGCCATAGCAATGAGCAGAGCGCCTGGGTATTCGCCTGCAATTAGCGATGCAAATTGCAATCGAACTAGCGAGCATGGGCATAACCGAATCACTCAGTGCTGGTATCAAATTGATAATTAACGAATTAAATCCCGCAGAAAACTTGGCCCAAGATCTGCTTTATACCCGCAAGAGAGATCTATGCTCGTCACCTATGCAAGCGAGGCCACATGATGAAACGAGATCTGGTTGTGATTGGTCACCCTATGGCCTCGATTGCTAGCGAGGAGCAGCATCTGCTCAGCTATTTAATGCGCAATAGGAAGGTACTCTGGGTCAATCATGACCAGGAGAAGGGCATGTTCGGCACACCTGCCAGAGGCGAGCCCACCCCATCCCCGGAACCGCGGCGACCTCTTGTCTGTGAGTTCACGCCTCACCATCTGATCCACACCAGCACTTCATGGCTACATGGTTTGGATCAGCATCTGCTCAGGTTACAAGTACAACGCATGATGCAAAGCCAGAAGATCCAGCATCCCATACTGTGGGTGAACTCGGTGGCAGGTGGCGAGTTGGCGGCTAAGTTAGCCGGACATAAGGTGATCTATTTTTGTAGTGAAGCCGTGCCGCAATGGCCTGTTGCTAGCCGTCAACTCTGGTTGCAACGCCAGGCCGAGCTGGTGGCTAAGGCCGATCTGATCCTGGCCACAGATCCGGCGCAAGTCAGTCGCTTTCCCGCCCATAAAACCTGCTTGCTAAATACTAGTCTGCCACCGCTACCGCCTGCGATGCCTCGTCCTAAAGATCTGCCCCGAGGCCGTCCCATCGCTGGTTTTTATGGCACCCTGGATGACCGACTGGATTGGGACTTTCTGGCCCAGGCAGCTCGCTCTAGGCCTGATTGGTACTGGGTCTTGATCGGCCCCAACAAGAGCCAACGGCTGACAGAGATATTGCGCCACAAGAATATCTTCTGGCTGGGAGAGAAATGTTATGACGAGCTGACCGCCTACCTGCCCCATTGGCAACTGCTGCTGCTGCCCTATCTTACGACCACCAGCGCGCAACCCTACAATCCGCTCAAGCTGAATGAATATCTTTCCCTGGATAAACCCGTGGTCATGACCACACCCCTACCCCAGGAAAATGGCTTTCGACCGCTAGTCAGCCGCGTCCATAACGCCACTGAGCTGGCCGAACTCCTGCCGGTACACTACTTCATCGCCCAAGAGCCCGCTCCTGCCGGTGATCACCCCAGCTATGAGTGGAAGGGATTATTAGCCAAGCCCAGTCTGGGTAAAGGGAGCCCCCCAACGCACGCGATCAACTGGGAGCAACAAGCGGCCACCCTGGCTGGCCTGCTGGATGCAGAGAGCAAACCCTGAGGCTCATGCCTCAGGCTCCGCCCAAACCTGACGCTTACGATAGATGGTGGAGGGGCTCAACTCCAGCAAGGAGGCCGCCTGAGGTATGTTCCCCCCGCACTGGGTAATGGCACGCTCTATGACCTCCTTTTCCACCAACCACATGGGTTGAATCGCCATCTGGGATTCGGGGGACACAAACGCTGGCGCGACCTTAGTCGGGCGGGACGGAATAAGCTGATCCAGCGGCGGAGGCAACATGCCTGGTTGCACCAGCGCGCCGTCATTGAGTACGACGATGTTGCGCAGCACATTTTGCAGTTCCCGCACATTTCCCGGCCACGCATAATCCCCCAGAATGGCTTCGGCTTCATGGCTAAAGTCGCTAAATTGCTTACCCTCCTCGGCGGCAAATTGCCGCAGAAAATGGCGGGCGATCTGCAGCACATCCTCACCACGCTCCCGTAACGGCGGCAGGGTGATGGGAATAACATGGAGGCGATAGTAGAGATCTTCACGAAAACGGCCCGCCTTGACCTCGGCAAAGGGATCCCGATTGGTGGCGCAGACAAAGCGCACATCCACGGTTTCCAACTTGCTGCCCCCCACCCGCTGAAAGGTGCCGGTCTGAATAAAGCGAAGCAATTTACTCTGCAGATCCAGCTCCATCTCGCAGATCTCGTCCAGAAACAGGGTGCCACCATCGGCGCGCGACGCCGCGCCAACTCTATCCGCCGCCGCGCCGGTAAACGCCCCTTTGACATGACCAAATATCTCGCTTTCGATCAACTCATGAGGGATAGCCGCGCAGTTGAGTACCACCAAAGGATGGCTACGCCTAGGACTCAAATTATGCAGAGTCTCGGCACACACCTCCTTGCCGGTACCGCTCTCCCCTGTGATGAATACCGTCGCCTTGCTGCCAGCGGCACTCTCCAGGATCCGGTACACCAGCTGCATGGGGAGTGAACTACCTAAAAAGCCACCGAACTCGGCACGTTCATAATTGTCCCGATAGGTATCCACCAGATAAGTCAGCTGTTGATGTTTAGCCGCATTACGCACCGTGGCGCATAGCCGCTTGCTGTCGAAGGGTTTGGTTAAAAAATCAAACGCCCCCTGGCGCATGGCCTCGACGGCAATGTCCACCGAACCGTGCGCAGTGACCACTATGACGGTGCAAGGCAGATGTTGCTCATTGATATGGCGCAAGATCTCCATGCCCGAGATATCGGGCAACTCCAGATCCAGCAACACCACCTGGGGCAACTGTTTCTCCAGCTCGACCAGCACGGGTTTGCCCTGAGCAAAATGGACCAACTCATAGGGCTCGTTGCGCAGATACTCGCGATAGAGGGCGGCCAGGGTCAGGCTGTCCTCCACCAGAAACAGTAAGGGATATGATGATGGCACGGCGCGGACTCCTCAGAACAAGATTGCTCTATTGGGTCTAACAGAGCCCTTGCGCGACGACAAGTTTTCCGGCCAGTTGTTGGCCATCATGCCACACAACTCACACCCTGGAGTCACTCTCGCGGCTAAGCCAGGCCACTCACAGCAAGGGAAGCCGGTATCTATTCTGGCTCTGAATTGAGCGATATTGGATTTTAGGGGCCAGCGACTGGATCAGATACAAGCCATAACCGTGGCCGGCTATAGGCGATGCCATGACTCGGCGTACCAGCAAAGAGTTAAAGTAACCACCATCATCATGCCACTCTAACCAACACTGCCCATGTCGTTGCCAACAGTGAAAACCGATATACCGGGCATGAGGAGAGGCATATTTCACTGCGTTCGTCATCAGCTCGGTCTGCAGCAATAAGATGCGCTCCCGTTGAGCCGGGCTAAGGTGACACCCATGCGCTACTGCCAACCACTCGAGCAGGCCCGCCAGTTGGTGACGTAAGCAGCGCACGCCCTGAAGACTGGCCACCTGCATGCTCTGCCATGGACAAACTTGCATCCGACCCTCCCTCCACACCACGAACTCACCGCCACCGGGGAGCATTAGTTGGCAGACCCTTTTAGCAGCAGATAATCCTCCCGCTTGCGCAGGCACGGGATGCTCTTATCGATCCGCAGCAGCATCAACAGATCTCGAGGTTGGCCATCACCACAGATGAGGCGCAAATAGCACATCTCGTTTTGCAGCCGTTTATAAAGAAACACCAAGGCACCGATCCCGGTGGAGTCGATGAAGGAAACGTCACTCAAATCGAGCAGTACCGACTCGTGGCCACCGGGCAACGAGGCCATTAGCGGTTCAAGCTGCCGCACACTCATGGCATCAAACTCACCACTTAACGCAATGAGAAAAGCACCGTGAAATAGGGTGGTAGTCGTTTTCATGGATCGCTCCCTGCCGCACTGACCGATAGTCAGAGCAGTGCAAGGGACGCGCCATGATGCAAGACACTGTTTTATAGGCGCTGCCCGCCATAGCGCAGCTTCAGCCCGTGCAAATTGCAAACCGGGGGTGACCAGGTCTGCAATTTGCAAACGGCAATGGCCTGAGATGACCACTCAACCCGATGACGCGAGTAGTCTATGCCTCAACGCCCCAGATGATGACTGCTCGCCTCATGCCAAATCACCTCGAGACCTCGGGCCTTGATGGCGGCCGCCACATTCGGAGCCGAGCGATCGTCATTGATGGCAAACTGCTCCAGCTCGGGCCGCGCTTCGGCGTAACCGCCTGGCTGGGTCTTGGAGCCGGCACTGACGCTGGTGATGCCCAGCGGGATCACGCCATCGCGAAATGCCGCAGACTCGCGAGTCGAGAGCGACAGCTCAAGCTCGGGGTCCAGCAAGCGCCAGGCGCAGATGAGCTGGATCAACTGCTTATCCGTCATGGGGTGATCCGGGTTGAAGCCACCGGTGCAGGGACGCAACCGAGGAAACGAGAGCGAATAGCGGCTACGCCAGTAGCTCTTGCGCAAATAACTCAGGTGATGGGCCAGCATCAGCGAATCAGTACGCCAATCAGCCAACCCCAATAGGGCACCCAGCCCCATTTTGTCGATCCCCGCCTCGCCTAGCCGATCCGGAGTCTCCATGCGCCAACGCATATCCTGCTTCTTACCGCGCAGGTGATGCTGATCGTAGGTGGGCTCATGATAGGTCTCCTGGTAAACCATGACCGCATCCAGCCCCAACTCGATAAGTTCCCGATACTCCTCTGTGGCCAAAGGCTGTACCTCCATCATCAGATAGGCGGCATAGGGCTTGACCACAGGTAACATGCGGCGGAAGTAGGCCATGCCACCTTTGCTCTCATGCTCACCGGTCACCAGCAGCAGGCTCTCATAGCCCATCTGCTGGATCACCTGGCATTCGGCCCGCACTTCAGCTTCATCCAGCACCTTTCGCTTGAGCTTATTGCTCATGGAAAAACCGCAATAGCTGCAATCGTTGGCGCACAGATTGGTCAGATAGAGGGGCAGATACATGCTCACCCCTTGGCCAAAGCGTTGCCTGGTCAAGCGCTCCGCCTGCTGCGCCATAGGCGTTAGATAGGCTTCTGCCGCCGGAGAGATCAGCGCGGCAAACTCCTGGAGACCACGCTTAGGCCGTGCCAGGGCCTGCTCCACCTGTTGCGGTGTCGTGGCCATGATCTCGCGGCCCAAGGCATCCCAATCCAGTTGCTGCCAAATATCATAAAAACTCATGACGTCTCCTTATCCCAGCGAGGCCAGAAAACTACCCAAGGGGCTGGAAGCCACAGCATGGCTGGTCGATGCCGCCATGCCATGCTCAAAAGCCAGACGCCCAGCCTGAACCGCCAGCCGAAACGCCTGCGCCATGGCTACCGGATGTCCAGCCACGGCAATGGCGGTGTTGACCAGCACGGCATCCGCCCCCAGCTCCATGGCTTCGGCCGCATGGGATGGCGCGCCAATGCCCGCATCCACCACCACAGGCACCCGGGCCTGCTCTATGATGATCTTCAGCATCTCGCGGGTAGCCAATCCTTGATTGGAGCCAATGGCCGCGCCCAGGGGCATGACGGCGGCACACCCCGCCTCCTCCAGTCGTTTACAGAGCATGGGGTCGGCCCCACAGTAGGGCAGCACCACAAACCCCTCCTTGACCAGCTGCTCCGCCGCCTTGAGGGTTTCGATAGGATCAGGCATCAGGTAACGCGGATCGGGGTGGATCTCCAGTTTCAGCCACTGGGTTCCCAGGGCTTCGCGCGCCAAGCGAGCGGCATAAATCGCCTCTTCGGCCGTTCTGGCCCCGGATGTATTGGGTAACAGATTGACGCCTAACTCCAGCAGGGGCGCCAATATCTGTTCATCCTTGCCATCGAGTTTCACCCGTTTGAGCGCCATGGTCACCAGTTCAGAGCCCGAGGCGGCGATGGCCTCCTGCATGCTCAAGCCTGAGGCAAACTTACCTGTGCCGGTAAACAGACGGGAGTTGAAGCGTCTGTCCGCTATGATCAAGGGGCGAGTCTGTAGCGTCTGGATCATGATTAACCTCCTGCAATTGCCATAAACAGATCGACCTGGTCATCCGGCTGGATCTGCACACTCTGCCATTGACTGCGCGGTATGACGCACTCGTTGATCGCCAGGGCAATTCCGCTGCGGATCGTCTCGGCATCGCGCCCCCCTTGGCTCTCCCCACAGAGATCACCACTGACCAGGCCATACCCCTCAGCCCGCAGCAGGCAGGCCACAGTCAAACCCGCGCTCAGCGGCCGACTGACCCCATTTAACTGAAACTTCATTCTGTCACTCCTTCCGAGGCTTGGGCCGCCCCGCATACCGGGCATAGTGGGTCGGCGACTAACTGCAGGCGCTGCCAGCGTCCGCTCAAACCATCAAATTGCTGTAAAGCTCCCAGGGCCGGGCTGGCGATTGCGGCCAGAAACTTGATGGCCTCCAGCGCCTGCAGCGTCCCCATCATCCCCACTACCGGGCCGAGAATTCCCGCCGTGCGGCAATTTTGCGTGGGCTCAGCTCGCGTGGGATAGAGGCAGTGATAACAACCGGCCGGACTCTGCTGCCGCAGATCCAGCAGCAGCAGTTGCCCCTGCCAGCCGCTGGCCGCCGCCGAGAGCAGCGGAATGCCGAGGCGTACACAACCGAGGTTGACCAACTGCCGGGTCGCCATGTTATCCGAGGCATCCAGCACCAGATCGACGGGCTTGCCCTCGGGCGCCAGCAGTGCCGGCCAATTCGCGTCATCCACGGCGGGACAGGGGTGCAACTGCACATGGGGATTGAGTAATTTCAGCCGCTTGCTCGCCAGTTTTACCTTGCTGTCGTTGAGCTCATTACTGCTATAGAGGATCTGTCGCTGCAGGTTACTCACCTCCAGCTTGTCACCATCGCTCAGATAAAGGTGCCCCACCCCGGCGGCGGCCAAATACAGAGCCGCAGGAGAGCCTAAGCCCCCCAAGCCGACGATAAGCACGCGCGCCCCACGCAATCTGGCCTGACCCACTTCCCCTAACTCGGGTAACAACATCTGCCGCCCATAGCGGCGCCAGCGCAACTCCTGCTCTAGCGTGTGCGGGTCGCGCTGGTTGGGGGCACGTAAGCTACAGCTATGTTCAGCCATGCTGCGCCTCCCCCCTGCCCCGGTTGCTGCTGGTCTTGGCGTTAGCGCTTTCGGTATGGGCATGAGCATTCGCCTGGGCCAACTGTTGCAGCAGTGCGCGGGTCACCTGCTCCGGCTCTGCCGCCTGGATAATGGCCGTCACCACAGCCACAGAGCCGACCCCGGTAGCCACTACGCTGGCCACCCGCTCGGTGGATATCCCTCCTATGGCCACAGTGGGCCACGCCTTGAGTAGGCTGGCGTAGCCATGCAGGCGCTGCAGCCCCTGGGGCGCGGAGGGCATCTGCTTGGTTTGCGTCGGGAAAATATGGCCCAGGGCAATGTAGGAGGGGCGAATGGCCATGGCGCGGGCGATCTCGTAATAGCCATGGGTAGAGATCCCCAGGCGCAAGCCAGCCTGCTGGATAGCCGCCAGATCGGCTCTTTCCAGATCCTCCTGCCCAAGATGGACCCCATAAGCACCATGGGCTATGGCCAGTTGCCAATAGTCGTTGATGAAGAGCCGCGCCTCATACTGGCGGCCTAACGCCACCGCCTGGGCTATCTGGGACGCCAGTTGCGGATGGGCCGGATCCTTGATGCGCAACTGCAGGGTTTTCACCCCCCAGCCCAGCAGCCGCTCGATCCATTCAAGAGAGTCCACCACAGGATAGAGACCCAGTTGGTGCGGGCACGCCGCAAAACCCGTTTCGGCCTGTTGCCCCCCAACGGGCAAGCTGGCGGGCCAGCAAAGCCCCAGCCGCTTGGCCTCGAGTGAGCCAGGCAACAGCACCCGCGGAAAGTGAGACTCGGCACTGGGCCAACCCAGATGCGCCACAGGACCCGGCCCCGCCCCCACCCCCCGGGCCTCAGCCAAACCTTGTTGCAGGTAGGCGCGGGCCAGGGTGATGGCATCCTCCAGCACATACTCCTGGGCCAATAGCGCCGCTATCGCCGACGCATAGGTACAGCCGGTGCCGTGGCCATGCCGAGTATCCAGACGCGGCGCCGCCAACCAGAAGCTCAGCTGACCATTGGTAAAGTAATCCAGGCAGAGATCCTGGCTCCACGCCAGATGCCCCCCCTTGACCAGCACAGCTGCCGCACCGAGTGTCCGCAACTGCTCGGCCGCCGCGATCAGTTGGGCGGGTGAGTCTGGCGCCATGCCGGTCAGGGCCGCCAGCTCCTGGCTGTTGGGGGTGATGAGATCCAGTTGCGGTAGCAAGGCACCGAGCGCAGAGCGGGTGGCCGCCTCGGCCATGGCGTGACCCGAACTCGCCATCGCCACCGGATCGTAAATCACAGGGCAAGCATGGTGCGCCTTGAGGCTAGCCAGATGCCCGGCCAGCGCCGTCACCTGCTCGGGGGTTGCGAGCAAGCCTATCTTGATGGCTTGCGGCAGCAAATCACAGGCCAAGGCATCTAACTGACTCAGCAGGGTCGCGGCCGAACATGGCGCAACGCCTGTCACCGCCACCGAGTTTTGTGAGGTCACGGCCGTGATGACGGTGCAACCATGACAGCCCAAGTCAGTCACAGTGAGCAGATCGGCCTGGATACCCGCGCCACCACCCGGATCCGAACCCGCTATGCTCCAGACGATGGGGCGCCCAGACGCTGAGGAGGTCTGGCTCATTGCTGCACCTCTTGCTCCGCACTGTGGAGAGGCTTGGCTTTGGCGTGATAGAGCTCGCTACCTTGCGCCTTGAAGCGCTCGGACTGACCGGCCATCCCCTCGGCTTGCGCCGCGACCGCCTTGGCACTCTCGATGTCACGCACCTCTTGACTGAGCTTCATGGAGCAAAACTTGGGGCCGCACATGGAGCAGAAATGGGCGACTTTACCTGACTCCTGGGGTAAATCCGCATCGTGGTAGGCACGTGCAGTTTCCGGATCTAGCGCCAGATTGAATTGATCTTCCCAACGGAACTCAAAGCGCGCCTTGGACATGGCATTATCGCGCACCTGAGCCCCGGGATGACCCTTGGCCAGATCGGCCGCATGGGCCGCTATCTTGTAGGTGATGAGCCCCTGCTTCACATCTTCCTTATTGGGCAGCCCCAGGTGCTCCTTAGGGGTCACATAGCAGAGCATGGCGCAACCAAACCAGCCGATCATGGCAGCACCTATGCCGGAGGTGAAGTGGTCATAACCGGGGGCTATGTCTGTGGTCAGCGGGCCCAGGGTATAAAAAGGGGCGCCGTGGCAATGCTTGAGCTGCTCATCCATGTTCTCCTTGATGAGGTGCATGGGCACATGACCCGGCCCCTCTATCATCACCTGCACATCGTACTCCCACGCTATCTTGGTGAGCTCACCCAAGGTTCGCAGCTCGGAGAATTGCGCCTCATCATTGGCATCGGCGATGGAGCCAGGGCGCAGACCATCCCCCAGAGAGAGGGCCACGTCATACTGGGCACAGATCTGGCAGATCTCGCGGAAATGCTGATAGAGGAAGTTTTCCTGATGATGGGCCAGACACCACTTGGCTATGATGGCGCCCCCACGGGAGACTATGCCAGTCACCCGCTTGGCGGTCATAGGCACATAAGCCAGCAGCAGACCGGCATGAATGGTGAAGTAATCCACCCCCTGCTCGGCCTGCTCTATCAGGGTATCGCGCATCACCTCCCAGCTTAACGCCTCGGCTATGCCGTTGACCTTCTCCAGGGCCTGATACATGGGCACAGTACCGATAGGCACAGGACTGTTGCGCAAGATCCACTCCCGGGTCTGGTGGATATTCCGGCCGGTGGAGAGATCCATGACAGTATCGGCCCCCCAACGAGCAGACCACACCAGCTTTTCCACCTCCTCTTCGATGGAGGAGGTCACAGAGGAGTTACCTATGTTGGCATTGATCTTCACCAGAAAGTTGCGGCCAATGATCATGGGCTCCGCTTCCGGATGGTTGATATTGGCCGGTATGATGGCTCGCCCCTCGGCCACCTCCTGACGCACGAACTCCGGGGTGATCCCGGCCTCGCCTGCCGTCAGTGCACGCTGGTTTTCCCGCAGGGCAATGTACTCCATCTCGGGCGTGATAATGCCGGCACGGGCATAGTGTAACTGGCTGACACAGAGCCCGGCCTTGGCGCGGCGTATGGGGGCAGCCTCTTGCATCTTCGGCACCAGATGTCCGGCGCCACTGAGCAAGTTCTCTTGCTGACCTCGGGTAAAGTGCGAGTTAGGAGCAGCGACCCACTCACAATCACCGCGCTCATCAATCCAGGCATCGCGTATCCGGGCCAGACCGCGGGAGACATCTATGGTGAGCTCCGGATCGCCATACGCCCCGGCGGTGTCGTATACGAGCACTGGCTCGTTAGGCTCAAACAGAGGGGTCTCTTGATTGCCGCCAATCAGTGACGGCGCTAAATGAATTCTACGCATCGGCACACGCAGATCGGCGCGAGAGCCTGTCAGGTAGATACGATCCGAGTTGGGAAAGGTTTGGCCAACCAGCTGCGTGATGTACTGCTGGGCCAGCTCACGGCGTTCACGGCGAGAAACCGGAGCCACAGCCGCATCATGGATAGAGGTAGAAATAGACATAGCAAAGCTCACTTAGGTAAAAGAAACAGTGGGTTTGCTTGTCTGGAGTGGCGTTGCGAGGAGTAACAATCCAGCGGGCGGAGCTAGCGCGGGATTGACAGCATCACGGCCAGAAGAGGAGTGATGCGGAGGTAGATGACTCACCTTACCCTTGTTTCCCTTCGCAGGTTTTAACCTGATCAGGTTCAACGGATCCCGAATTAACGGTCTCAGCCCAGTTGGGCACTCCGACAAGATGGGCGACAGTATGCCGTCTGTCGCCGGTAAGACACAAGAGCCAATGTGGCGGTTGCCCCGCGACTAGGGTAGCTGCAGTGAGCGGGCAAATTGCTCCATTTGGGCCAACTCACGTTTAAGCTGGCTGGAGAGCACGGGGAAACGCCGATACGTCTTGGGATCGGCACTATCCGCCTCGATGTGGAAGCTCACCGCAATCCGCTCTCGCTTCCACTGATTGCGACAGTAGAGACCGTAGTAGCGCTGCAGCCAGGCCGTCAGCTGCGCCAGCGAATAGCGTTCGGCAAACTCACCGCGCAGCAAGGCTTGTAGCACCCCCTTGGGTGACAGATGCTGGGTCTGGCTGATCCGGCGAATGGCATCGAGTACTGGAAAGGGCATCAGATCTGCCTCATCAGTCTGCTCAACTGGCCGCAACTCGGCGGTGGGCGCCTGATTAACTATGGCCTCCATGGCGGCCAGCTGCAGTCGCGTACACCCCAATAGAGCCGCATCTTGCAGCGGTATCCCCTGCTCGAGAATATAGCGATTAATCTGCAATACCCGCGACTTGCTCACCCCACCTATGGGTGACAACACGCCTGAAGTATCGCCGTCCATGGTGCAGTAACCCACACTGGCCTCGGAGAGATTGGAGGTGGCAATGAGGAGTTTGTTGCCCCGATTGGCCAAGAGCCAGATCCCGGGCGCCCGCACCCGGGCCTGAATATTTTGCAGCGCCAGATCATCCCGCTGCCAGTTGAGCGGGTCTTCCGGTGTCAGCTCATTGGCCAGATTGAGATACCCGGTCACCAGTTCGGCGATGGACCAGCTATGGTGTGTGGCTCCAATATCCGCCGCCAGGCCAGCGGCCGCCTGGGAGGTGACGGACCCGCTGTACTCTGACCCTTGGTAGAGGGTGGTCAGGATGAGCGGCATCACCTGGGCCTGCAGCCACGCCAGCGGCGTCTGCTCACCGCGGGGGGCTGGGCTCAACCGCCCCTTGGCCAACTCCGCCAGATAGTTTGCCTCGCCCAGCGTGGCATAAGCCTGTACCTGAGCCATCCACACCAGTGCACCACACAAGGCCGAGTCGGCGCCGCCGGAGAGACTCAAGGCATAGCCACCCGTATAGGTCTTGCGCTGCCAATCCCATAACCCCAAGGCAATGGCCCGGCAGGCTTCGGCATGTTCATCTTCAACCGCCAGAGTGCATGCTCGCGCCAAAGCCCGGTGGGGCGACTCGGGAGCCCAGATAAAGTTGATAGCCGTTATCCCGTCACGGCGACCAGGCAGCAGAGGTTGACTGCTGATCAGGCGGGCCGCCCGATTGATCTGTAAATCCACAGTGGCGCTGTACACCTTGCAGGGCGCAAAACTCAATCGCTCCCCCACCAGCACCAGTTCGCCATTACTGGCGATCATGGCATCACCATCATAGACAGCCCGCCCGGCTTCACACCCCAGCAGGTTGGTATAGGCGTAGACGGCACCATAAGCCCGGGAGCCCTCACGCACAAACTGGCTGCGCAGTTGCTGCTTGCCCAAGGCAAAGTGGCTGGCGGAAGGATTCAGGATCACATCCACCTGACGCTCAAACAAAGAGCGACCCGGCCGAGCCGCTACCCAGGAGTCTTCACAGATCTCAAAACCCAGACGCACCCCTTGGACATCAAACACCAGATCGCCAACCGGGATCTGCTGACCGGCCCAAGTGATCTCAGTCACGTGACCGGCCGGCCAGGGGGTAAACCAGCGCGGCTCGTAGTGAATACCATTGCGCGCCAGATGCTGCTTGCAGACTATGCCGTGCACGCGGCCTAAAGAGAGCAAGGCAACGGCGTTAAACACTTGACCACCGGGGATCAGCAGGGGAAAACCAACTGTGATCAGCAACTGCTCCGGCAACTGGTTAGCCAACGCCACCAGCTCCCCTGGGAGGTTCTCCAACCAGTCGGCGACAAAAAACATATCCTCACAGCCATAACCCGTCAGTGATAGTTCGGGAAGCAACAGCAGGTCGGCCTGAGCCTGTTGAGCCTGGGCGACCGCCTGGCGGATCAGCGCCAAGTTGCCATCCAGATCGAGCGGCGTGGTATTGATGCAGGCCGTAGCCAGGGTGAGAGTCTGACGCATGAAAGATAAAACTCCTGTTAAGCCCCGTAACCCAGGCGCTGTTGGTAGCGCGGTAGCAAGTCGCGGAGGACCGCCCCAAAAACAGACGCTAAGCGTGGGCACAAGGATGCAATTGAGCCAACCCCACTGGACTCACGGCCCATGGGCCGAGTCAGGAGCAGGCTTTCAACGCAGCATGGAAACATCGCAATACCGGGTAATTGTCCAATACTCAAGGCACGCTGAACAGCTCTGCGAGTACGCCTCAGACAAAAAAGCCGGGATCGGTATCCGATCCCGGCTATTGGCCGCTCCGAGGCAAGGCAGGAGAAGTGTCGATTACGCCTGCATGCGGCTGGTTAGACCTTCTGCAATTGGAACTGGCGCACCGTTGCTTCCTGCTCTTCACACAGACGGTCCAGCACCGCTGTCTGGCCCGCCATGTCGGCCATGGTACGGCTACTCTGCTCTACCACCTCGGACATCTCGTTGATGCTGCGACTGATCTCCCGGCTGGCAATGGTCTGCTCACGAGTGGCATTGGCGATCAACTCGGCGGAGTTACGCACATTCATCATATGGCTGGAGATGGCGCCGATGGCCTGATTCACTTGCCCCATCTTGGTCTTGCTATCTTGCATCAGCTCAATGCTCTCCTGCATGCTGCTGACCGCCCCGGATGATTTCTGCCTAAGTTCGGCTATCATGCCATGGATCTCCTGAGTGCTCTTGTTGGTGCGACTAGCCAAGTTACGCACCTCATCGGCCACGACGGCAAAACCGCGACCGTGCTCACCGGCCCGCGCCGCCTCAATTGCCGCGTTGAGAGCCAACAAATTGGTCTGCTCGGAGATCCCTTCAATCGCCTCCAGAATGCCACCTATCTTCTCGCTCTGGGCATACACCTGCTTGATCACCTCTTCGCTGTGCTGAAGGTTGTCAAACAGCACATCAAAGCGGTGGCTATTCTCAGTGACTAACTGACTACCGGATTGCACCTGTCCATCGACAGAGAGCACCATGTCCAAACTGGCCTCGGTATTACGGTTCACATCCTGAATGGCATGCTCCATCTCGGTCACTGTGGCCGCCAACGTGCTCATGGTACCCGATTGCACCTGCACCTGTGAGGCCAAGGTGCCGGCAAACTCCCGGTTCTTGATCGCCGTTTGCCGAGTCTGCTCGGCGCCCCCTTTCACCACAGTCAGGGCATTGTTGAACTCATGGATGACGGCGTTGATATCACGCTGCAGCTCGGCGAATTCACCACCAAATTTCCCATCAACCCGGGAGGTGAAATTCCCCACCGCCATCTGCCGCAAGACACGCTGAATGGCGGTCATTGGCACCTTGATGGCATTGGATAGACGCCAACCGACGATCACGGCAAAGCCCAAACTGAACACCAACGCCAACAGTATGCTTAAGGTCGTGCCACTGATACTGGCCTTGGCTTCACCAAAGGCCGCATGGCCTATCTGCTCGACCTCTGACTGCAGCCTCTCCTGGATGAGCAGAGTAGCATCGACCGTCTGCGACAGCGCCACCGCCTGCTGTTGTAATGAGCCACGAGTGACCTGCAGGGCAACATAACGGGCTATGGCCCCCTGTTTGGATCCATCGTTCTCTTTAAGCGCCGCCAGCCCCGTCATGAAATCACTATTATCTTTGGCCGCCGGTATCTCTTTTAGCAACACCTCAGCATTCTTCTGAATCATGGCGCTAGTCGATGCCGCATTGGTCTGTATGCTCTGCATCTCCTTGGTGGATTGGGCGCTGAAGATAGCGTTGACCATATACTCCATGGTGCCCATCTGGGTGACCAACTGCTTGGCCAGAGAGTCAATATAGGAGTCTTCCTGGGCATAGGGTTTAAAGGTCAAGTCCACCGCTATCTTGGCAAAACTCAACTTGGTCAAGAAGTCTGCCTTCACCCTACCAATCTTGGTGGCCTCATCCAGGATGCCCTGTTTGGTCTGATAAAGGGTTTGAGCCGATGCGTGGATTTGGTTAACCGAGGCAACCAGCAACTGGGCCTGGCTTTGAGCCTGGGCCGCATCACCTAGCTTGCTCAAGCTAGCCGTCAATTCACCAAGTTGTTTTTGTAATTCGCCCGTCTGAGTCTGGAACGCCTGCCTATCCTGCTCCAATTCACTCTTATCGGCGCTGAATACCATGTCATTGGCCAACTTGTTATTGCGCAGCAAGGCCTTACCAATGACATTGCCCTGGTTAGTCAAACCGGCTACATCTTCCACCACGAAAGAAAAGGCGGAATTGATATTCTGTAGATTGAAAAAAGAGATGCCTCCCCCCATAGCCATCAGGCCGCAGAGAATGGCAAATGCCAGCGTCACTCTAAGAGTTAGTTTCATGCAGTCGGTTCCTTTTCGTTATTGGCATTTTTATAATTATTATTGGGGGTTGAGCCGGATAACCCGACTACAAGTGTTTGGTACTATTCTAGTATTCTAGTCTAGCCCATGCGGTAGATTCAGAAATTGATATGGGCAGAATTTATGGACAGAATTAAGGTATAATTGTTTGGTAACTTTAGTAGAACAAGCAAAACAGGTGGCACACCGCGCCCTTATGCAGGGAGATCTGCATCCCCTGCGCACTCAGCTCATCACCACGGAAGAGCAGGGATTGAGCTATGTGCTGCGCATTGCCGACAATTTAGTCAAAAAACAGGCCAAGCCCCTCAAGAATGGCTTGCCCGTCAATCCGTTTTTGCCCTATGAAACCAGCCTGTTTGTTGCCGACCTCAGTGACACCCATGTCTGTATCTTGAATAAATTCAATGTGCTGGCTACTCACCTACTGCTGATCACCCGAGCCTACGAATCTCAAGATAAGCTGCTGACCCTAGCTGATTTTGATGCCCTGCTGGGCGTGGTGGCAGAAAATGGCGGCTTGGGTTTCTTTAATGGCGGTAAAAAAGCCGGAGCCAGTCAACATCACAAACATCTGCAGTGGCTCCCCATAGATGAAGAGCGATATCAGAATTTTCCGCTGCTCGACCCGCTACATCAGGCGCTGGCCTTCCCCCATTATTGCCGGCAAATGAGCACATTGGCGCCCAAGGCCTGGTACCAAGCCTACCAAAGCCTATTGCAGCTTAGTGGCTGGCAACCAGGGCGAGCCTATAACCTGCTATTGACCCGCGACTGGCTATTGCTGGTGCCTCGTTGCCATGAAAAAGCCAATGGCATCTCCATCAATAGCCTGGGCTTCGTCGGATCGTTTTTTGTGCACCATCAAGAGCAAGCCAGCCAGTTGCTAGCCCATGGTCTAATGCGTAGCCTATGCGAGGTCAGTGGCTGGCCCTCCTCTTAACATCGCAAGCCAAAGCCTCCTTCTTCACCCAAACCACTTCCCCAACTTCTTTTGTAGTTGCTGCTGTAACCCCTGTTCAGCCTTGTGCTGCAACTCCTGCTTAAGCAACTTTTCCGCATCGAGGGAATACGTGGGCTGATCCCAACTCCCGCCTATTTTCAGGGGTATCAGCACATGCTTCAGGCTGTCGAGTTCGACGCCCCCCTGCCCCTTGGCACTCCCCACCACGGCCACATCCAGTAGAAAATCCAGAGTTTCCAGCCCCAAATGGGTAGTGCCTGCGCCTTGGACTCGCAGCAGAGGTGAAAGCATATGGATGTTGTGAGTCGACACCAGACCTTGCCGCACACTAAAATCTGCCGTCAATTCAGTAAAATCGGTGCTTTGTACCTGATGAGTTGCGGGCTTGCCTTTGAGCGCGGCTTTGGCATCCCGCAACATGGCCGCAATATTGACACCATGGATGGCACCGTCGGCCACGCGCAGCGCCAATTGCCCAGTGACGCTTTGCCGCCAGGCATCCCACCCCAGCCCCTTCGCAGTCAAGGCGCCACTAAGATTGGCCAGCCCAGATACCGGAGACTTACCCGTTAGGTTCTGCAGCAAGGCGCCTATTTGCACGCCACTGATCTTAGGGCTAAGTTGCCAGCTCACAGGCGTCTGCCTGCTATCGAGACGGCCGCTCATCATGAGTTGCCCCTGATAGGTATGCGCCGTCAAAGAGGAGAGCTGCAATAGACCATCCCCTAGCGTCATGGCTAACGAGAGGTCCTTAACAACCAGATCGGGGGCCAGCAACTCATCGCAGCGCCATTGCCCTCCGCCATTGACCTGTCGCAACAGGCTCAACTCGGATGTCGGCCCCCCCTGCACTGGTTTGACCGTCTGAGTGCGGCTGGCCTCAGCACTCACATGCTCCGCGTTCGCGACCTTAGCGCTTGATGCTGCGGGGTTATCCGCTTGCTTGAACCAGGCCAGATCCAGCCGCGGCGTGTGTAAATCGAAATGAACCTCGGGTAGCGTCGAAAAACGCACGGCAACCTGCCCTTGGGCGACCAGAGGCCCACTGCTTACCTTAAGTGGGTTCAGGATCAGCAACTTACTGGCGGCCTGGTAATCCAGTCCGCCCTGCAACGCTATCTCTTGCAGTTGGGGCGGCGTCACGCCTGAGACCTTGCCACTCAGTTGCCAAGTTGGCAGCGTTAGCCGCTGCAGCCCATCGGCTATCTGCGCCGTTAACGCAGCATCGCTGTGCCAACTGGCCTGGAGCGCCCCTTGCTGTAATGCCCCCTGGGTCTGCCAGCCTGACAACTGCAGCAACTGGCCCCCCTCACTCGGCGTCAATTGCAAACGAGCCTCGCTTTCGACGCTCAGCTTGGTTATCCCTTGCTGCAATTGCAGCACCAGGTGCCAGTTATCAAGGCTCAGATGGGCAAAGTCTCCAACAAAATGGGCCATAGCAGAGGAGGTCAGGCTAGCCTGCAAACTCTCGGTGCTAAGCTTGGTTTCCAGCGCAACACTGATAGGCGTATTCAGGGCCAAGGTAGAGAGGGTGAGATCCAGGTTATCCAAGCGTCGAGTCACACCCTGACGCGCATCCTGATAGAGGAGTGAGCCGTTGCGCACACTGAGCCCAGCCAGGGAGAGCAAGAATGCCTGTTGACTAGCTGCTGATGATTTCCCGGAGCTTGGGGCAGAAGAGGATGCTGGCGCGGAAGAGAAAGAGAGCAGATCGGCCAGGTTGTTACGACCATCGGCGAGAATGGTGATGTTCAACTGTGGCTTGATGAGCCGCAACTCCTGCAGTTTAAGCTGGTGGGAGAAGAGCGGTCGCCACTCCACGCCCATGCTCGCACTCTCCAGGGAGAGTGTATTACCAGCCGGGAAACCGGGTGGATTCTTGAGCGTGAGTCGGGGCAAAGTTAGTCGCAGGCTGGGCAACAACCGCCAGCCAATATCCCCCTCGATCACCACCTCACGGCCGGTCTGCGCCTTGACCTGAGCCAGTAGAGTCGATTTGAGCTCGTCGGTATTGATGAGCTGTGGTAACAACACGAGCAGCGCACAGAGCAGCAACCCCAGCGCTATCAAGCCAACCAACACACCCGAGCCTAATTTTTTCATTGCGCCTCCAGACAGACAGCAGCCACGCATCGCGTCTGCAGGAGGTTCTTAATGGCGATGCTCTCTCACGCCGAAAGGACGCCAGGGTTAGTCCTGATTGATGCGACTCGCTACCGCGCCTTGCTGACTCTTGTACTTGGCATTAGCCCGTTTGTTATATGGCCGAGCAGCGGGCCCCGACAGCACTTCAAAGTTTAGCGCACCAATCACCATCTTGGGGCGTAACGCCAGCGGTAAACGACCACCATTGTAAAATTCCAAGACAATGCGACCAGACCAACCCGGATCGATGCGGTGCGCCGTCACATGCACCATCAATCCCAGACGCGCCAGGGAGGAACGACCATCCAGCCAGCCGACAATATCCGCAGGTAAGGTGACCGATTCCAGGGTTACCGCCAGCGCTAACTCACCGGGATGCAGGATGAATGCCTCACCATCGGGAATAATGATCTCGTCACTCATCACCCGATTGATCGCCTCGGCGACCTCTTCCTTGGGGCCACTCAGATCGATATAGGCTGCGGTGTGGGCCTGAAACACGCGAAACTCGTTACCGAGCAGCACATCTACGCTGACACCGCTGATCCGCGCTTGCTCGGGCGCGGGCTCGATGACAATCTTGCCCTCGGCGAGATATTTTTCTATGTCAGTATCACAAAGACGCATTCCTGGACTCCTGAAGAATGGGGGGCTGGATTAACCCAGCAACATGTGGCGGATACGCGACGTGGTCGTGTTGATAGCAACCCCGGTCACCCAACTCCCATCTGACACCGCCACCTCACGAACTAGACAACAAATGAGGCCGAGCTCCAGCGCCATGGCCCGATTATACAATAATTACCGCGACATGCAGAATAATCAGCTTATCCATCACAGACTTAGCCTAGATTAGTGGTAAATATAGAACTCGGGATAGGTGTTCCCGAGAAATAAAGCACGGCCGCCAATTTTCTCGCCATTTGCCGGTAGCGGTTCGCCAGCTCACCTGCGGGCTCCGCCAGGAGTGTGGGCAAGCCGGCATCCATGTGTTCACGGATCTGAATATGCAGTGGCATCTGCCCCAGCAGTGCCAAGCCATATTGGCTCGCCACTCGCTCACCGCCGCCTGTGCCAAACAAGGGTTCATGATGCCCACACTGGCTACAAATGTGGTAGCTCATGTTTTCGATGATCCCCAGCACAGGGATTTGCACCTTGGCAAACATGGCGATCCCCTTCCTCGCATCCGCCAGGGCAATATCCTGGGGGGTGGTCACTACCACTGCCGCCGTGGTCGGCACCTGCTGCGCCATGGTGAGCTGGATATCCCCCGTCCCTGGCGGCATATCTACAATCAGGTAATCCAGTTCACCCCAGCGCGTCTCATTGAGGATCTGCTGTAATGCCTTGCTGGCCATAGGGCCGCGCCAGACCGCCGCCTCCCCCTCCGGCACCAGGTAACCTATGCTGTTGCTGGCAAGCCCATGCGCCACAACGGGTTGCATGAATTTTCCATCATGGGATACAGGGCGTTCATGTTGACACCCCAGCATCAGGGGAATCGAGGGGCCGTAAATATCCGCATCCAGGAGACCAACCCGCGCTCCCTCCTGGCGCAACGCCAAGGCAAGATTGACGGCCGTAGTGGATTTACCTACCCCCCCTTTACCCGAAGCCACCGCCAGAATATTGCGCACACCGGAAATGCCTGGCGTCGTGGTGGCTCGAGCCAGGGTGGCCACCTCTTGACTGACATGCCACACCACATGGCTCACGCCAGCGGCCTGGCACTCGACCAGTTGACACAAAGTCGAGTCTAACCCTTGCAACTGCGCCAGCACCCCGGCCCCGGCAAAGGGCAGGCGCACCCTAATGTTGAGGCTCTCTCCCTCAATAACAAAGTCCGAAACAAAACCCGCCGTCAGCAGATCCTGAGACCAACCATCGGGTTGGAACTGGCTCAGTAGATGGGCAATCTCGTCAAACATGGCAAACTCTCCTCGGCGTATCGAACGGCAGATCTCCGCCTATTCGATGAGGGATACCCGCATTCAGTGCGGCGATTTGTTAAAAAAATGTAGGTGGCCAGTCTACAAGAAAATAGCACGCAAGGGAGGGACAATTGCAGCAGGGGAGCCAATCCGTCTAGGCAGCAATATGCCTCTTCGGGTAACATGAGCGTCCATTTCATTTCCCTATACAGACAGGAACTATGGCCAACGCAGCTCGTAAAATTCTGGTTACCTGTGCCTTGCCTTACGCAAACGGCTCTATTCACCTCGGTCACATGCTGGAACATATCCAGGCCGACATCTGGGTGCGCTATCAACGGCTGCGTGGCAACACCATCCACTTCATCTGCGCCGATGATGCTCATGGTACGCCCATCATGCTCAAGGCTCAGCAGCTTGGGATCACCCCAGAGCAGATGATTGCCGAGGTTTCCCAAGAGCATCAACAGGATTTCGCGGGCTTCGGTATCAGTTTCGATAACTACCACTCCACCCATAGCGATGAAAATCGTGAGCTGGCCAGCCTCATCTATAGCCGGCTGCGCGATGGCGGCTATATCAAGAGTCGTGGCATCTCCCAATTGTTCGATCCAGAAAAGCAGATGTTTTTGCCCGATCGTTTCGTCAAGGGAACCTGCCCCAAGTGCAAGGCCGTAGATCAATATGGTGATAACTGCGATGTCTGTGGCGCCACCTATAGCCCAACCGAGCTGATCAACCCAAAATCAGCGGTTTCTGGTGCCACCCCGGTCATGAAGGAGACAGAACACTTCTTCTTCGACCTGCCGCAATTTGAAACCATGCTCAAAAGCTGGATCACCTCAGGTACCCTGCAAGAGGAGATGGCCAACAAGCTGAACGAATGGTTTGAATCGGGGCTGCAACAGTGGGACATCACCCGTGACGCACCCTATTTTGGCTTTGAGATCCCCGACGCACCAGGCAAGTACTTCTACGTTTGGTTGGATGCCCCTATCGGCTATATGGGCTCTTTCAAGAACCTGTGTGACAAACGCGGCGATCTGGACTTTGCCGAATACTGGAGCCAGGAGAGCCAAGCCGAGCTATACCACTTCATCGGCAAAGACATCCTCTACTTCCACGCTCTGTTCTGGCCCGCCATGCTTGAGGGTTCCGGCTTTCGCAAGCCGACCAATGTGTTTGTGCACGGTTATGTCACCGTCAACGGTGCCAAGATGTCCAAGTCCAAGGGGACTTTCATCAAGGCCGGTACCTATCTGCAACACCTGGATCCGGAATACCTGCGCTACTACTACGCCGCCAAGCTCAACAGCCGCATCGACGACCTGGATTTGAACCTGGATGATTTTGTGGCTCGAGTCAACGCCGATGTGGTCAACAAGCTGGTCAACCTGGCTTCCCGCACCGCAGGTTTTATCACCAAACGCTTTGATGGCCAACTCTCCACGAACATGGCCGAGCCGGCGCTGTATGCCGAGTTTGTCGCGGCCCGCGAACGGATCGCCGATGCCTACGAGGCGCGGGAGTTCAGCCGCGCCATTCGCGAAATCATGGCCTTGGCCGATATTGCCAACCGCTATGTGGATGAAAAAGCCCCCTGGGTCATAGCCAAACAAGAAGGCCGCGAAACGGAACTGCAAGAGGTGTGCTCCGTCTCCTTGAACCTGTTCCGGGTCCTGATGACCTATCTGAAACCCGTGTTGCCACAACTGGCCGAGCGCAGCGAAGCCTTTCTCGGTGAAACCTTTAGCTGGGAAGGGATCGACCAACCGTTGCTGGATCATACCCTGGCGCCCTTCAAGGCACTGTTCAGCCGCATCGATCCGAAGAAGATTGAAGAGATGGTCAATGCATCCAAGGAAGACCTGGTGGCCGAAGCCAGCAAGAGCCAGGGCAGCAAGTCTCAGCACCAGAGCGCACCAGGCAAAGATAACGCCGATATCGAGCCAATCGCGCCGGAAATTGCCTACGACGATTTTGCCAAGCTGGACCTGCGCATCGCCCGTATCGTCAATGCCGAATTGGTCGCAGATGCCGATAAGCTACTGAAACTGCAACTGGATCTTGGTGGCGAAACCCGGCAGGTATTTGCCGGAATTCGGTCAGCTTACGACCCCGCTACCCTGGTGGGCAAACTGACGGTCATGGTAGCTAACCTGGCGCCACGCAAGATGCGCTTTGGTATGTCCGAGGGCATGGTCCTCGCAGCAGGACCTGGCGGTAAGGATCTCTATATCCTGGAGCCTCACGAAGGCGCCCAACCCGGTATGCGCGTTAAATAAGCACGCATGAAGACAAAACGGCCCCCGGTGGGCCGTTTTACTTACTCGCCCCTGGTGAGCGTCGCTTCTCGCCAAGCTGCAAGATAAGGAGTGAGACTATGATTTGGTATTTCCTGGTGGCGCTGAATTTTATGGTGCTGGCCGTGCTAGCTGCCCGCTTCCAAGCCCAGGCACCCGTAGCGACTCTGCGACTGACGCTCACTCGCAAGGCGGCCTTGCTAATGGTGCTGATGAATGGGGGCTTTTTCTATCCCTTACTCATCGCCTACTTTCAACTCTACCCGGTGAGCTCACCGCACCACTTTAGCACCAGCATGCTGCTGTGGTTCATCAGCCTGAATGGGGTGGGCTTAGCCCTCTTCGCTAGACAACTGATTGACTTCTCATCAACCCGGCCCTTTACCCGCGCCGAGCTGTTCAAGCGACTGCTGCTCCTGGTTGCCACCGCGCTCGCAGCCGGCGCATTGATGCAGCGCGAGATGGCCTCCGGCTCCCTGTTCTCGGCCTGGACCCCGCTGTTTTGCCTACTGGCCAGCGGGCTCTCTTATGGTGTCTGGAGTTGTCTGTTGCAAATACCGGTGCAAATCCGACTGCGGCAACAAGGGGTTCGCTAGCCGGTAGCCTCACCCTTGTTTATGGAGATCCTATGTTTTCATTGACTCGTTTTGCCAGTTTACCCGCCGCCATCTTGGTCAGCCTGGTTAATACCCAGCTCAGGGATCACTTTGACTCATTGGAGGAGTTAGGGCTGTACCATGACATCAGCATCAATGAGCTGAGTGCCTACTTGGCCGGCGCCCATTTTGTCTACGATGCGGTACAGCGTCAGTTCAAGGCAGAATGAACGCAGTTTGGGCTGGCAGGAGAGAGTGAAAAAGAAGTGATGAAATAAGAAGTCGAAGATGCAAAAGCAAACTGCAGATAACTCTACGGCAGAGAGGCCTAGATGAGATGTTTCAATGGCCAGGCATCAAACTTAGCCTGGCCCTGTATGGCCGATATCCCGCTGTTGATCAGCAGATATCAGAGCCAATACAGTGTTTGCGCTCAATGGGCATAAGGTCTAACTCACTGTCAGTGCGCTGACTCGTCCACTCTTTGCGCCATTCGGCTGCGGCGAAGCTTTCTGGCCAGTATTCGACCTGGCGCACTATCTTCCCCTCCTGCACAGTGCTGAAGGTGACTACTCTCGCCACCTGGATCCCGTCAGTGATCTTCACATCGGAAACCACCCGTTCGCCATCGGCAAGCAAACTCTCAACCTCAAAGCTCCAGGGTCCAAACGAGGGAAAATGGATGTTGATCATCGCATAATCCCAGCCGCCACGAATTGTTTCACCCGACTGCGGCAGAAAACACTCAAACTCCTCGGCTAACCAGTCACTGGCGGCCAAAAAATCATTGGAATGCATGCATTGCCAAAAGGCGAGTACCACATCTTGGGGTTTTATCATCTACCACCTCGTAGTAGGGCTTAGATACAACACAACCGAAGTTGTTATTCAGTGATGTGACTTTTTACTCAGGTTTCATTCGGAAGTCAACTTTTGCTCACTGTTAGAAATATACTCGACCTCACAGATTAATACCCTGGCTGTTATGACAGTAGCGTGGCTATTTTACTTAAAAAATGGTGTCAAACGGGAATATATCATTTCAGTAACGTTTCATATTGTTATCGAATATTACTTACAGCATGCAAAAAACAGGCAATAAATAGCGCATCCATATGAATAATAAAGAATTTAAGCAAGACATCGCACGCTTACATAGTGTTACACTTTATTACATTACCGTTGGTGATTTAACCACCATGGGCTTATTAGCAGAGAGGGGGTAATTGGCCGATCGCCTCGCGATGGCTCACGCCACCCATTGAGCCAACGGCCAAAAACAAGAGAGCCCGCACAGTGGCGGGCCCTCTTTACTCGAAAGCATCAAATTCGTTTAATTGGCTCTGAACTGGTTACAAACGGGATCATAGTGGTAACCAATTTCCTGCATTCGCGCCAACAGCTCACCATGCCCAAAATTGAAAGTGGCCAGCAACTCATCCAACGAGTCGCACTCCAGCCGCAACTTCTCGTTGACTATGCCAAGAAGAATATTGGGATCCATGCGCAAATATGAACTGAGATCCATGATTTTCGCTCCTGTCTAACCCATGATGAAATAACTATAACCCTGCTTCGGCAACTACCGCATGCCTTCGATCACAGTTTAGTCAGTCATGTCCATTTTCGTCGAGCAATCCGGAAATGGCTGACCGTTAGCATTTCTGCCTAGGTTGCGGCATGATGCAGGCCATCCCCTTCAATCTTGTGAGTTCCTGCCTGGAGGCCACATGATCCGCTTGCTCCTTATCCTCTGCCTGCTACTCGCCCCTCGCCTCTTTGCCGAAGAGCTGACCATACTGGAACTCAAGCATCGACTCCCCGAACAGGTACTGCCAACCCTGCTACCTCTGGTAGCACCTGGTGGAACTCTGGTGGGAGCCAATAACCAACTATTTGTCAAAACCACACCGGAGAATCTGCAACAGATCATCTCGGCCTTGGCGGCCATAGACACCCCATTAAGCCGTTTACTCATCTCGGTTCGTCAGTCATCCAGCCTGCGCGATCAGCAGCGACAGTATGCCCTCAATGGTATGCAAGCCTCGCAATCCGGAGTGCGAGTGCAAGGGAGTATCAACCTCAGCCAGGGAGACAATCAACAGGCCGTCACTCAACAGCTGCAAACCGTTGATGGGGGCGCAGCCCAGATCTTCGTCGGTCAATCCATCCCTGTGACCATGCACTCTGTGGTGATGGGGCAGCAAGGTGCCATCGCCAGTGAGCAGCAATATTATGTGGATATCGGCAGCGGCTTCACCGCTACGCCGCGTCTTATCGGTGATAGGGTGACCTTGACTATCCACCCCTTGCAGCAACAACAATTGAGTGATGGGATCCATACCAGTGAACTCAGCACCGAGGTGAGCGGTCGTCTTGGCGAGTGGCTCACCGTAGGCCAGAGTGATCTGCAACAAAGCACTCAACACCAAGCCCTGCTCGGTCGAGGCTCAAGCCAAGGCCAGCAGAGCCAGCAGGTTTGGCTGAAAGTCGACCGTATGCCCTGACTGGCTTATAATTCCGGCCATGATGTATAAGCCATAAATAATATGAACGAATTCAAATACCTGGCCGGCTATCCGGAACCACTACTGCAACAGGTCAGAACCCTGGTGCAAACGGGGCGGTTGGAGCCCCACCTGCAACAGCGCTATGGCAAACAGCGGCATGAGATCCAGAGTGACAAGGCGCTTTTTCACTACACCATGGAGCTGAAAAATCGTTATCTCAAGAGTGCCTCCCCTCTCTCCAAGGTCGGATACGACAGCAAGATCAACGTACTCAAACATGCACTGGGTCTACACACCGCCATCTCGCGAGTGCAGGGCAACAAGCTCAAGGCCAAGGCCGAAATTCAGATTGCGACTCTGTTCAAGGCCGCCCCTCCCCCCTTTCTGAAGATGATAGTGGTACACGAACTGGCTCATCTGCGGGAGAAAGAGCACAACAAGGCCTTTTACCAGCTGTGTGAGCATATGGAACCCGCTTACCACCAGCTGGAGTTTGATCTGCGCCTCTACCTGACGCTGCTGGAGACCCAGGCCAGCAACTAAGCGCGCAAGGCATTCCACTCATGCATGAACTAGGCTTGCTATAGGTAGCTCTTCGCACACCTAAGGAGGCAAGCCATGGCGATCGCCCCGATCCCCAAGGATGCCGCCCAGGCTAACCGCCACAACCTGGACGACTATACCCGCTGTTATGCCCAATTTGAGTGGAGCCAAGCTGAGGCCCAGCTCAAAGGGTTAGATGGCAAACTCAACATCGCTTATGAAGCCATAGATCGCCATGTCGAAGCCGGCTTCGGGGCCCATGTTGCCCTGCGCTGGCTGGGTAAGGGGGGAATGCAGCAGGAGTTCGATTACCTGGCACTGCAAACGCTGACCTCCCGTTTTGCCAATCTGCTCGCCAGCCTCGGCATCCAACCCGGCGACACCGTATTTGGTCTGTGCCATAGAGTGCCTCATCTCTATACCGCGCTGCTGGGTAGCCTGCGATTGGGAGCCGTCTTCTCTCCGCTCTTCTCGGCATTCGGCCCCGAGCCCATCAAAGCCCGCATGGAGATAGGGCAAGCCCGAGTGCTAGTGACAAGTGAGGCCCTCTATCGGAAGAAAGTGGCCGCCTGGCGCCATGAACTGCCGAGCCTGGAGCAGGTATTGCTGTTTGATCTCTCGGGGGAATTGCCCGCTGGGTGCGTGGATCTGGATCGAGCCCTCGCCACGGCTAACCCAATCTTTCCCCCCCGCCCCTGTGACCCGGAAGCGCTGGCTCTGCTGCACTTCACCTCAGGTACCACGGGTAAACCCAAAGGGGCCATGCATGTGCACCAAGCCGTGCTCTACCACGCCTACTCGGGGCGGATGGCGCTGGATCTGCAGCCCGGGGACATCTTCTGGTGTACCGCCGACCCTGGCTGGGTAACGGGCACTAGCTACGGCATCATATCGCCGCTGTGCAATCGGGTTACCCTCATCATAGATGAGCAGGAGTTCGAGGCAGAGCACTGGTATCAGTTGTTGGAGCAACAAAGGGTCAACGTCTGGTACACGGCCCCCACCGCCATCCGTATGCTGATGAAAGCCGGAGCCGACTTGGCTCAAGGCCACGATCTCTCCGCCCTGCGTTTCATGGCCAGCGTAGGGGAACCGCTCAATCCCGAGGCCGTGCTCTGGGGGCAGAGAGTATTTGGCATGCCTTTCCACGACAACTGGTGGCAGAGCGAAACGGGCGGCATCATGATAGCCAACTTCGCGGCCGAGCCCGTCTACCCTGGCTCCATGGGGCGTCCCCTGCCCGGCATAGAAGCCGCCATAGTCCAGCGCACCCCAGATGGCCACCTGAACAGAGTCACACTACCCGGGATAGTTGGCGAGCTGGCACTCAAACCCGGTTGGCCCTCCATGTTTCGCGGCTATCTGCATGAAGAGGCCCGTTACCAGAGCTGCTTTGTCGATGGCTGGTACCTTTCCGGGGATCTGGCGCTCTGCGACGAGCATGGCTACTACTGGTTTGTCGGCCGTCAGGATGATGTGATCAAATCAGCCGGTCACTTAATTGGCCCCTTCGAGGTAGAGAGCGTCTTGCTGGAGCACCCGGCGGTAGCGGAGGCGGCAGTGATAGGTCTGCCCGACGAGATGGCAGGTGAACTGGTCAAGGCCTTCGTGGCACTCAAACCCGGCATTAGCGCCGATGAGGCCTTGCAAGCCGCCCTCATGGCCCACGCCAGAAAACGACTCGGACCCGCAGTGGCACCGCGTGAGATTGCCTTTCGCCACAACCTGCCCAAGACCCGCAGTGGCAAGATCATGCGCCGCCTGCTCAGGGCTCGCGAACTGGGATTACCCGAAGGCGATCTCTCAACCCTGGAGAGTGATGAAGCATGAACGAGACCAAACTGCATGTGACTCGTGACCATCTGCTGCAGCTGCTCAGCGCCATGATCCGTATTCGACGTTTCGAGGAGCGCTGCGCCGAACTCTACCAACAGGAGAAGATCCGCGGCTTCTTGCATCTCTACTGCGGGGAAGAGGCGGTCGCTGTGGGGGTGATGGCCGCACTGGGGCCCGAGGACTCCGTGCTCTCCACCTACCGGGAACATGGTCATGCCTTGGCGCGAGGGGTTTCAATGAACGCCATTCTCTCCGAGATGTATGGCAAACAGAGCGGTTGCAGCGGCGGTCGCGGTGGCTCCATGCACCTGTTTGATATCACCCACCGCTTCTATGGCGGCAATGCCATAGTCGCCGGCGGATTACCCCTAGCCGTCGGACTGGCGCTGGCCGACAAGATGCAGGGGCGCGCCGCCATTACGGTCTGCTTCTTTGGCGATGGTGCCACCTCGGAGGGGGAATTTGCCGAGAGTCTGAATCTGGCCAAACTGTGGGATCTGCCCCTGCTGTTTATCTGCGAAAACAACCTCTATGCCATGGGCACGGCCCTGCACTATGAAAGTGGTGAACCCAAATTGCACCTCAAGGCGGCGGCCTATGGGCTGACAGCCCAGGAGGTGGATGGCATGAATGTGGTTGCCGTCGAAGCCGCCGCCACCCAGGCCTGTCAGGCGATCAAGGCGGGGTTGGGACCGCAGTTCATCGAGTGTCTCACCTACCGTTTTCGCGGCCACTCCATGTTTGATGCCCAACTCTATCGCGACAACCTGGAGGTCGAGCAGTGGAAGGCACGCTGTCCTATCAGCCAACTGAGCCACTGGCTACAGAGCTATCAACTGACCCAGAGTGATATTGCCGCCATTGAGCACAACGTAGATGAAGAAATTGCTGCCGCAGAGGCTCAGGCGGAGGCGGCAGAACTTGAGCCCGTCGAACAGCTACTGCGTCATGTCTATACGGAAGGTGCCTCATGATTGAGTTGAGCTACCGGGAAGCCATACGTGAGGCGCTGCGTGAAGCATTGCTTGGGGATCCTCGTGTCTTGCTGATGGGCGAAGATGTGGGCCACTATGGTGGCTGTTATGCGGTCTCCAAAGGGCTGCTTGCGGAGTTTGGCCCGGAGCGCATTCGGGATACACCGCTATCGGAGTCGGGCTTTGTCGGGGCCGGCATCGGCGCCGCCCTGGGCGGGCTCAGGCCTATAGTCGAAGTGATGACGGTCAACTTCAGCCTGCTGGCACTGGATCAAATCGTCAACAACGCCGCCACCTTGCGGCACATGTCAGGCGGGCAGCTCTCTGTGCCTCTGGTGATCCGCATGGCTTACGGCGCCGGTCGGCAACTTGCGGCCCAGCATAGCCACAGCTTCGAGGGCTGGTATGCCCATATTCCTGGCATCAAGGTCCTCTGTCCGGCCACCGTCACCGACGCCCGCTTCATGCTGGCGCAGGCGCTCGCCGATCCCGACCCTGTCATTCTGTTTGAACATGTGATGCTCTATAACCGCCAGGAGATAGTGGATGCCCCAACGCTAACCATGGAGCAGGCCGCCGTGCGCCGCTCGGGTCGCGATCTCACCCTCATCACCTGGGGTGGCAACCTACCCAAGAGCATGGAAGCCGCCGAGCAGTTAGCGCAAGAGGGTATAGAGGTAGAGGTGTTGGATCTGCGTTGCCTAAGGCCATTGGACAAGCCGACCCTCTTCACCTCGCTCAAGAAAACCCATAGAGCCCTCATAGTGGATGAGTCCTGGCGACAAGGGGGTATGAGTGCCGAGATCGCCGCCACCCTGGCCGAAGAGGCGTTCTGGCTGCTCGATGCCCCTATCACTCGGGTCTGTAGTGCCGAGGTGCCCATCCCCTACCCGGCACATCTGGAGCAAGCCGCTCTGCCCAGCGTAGAGAAAATTATCGCCGCCGCCAGAGCGCTTCTGGGCCTGCAACCACGGGGCCAGCCATGAAAACCATCACCATGCCCTCCTTTGGCGCCGATATGGCAGAGGGAACGCTGATTGAGTGGCAAGTTCAACCTGGCGACATATTATCTCGCGGTCAGGTGGTGGCCGTCATCGAGACCAACAAGGGGGCCATCGAGTTGGATCTCTTTGAAGAGGGGAGTGTCGATGCGCTGTTGCTGCCCCTCGGTGCCAGCGCCAAAGTGGGGACGCCTATCCTGCGGTTGCGGCTGCCCGATGAAGAGCCAGATCTTGCGCCAGAAGCTCCCCCCGCCACCACTAAGGCGGCCACCCTAACCGCGAAGCAAACTGCACCCTATCCCGCGGCAGCTGAGCACCAAGCAGTTAAGCACCAGGCATCCAGCTTCATTGTGGCCTCTCCCGCGGCCAGGGCCCAGGCGCAAGCACGAGGAGTCAGTCTGGCAAACCTGGCTGGCAGCGGCCCGAGCGGGGCCATAGTCCTGGCCGATCTGCCCACTCAAACCGCTACGCCCACGCCTCGAACTGCCGAGCCAGGCAAACTCGATCTGCAAGCCATGCGGCAAGCCATCACGGCGACGGTCACTCGCTCCAAGCGCGAGATCCCTCACTACTATTTGGGCCTAACGCTATCGCTCAGCGCACTGGAGCAACAGGTTGCCGAGCACAACCGCAACTTAGCGCCGGATGAACGCCTGCTCCTGATAGCCCCCCTCTTATGCGCAGTGGCCCGCACCCTGCGCAAACATTCACTCTTCAATGGCCAGATGGTAGCGGGCCTATACCAACCTGAGGCGCAGGTTAATCTGGCCAACGCCGTGGCCCTGCGTGGTGGCGGCCTCATCATGCCCGTGATCCAGCAGGCGGATGCCTTGGATGCCGCTAGCATGATGCGGAGATTGAGCGAGCTGGTAGAAAAAGCGCGCCATGGCAACCTGCGCCACTCTGAACTTTCGGGGGCTAGCTGTACCGTCAGCAGCATAGGCGAGCGCGGAGCCGATCAGCTGTTTGGCGTCATCTATCCACCACAAGTCGCCATCATAGGTCTAGGGCGACCACGCTCAGCCCCCTGGGTAGTGGATAACGAGATGCGAGTGGGGCGCGTCATGACCATCACACTGGCCGCCGATCACAGAGTCAGCGATGGCCACCAAGGAGCCCTGTTCCTGCATGACCTGGATAAACAACTGCAACAACCGGAGGCATTATGGACACCCCTGCCCTGCGCGAACTGATCCTCAGCGAACTCTGTCGGATAGCCCCGGAGATCACCCCGGATGAGGTTCCGAATGATGAAGATCTGCGGGATGCGGTAGATCTGGATTCGATGGACTTCTTACATCTGGTCGCCGCCGTGAGCAAGAAGAGCGGAGTTATGATACCGGAGGCAGATTACCCCAAGATCATGACCCTGCAGCGCATGCTCGACTATCTGCAACACCAAACGGAATGAATCAGGGCAATAAAAAAACAGTCATTCCCGATGTGAAATGACTGCTTGAGGAGGAAGCCGCTGACGTATTCCGTGCCAGCCGGTTATCTCGTGTTACATCTGGCCATCAGGTTCTGAATTGAGCCACTCATCAGGTTCTGAATTGAGCCACCCATCAGGTTCTGAATTGCGCCACTAAGGTGGCCAGTTCATCACTCATCCGCTTGAGATCGTGGCAGATGGCCGTGACCTGGTTATTTTGCTGAGAGACCTCCACTGACAGGGTCGAGATATTAACCACATTGCGGTTGATTTCGTTGGTCGCCAGGCTCTGCTGCTCGGCCGCACTGGCAATCTGACTATTGCGGTCGGTGATGATGAGTACGGCTTCGGAGATGGCTCCCAGCGCGACCCCCGTCTCTTGCGAGTGACGGACTGTATCATCCGAGAGTATCTGGGTACGCTGCATACTGTTCGCTGCCGCCTGCACCCCATTCTGCAAGCGGGTGATCATACTCTGGATCTCATTGGTGGAGGACTGGGTCTGATTCGCCAGGGTGCGCACTTCATCCGCCACCACGGCAAAGCCACGCCCCAATTCCCCCGCGCGCGCCGCCTCGATGGCCGCGTTGAGTGCCAACAAGTTGGTTTGATCGGCGATGCGCCGGATCACCTCAAGCACAGAGCCTATGTGCTGGGTTTCGGCGACCAGATCGGTTACCACCCGCCCGGCATCGCTCACTTCATGGGCTAACCCCTGCATGGCAGCAATGGCCTCATTGACTACCCGATTGCCTGTGGCAATGCGCTCTTTGGCCTCCTCGGCGGCATCGGCGGCTTGTACCGCACTGTTCGCCACTTCCCGGGTTGTCGCCGCCATCTCGTTCATGGCGGTCGCCACCCCTTCGGTCTCATGTTGCTGACGCAAGGTATTACGCTGGCTACTCGCCATCGCCGCCTCTAACTGCTCAGCGGCACTTCGGCTCTTGCTGCTGGCGGTCACCACATTTCGTACTGTGCCGGCTAACGAAGCAGTAAAGCGATTAAAGGATCCGGCAAGATGGGCCAACTCGTCATTACCCGAGGTATCGAGCTGACGAGTGAGATCACCTCCCCCTTGGGCAATTTGCGACAGACTCTGCTCGGTGCGGCGCAGCGGACGTATGATGCTGTGGGCAATTAACCAGGAGAAACCTAACAGCAGCAGTAACAAGGGCACCAGGATCAATAGCACCAGAGTCAGGAGTTGCACGAAGAAGGCCCAGACATCGTCGGTATAGACACCGGCGCCTATCACCCAACCCCAACCGGCTACCGCCTTGACATAAGAGACCTTGAATACCGGCTCACTCAACCCGGCTTTGGGCCAGTAGTAATCAACATAGCCCCCCGCCTCCTGCTGCTGAGCCACCCGGGCAAACTCGAGAAAGATGGGTTTCTTGTTACTATCGAGGATCTGGCTGGCATCCTGCCCCTCCAGCTCTGGCTTGGCGGCATGCATGATCACTCTGGCCTGCTCGTCATTGATCCAGAAATAGTTATTGTCACCAAAGCGCATGTTCCTCAGCGTCTCTTTGGCCAGCCGTTGCGCCTCCTCGACCTTGAGTTTGCCCTGGCTGACCTGCTGCTGGAAATATTGCACGGCGCCATGCGCCGCCTCTACCTGCTGCCGCATACTCTCCCGTCTATCGCTCAACATGCTGTCATAGCTATAGTAGAGGGTGGTGCCGATGAGCAGGGCAATACCTAAGGTGACCAAGATGGCATTCATCACCAGACGCTGATAAATGGTAAAACGACGTAGTATATTCATCCCTGAGCTCCGACTAATTGGTGACTGCAGACTCTTCTGCATATGCACATATCACTCCCGACTGCGGATACTACATCAGATGTTTATGGCAACAGTTTGATTGGTAAGACCATTTTAAAAAAATCAGTCCAACCATGGCACTTACAAGGCAAAGTTTCCCCCCTAATGCCATTGCATAATGCAAAACTTCTTATCCGAGTCGCAAATTGCCTCCGATAGTACGTAGAAATCGCCCACATTCATCCCGCTAGCGGCGGGATACGCACCAAGGCAAGCAACAGTAAGGTGAGTACAGGTAGATATTTCGCCGGATCCAGTGAGTCTGTTAATCCAGAGGGAGTAGAGACGATGCAATCACGCAGCAATGCAGCAACGCGCAAGTTGCGATCGATAGCCGTAATTCGATCTTTTGTTCCCAGCTAGGTGCATAGGGCGAACGGGAGGCCATTGTCACGAAGCAACTTAGAGAGATTGATGCGAGTGTAGTATGTGTCTGATGAATTTTTGTTCAAACACCTGTTGTTCCGGCGCTGTTCGCTTTACGTGTTGGGCCTGATCTATACCAGAAGTAGGTTCTCTACGCAGACGGAGCACAAGAGCATCTTTACCATCACTTACAGCAAGATCTGTTGCAACAAGTGCTATCGGAGCGTCGCTCTACACTCTCCCGGTTTGCCCACACAAAGTTACCAATTATTTTGGTAAACAGCCTGACAGCTTGCGAAATCACATCTATCCTAAAACTATGTTTCTGTTGAAACTTAACTATTTTTATCATTAATCGATATTTTTATAATACGCAAAATTTAATTATGCTTTTTGTAGTAAATACCGATTATTAATCAAAAGGATACGTTTGGGAGGAATTTAAATTGAATAAGCAGACAAAAAAAAGCATGCCCTCCCCCCAGAATGCCAATGAAAAAGAAGTGAAAGTTTTTTCTCCAGATCAATATCGGGAAAAAGGAAAAATATTGCGCAACAAAGTGCCAAGAGGTGCGCATGCAGGTTGGAAATCGCACACAGATCGGCGAGACCCTGTTGATATACTTATCGAATCGAATAATGGTCGTGTGCCAGAGTTGGTTCCGATTCGCTTTGGCCGAATGCTTCAATCTCCCTTTGCATTTTATCGCGGTTCGGCGGCAATCATGGCTGCCGATCTAGCCCACACCCCTGCATCGGGAGTATACGTACAATCCTGTGGTGATGCGCACCTGATGAATTTCGGTGGATTTGCAACACCAGAACGACAAATCGTCTTCGATATAAATGACTTCGATGAAACATTTCCTGCCCCATGGGAGTGGGATTTAAAACGTTTGGCGGCTAGTATCGTCATAGCAGCAAACCACATCGAGCTTTCGGAAAACGCAACGGCTAAGGCGGTCAAAGCATCGGTCTGTGCCTATCGGGAGCAGATGATCTATTTTTCGTCAATGCGGGCATTGGATATCTGGTATAACCGGATAACACTCGACGATGTATTGGCTGAAGCACCTAATGAAGAAATTCGCGCACGCATCATAAAACGCATAAAAAAAGCCCAAGATAACAGCGCGGTCGATGCCATATTCCCCAAAATGGCTGAATTTAATGGGGATCATCCGCGTATTAAAGACAATCCCCCGCTGATCTTCCATTCCAAAAAAGAAATAGGGGATAACTTTGATTACCGAGAAGCATTGGTGATGTATCGAAACTCGCTACCCGAGCACATTCGACGGCTATTTGATCGCTTCCAGTTCTGTGATGTAGCAGCTAAAGTTGTCGGTGTCGGCAGCGTGGGTACACGCTGTCTTGTCTCTCTTTTTATGGCCGCCGAAAATGATCCATTATTCTTGCAAATTAAAGAAGCGAGACCATCCGTACTCGAACCCTATATAGTAGAAAAAAGTCAGCACACTAATCACGGTGAACGTATCGTTGCCGGTCAACGCCTGATGCAAACTGCGACCGACATCTTCCTCGGTTGGACGGTTGGCAATAATGGAAGACATTTTTACGTTAGGCAGCTCAGGGATGTAAAAGTTTCTCCAATCATCGAAGGATGGGACGCCAAACTACTGGCCATTTACGGCAAGTTATGTGCTAAAACGTTGGCTCGAGCCCATGCGCGCTCAGGGGATGCGGGACTAATCGCTGGCTATATGGGTACCAGCCCAATATTTGATGAAGCGATATCCAAATTTGCTATTGAGTATGCAGACCAAGTAAAACGAGATTATCGAGAATTCGTCAAGGCTGTTCACCAAGGTCGGCTGGATGCTTTCACTGAGTCACCATAGCCAAAGAAATTATTATAGGAATCATCGGCACAAAGACTCTTGCATACCGTTTATGCATTAAGGAGGGAACATGACATCGTCAAATTTGTCAGAACATCCAGATGTAAAGTCTTTACATAATCTGCCAGATTTTTCCTTGCTCCTTGGCGGGCCCTTGTATCAGTTGCTCAACCGAGCACACCTGTCAAATGATGCATTGATGCTGGTTCGCCAACGTATTGCCGTGTTCATACTGATTGCCTGGCTCCCTCTGATCGTCATTTCCGCGTTCGAACATCAACTATGGGGTAATTCAGTGGCGATGCCACTTCTGTTTGACATCGAAACCCATGTTCGATTTCTGATAGCAATGCCAGTACTGATCATCGCCGAGCTAGTAATACACCAGCGAATGAGACCTTTATTGAAACAATTTGATGAAAGAAATCTTATTCCCGAACACTCAGTCGCTCAATTCATGAAGGCGGTCAATACAGCCTTTCGTCTGCGCAACTCAGTATGGGCCGAAATCATATTAATTATTGTAGTCTATGGTATAGGAATTTCGATGGTTTGGCGCCAGTATCTTGCGCTTGATACCACGACTTGGTACGCCTCAGTTTCATCTGATAATCCATCGCTGACCATATCGGGTATGTGGTATTGCTATGTGAGCCTACCCATTTTTCAATTTTTACTATTGCGTTGGTATTTCAGAATATTCATATGGGGTCGATTCCTTTGGCACATCTCTCGTATCCCTTTACGCCTAGTACCAACACACCCTGATCGCCTTGGAGGGTTGGGCTTTATTTCAGGACAAGTTCGTGCATTTAGTCTCATTGGTTTTGCCCTCGGCGCCGTATTGGCTGGTAATTTATGCAACCAGATTTTTTACCTTGGCGCGACGCTGACACAGTTCAAAATGGAAATCGGGATTTTGGTCTTATATGTTATATGCATAGCTCTTGGCCCACTTTTGTCATTGGCGCCTCTGCTTGCCAAGACGAAGCGGCTAGGACTAATTGAATATGGTGCTCTGGCTCAACATTATGTGTCTGGATTTGATAATAAGTGGCTTAGGCAAGACAATCCCAATAATGAACCATTAATGGGAAGTGCTGACATTCAGTCATTGGCGGATCTTGGAAATAGTTTCGAGATTGTTAGCTCAATGCGAGTCATACCGGTAAATCGTGATGATGTAACCCGTTTGGCTATTGCCACACTGGCTCCCATAGTACCACTTGGTCTAACTATGATGTCACTAGAGAGTCTACTTAATACATTGATGAAATTGGTGTTTTAAATAAAAATTAAATTGCATTGGTGGATAATTATTGACGCCAGAATTCTTTAGGGGCTCTCGACATCTACGCCGTCCGCCCCTGAAGTAGGCCGGCCAGTGACATGACACAACTTCCCAAGGTGCCGGCAGTGATAGCCCAGGATCGCTACGAACAAGAAGCAGATGTGGTGTTACTGGATAAAAGTATCGATAAATTGAATAACCGCCAAGCTACAACCCCAGCTAAGTCGAGGCTCAAGTCTCTGCACCTATGGTAACCAGAGCGACATTCAGGTAGCCGAATACGCCGCGGTTATATTTCATAACATATTGATAATAAAAGAAAATAATTGAGCTCAAATGAAGCCAACCACAACCAGTTACTAAACAACTACCTCAGCTGCTGGCGGCACTGGATGCTGAAATTCCAGAGCGTTGGGATGCATTACCTGAAAAACTATCTGGCGTGGTCCCGGGTCTACAACCAAAAGTTCAACAGTGCCAAATACTGGTTATTGGGTGGGGGCTCGGTGGTTTGGGAAAATAAAAATCAACAGTTAACTGGTTTCAACTGTAAAAATGCGAAACAGATCGCAACAATTATATATTTATCTTTTTCATTGGCAAACGTTGCGGAAAAAAGATAGCCATGTGCAATGCTGATATGAAATAATTTTCTTGTTTTAATGCAGTGCTTTTCATGGTTATTGAACTGTCCCAATTTTGTTACGCATGCAGCAATGATAATTTCATTACTTATTATCAGGACCACGGGACAATGTATCTGATGGTAACTCGTTAAAGCATGTTTTGTATGCTTTGGATAATTCACCTAAATGCCAAAACCCCCAGTCCATCGCCACTTCGGATACAGTTGTGGTTCCAGGCAATGAATGCAGGAGTGATTGGTATACTCGGTGCAATCGCAGTTGCTTTATATATGCAACGGGAGTTAATCCGATGATCTCTTTAAAAGCATATTCCAGCGTGCGTTCACTAACCGCCGCAGCCTTACACAGATCTGTGACGTACAGATCTACACCTGTGTGGGTTAGTGCAAGCTGCTCTGCAATCTTGACAATCGTAAACTGCTTTTGCTTGGTTCGGTCACCTCGAGTCAAGGTCAAGGGATTTCCTGAGCAAATTGCAGTCAAGAGCAATTCCATTATTTCAACTTGGGCCGAGATCCGTTCTGTTTCTCGAAAAGTGAATAATTCTGGTTGTTCTACTGCAGAATCTATCAGTGTTTTTCCCAGCAAAAAAAGAGTATCTGCGTTTACCGGATTGACATCAATCAACTCTATTCCTACAGAATTTTCAGGTTTATCTAGTCGTTGCCGGATAGCGATATGCTCCGAAATCTCATGCTTTGGCACAAAGATGGACACACTCTCCCAGCCCTCATCAACCACAAACCGGACCTCGCTTTCAGGTGCAGCGGCCAGCATAACACCTGAGCGGATGGGTAATCCGTTGACGGCGCCTGTCGCAGCCGGCCCAAAAACAGCATACACCATTGCTTCAGGGCTGATATTGCTACAAGTACGCACACGAACATTGCTTGAATGGTATATCAGCACAATTGATGAAAGACGCAATATGATACGGCGCGCACGCAATGGTACTTTGTCAAGTTTCACTACATCTTGTTCGAATAACTCAATGCCAACTTCTTTAGCATTTTGATCATTCACATCAATGATTGTAAGTACAGAGTCAGGAAAAGAGATTAATGGGGGCATCGTGCTCATTTTTAATTTTCACCGTTAGCAATTCCATTGACACAAATTAAATACCATTTATCGTAAGTCATCAACAGTCGACAGAGCAGGCTGCAACTACTTAGTAATAAGGATATTATGCACATCTTTACCAAGCTGAGACTAGCTGTGGAGTTATTTTTAATGTTAAACAAAAAGCCGCACCATACGTAGTAACAACGGGAAAAAAACCAGAGAAAGACATTGAGTTTATCAATTACTTAGAATAAATGACTCTCACGGGAGCAATCTGAAGCATATGGATCTTGCAATGAAAAAATACAGTTATATTGCCACTTTACTGATGAGCGCATTCACACTCACAGCGCAAGCAGCAACAACAAACGAGCAAGAGGCCGAATTGGCCAAGAAACTGGCCAACCCGGTGGCCTCGCTGATCAGTGTACCTGTTCAGTATAACTATGATGAATACAGTGGCGTCAACGATGGAGCATCCGTTGATCGCCTGCTTATCCAACCAGTCATCCCCTTCTCGCTCAACGCAGATTGGAATCTGATCACCCGGACAATTTTCCAAGCCGTTGACCAACATGATTTCCCGCTTGAAGCGATGAATGAATCAGGTTTTGGTGACACCACGGCCAGCCAATTCTTTTCTCCTGCCGCCCCCACCGCCAATGGCTGGATCTGGGGGGCGGGCCCTGTTGAATTGCTACCAACGGCAAGTGATGCCGTGCTCGGCACCGAAAAGTGGGGACTGGGCCCGACCGGAGTCATGTTAAAACAAAGCGGCCCCTGGACCGCCGGGGTGCTCGCCAGCCAAATCTGGTCTGTGGCCGGAGATAGCACTCGGCAAGATTTGAATATTGGCTCAATCCAGCCATTTTTAAGCTACACAACCAAAATGTATACCACCATGGGTGTTTATACCGAATCCAACTATGACTGGAAAAATGAGCAGTGGTCCGTACCTTTGATTGTTCAGGCAGGACAAATGTTCAAAATTGGACCACAGATCATGCAGTTAGCCGTGGCTGGTAAATATTGGGCCCAAGCTCCGGATAATGGCCAGGAAGGCTGGGGACTCCGCCTTCAGTTAACCTTTTTATTTCCAAAATAGGACAAGAATGCACGCCACGTTGCCAGCATGGGCATGAACCAGATAGGGGAATGCCCTGAGGTGACGATGACGGCGCGCCATCTTTGTCATTTATGAAAACCAATAGTAAAAGTATCGGGAGGAATGGAAACCATGCCGAATCATGACATGAGTCCAATGATAAAAAACAAGAGCAAACTGGCTCTGCTAGTTAGCTCACTTTGCCTTGTTTCCACACTGGCAGTCCCCAACACAGCCACTGCAGCGGAACAGACGCGCCGACCCAATATTGTGGTCATCCTGGCTGATGATATGGGTTACTCAGATATGGGATCCTTTGGTAGTGAAATCAAAACGCCAAATTTTGATGCACTCGCCAACGAAGGCGTCCGGTTTACCAATTTTTATACCAATCCAACTAGTTCACCGACACGTTCAACCTTGCTGACCGGGTTGGATACCCATCGCAACGGCTTGGGCAATATGGATGAGTGGACGGCACCTAACCAAATGGGTATCCCTGGTTATGAAGGCTATCTACGTAAGGATGTGGTTACTCTGCCCCAATTGCTCAAACAGGTAGGTTATCACACCTACATGGTGGGCAAGTGGCACCTGGGTAAGGCGCCAGATCTGATCCCGGCGGCAAGAGGCTTCGAAAAAGACTTTTCACTGTTGGATGGCGCGGGTAGCTATTGGGATATGACCAACTTTACCGCCGCCTCCCCCAAATCAGTCTTTACTGAAAATGGTAAGTACCTGAAAGAGCTGCCAAAAGACTATTACGCAACCAAGACCTATACCGACAAACTGATCGAGTTCATAGACTCTAATAAAAACGATAAACAACCCTTCTTTGCCTATGTGTCTCATCAGGCACCCCACGATCCCTTCCATCTCCCCCGTGATTGGCGCAATCGTCATGTTGCTGAGTATGACAAGGGATGGGATGCAATACGGGAACAGCGTTTAAAACGTGAAATCGAGCTGGGAATTGTGCCTCCCGGAACCACGCTATCTGAGAGGATGTGGTTTGTTCCGGATCCCATAGTATTAGCCCCCGCGACCAAAGCCTATCTTGGCAGGAAAATGGAACTCTATGCCGGAATGGTGGAGAACATGGATTACCACGTCGGTCGCCTCGTCCAGCATCTCAAAGATATCGGGGAGTATGAAAATACGATCTTTATCGTTTTTGGTGATAACGGGGCCGAGGGAACGGATCTGTTCGCTCAGATAGCAGGGAATCCGGGTACTCGGGATTTCCTCTATGCCGCGGTCAATTGGTCGAATACCCATATGAACGCGTGGGGTGATCCGGGCTCTTATGTCGGTTATGGCCCAATGTGGGCTCAAGTCTCCATGACGCCCTTTAGCCAGTACAAGGGATGGGTTGCCGAAGGGGGCATCCGTAATGCGCTGATCGTCAAGGGCCCTGTGGTCAAGCGGCCCAATGGCAGCATCAACCACGGCGTCATGCATGTCGCCGACATAATGCCAACCCTGTTGGAAGTGACCGGGGGGCAATACCCCAAGACCTATCAGGGTCACGAGCTTCCTCCCTTGATTGGTAAATCATGGGGGCCCATGCTGGCCGGTCAAGCCGACTCTCCACGTACCGACAAGGATTACATGGCTTGGGAGGTCTTTGGTAACCGAGCAATCCGCCAAGGCGACTGGAAACTTCGCTGGGAGTACAAATCCTTCGGTAGGGGCGATTGGGAGCTGTTCAATCTGGTCAAGGATCCGAGTGAACGGAACGACTTGGCTAGCACCGAGACCAAGAAATTGCAGGAAATGTTGGCCTTATGGGACAACTACGCCAAAACCAACAACGTGGTTCTGCCTAATCGGTCGATGTTCGAAACGTTGGAAGATAATCTGCCGCCTAGAGTACCCATTGAATCTGGATACCCGCCGCTGCTTTACAAGAAACAGTTTGTGCCGCCTGCCGACATGCTCGCTGACCCGAAAGAGTAAATCGAGAGCTGTGCTGGTTTGATGATGACTGCTGGTTATTTTCTAATTTGTGGGTGAAGTTTTATGAAGAAAACACATATATCTGGGGCGCTAGTTGCGATTTGGTCTGTGGTGGGCTCGTTGAGCTCACCCTGGGTTCAGGCTCAAGAAGTACCGGCCCGGTTCTATCTCAAAAGTTTGTCCGGCGCAAATGCCGTACCTGTTATTTTTAACTCCATGAGCGGCAACACCAATCCGTTTGACCCGGCCCATGCCGTGACGCCGAATGCCAATTTTGATGCCACCATGACCATGATTGGATACGCCAAAAGCCTTCCGGTCATGGATCGGGCGGCCATGGTGGCATTTATCCAGCCAATGGGAAGGATCTCCGGTGAGGCAAATGTCAGGGGAAGTACTGTCAGCCAGTCCACCAAAGGGTTTGGTGATCCTATGGCTGAATTTAACATCAACCTGATAGGCCCAAAAGCGCAAAAAGATATCCCTGCCGCCATGCGCTATGAACCGGGATTCTCTTTGGATATGCTGGCTGACCTGGCGTTCCCCATCGGAGAGTATGATAGTAAAAAGACGCTTAATATCGGACAGAACCGTTGGTATGGGCGTGTGGGCGTCCCCATGACTTGGCAAATTGATGCCTGGATCCCAGGACAAAAAACCACGTTTGAACTACTTCCTGCCGCCTGGATCTTCGGTGACAACGATGACTTCACGGGACAGACACTGGAAACCGATCCCATGTATCGGCTGGACGCCCACCTGACCCGTGATTTCACCGAACGGTTATGGGGCTCTCTGGATGCCTCCTGGTATAACGGCGGCAAGGCCACCATTGATGGCATCTCTGGTGACAAGATGGATAGCACTCAATTGGGTCTAACTTTGGGTTATGTTCTGGATGACAACATCAACCTGACTGTTGGTTACATGTCCACTATCAACGATGATGCCCCGGGCGACATGAGCATGGACAGTTTCATGCTCACCTTTGTCTATGGCTGGCACCCTATCATCGAAGGTTCAAAACGGTTGAAGAAGGGAGAATAGTTCACCACCGGCCAATGATCCCCATTGGCCGGTGTCGATCCCGACTATCCACACCGGTACCGATCGCCTATGTCATTCCGGACGTTGTAACTGACGAAGAGTTTTTATGAGTCAATCCGAGACCCAAGATCCACCATTGTTATTGCCTCCCCTGGGCGCAGGCGATTTTTACGCGTTTCACTCCATGATTAAGCCCAGTGGGGCTCAATGTAATCAGGATTGTGCCTACTGTTTTTATCTGCACAAGGAAGAGCTGCTGCACCAAGGCAAGATACCGCGTATGAGCGAGTCATTGCTGGAAGCTCATATCCGCCAATACCTGGCGGCCCAGACAGGGCCGACAGCCATATTCACCTGGCAAGGCGGGGAACCAACCCTGATGGGGCTGGATTTTTTCCGTCGTGTCGTTGAGTTACAAACCCGTCATGCCCGACCGGGTCAAACTGTCGAAAACGACCTGCAGACCAACGGTGCACTGCTGGACGAAGCGTGGTGCGAGTTTTTAAAGCAGAACAGATTCATAGTCGGGCTTTCCATCGATGGCCCGGCGGAATTGCACAACCTCTATCGTTACAGCAAAGGCGGTAAGCCGACATTCGATCGCGTCATGGCCGCCGTCACCTTGCTGCACAGGTACAAAATCCGTTTCAACGCACTGTGCGTGGTCAACAGGCAAAATGCGCGTCGCCCTCTGGATGTGTACCGTTTTCTGCGCGACGAAGTGCGCCCCCACATCATCCAGTTTCTCCCCGCTGTAGAGCCGCACCATTTTCACCATGTCGCCCCCGGGCACTGGGATCCAGAGACGCTACCGACCAGCGGAACAGCACAGGCCAAACCGGGACAACCAGACTCGATAGTCACAGATTGGTCGGTTGACCCTGAGGATTGGGGTACTTTTCTGATTAGGGTCTGGGAAATCTGGTTGAGACGCGATTTTGGGCGGGTCTTTGTGGATCAGTTTGAAAACGTAATTAGCCAAATGCTGGGGCAAGGAGCACAAAAATGTGTCAGCGGACAGATCTGTGGTAAGGCCCTGGCCATCGAGCACAACGGTGATGTCTATAGTTGCGATCACTTTGTCTACCCGGAATATCGTCTTGGCAATATTCGGCAGATCCATGAAGGAGACATGGCTTTTTCCGAGCGCCAGAAAGCGTTTGGATATGCCAAACACAAATCGCTCCCCCACTACTGCCAAACCTGCCCTTACCTGACACTGTGCTGGGGGGAGTGTCCTAAAAACCGTTTTGTGAAAACCCCAACCGGTGAGATTGGACTGAATTATCTCTGCCCGGGCCTTAAAACCTTTTACGGCAAGGTGTTGCAGGATCGATCTGCCATCTTGAAAAAACTCAATCCAGGCCACCAGGCAGGCGTGACATTTTAATGTTAATTGAGAATAAGTAATGGCGAGTAGTGGGAACAGCATGAAATGACAACAAGTCAGTTCCGGAGCGGACGCCCGCATTGCCATCAGCATCGAACATCCTGGCACACGGCACTGTCTTGCCGAACCGACAAAGAGACGACAGGCGAATCGCTGGCCATTACTCCCGGCATTAGAGCCCTTTCATAACAACTAAGACATACCAGTCCCTCAAGGGACTGGTAAAAATAGCCTTCATCTTTAACGTAATAAAATTCTATTCAAAGCAAACCTTCAGAAAAACAGGTTTCAACAGACCTTGGAACATTTCGATTCAAATAAGCATATTCGCTTTAGTGATGATGGGCTTCATAACATTCCATATTTTTGTTGGATTGATATAAATAATGTGCAACAAAAATCATTTAAATAATTTTCCTATATTTCAGATCATGCTTTTTGCGGAAATCCGATATCAGCACCAGTGTGGCAATGAGATAATATGTATACATCTCGAAACATTCAGATGTTAGGGCTACAATTATAAAAGCGTGTCATCAACCTATCGACACAAAAAATAATGACAAAATCATAGAGTGCAAACTGGGCGCAAGATTAGGAGCGATTCTGTTATGGACAATAGATCTTTAGTTCCTCACTGCAATGTGACTATATTCAAAATTTCCATTTTATGCTCTTTCCTGTGGTCGAGCTTCGCTCTATCCATTGAGGAAGGTCATGATGTAGCAGTAAATTCCTCTCCACAGCGCCAAAAAATATGTTTAGCGCTGAGTGGTGGTGGCGCCAGAGGTGCTGCTCATGTTGGCGTATTAAAGTTGCTGGAGGAGCTTAGAGTTCCAATTGATTGTATTGCCGGAACAAGTATGGGCTCAATAATTGGGGGCTTGTATGCATCGGGAAAACGTTCAGCTGAAATTGAGCAGGACCTCGCCCATATGGATTGGGATAATATATTTGATGATAGTCCTCCTCGAGAAGAGCGCTCTTTACGTCGAAAAAGCGATGACCGCTACTATGTAATTGATGCCAAACCCGGTATATCCGATACAGGCGAGGTGAAATTCCCTACAGGAGCAATTCAAGGTCAAAAATTTGATCTTGCTTTGCGAGCATTAACCCTTCCCGTCTCTACCATTACCGATTTTGATAAGTTATCAATCCCTTATAGAGCCATAGCTACCAACATCGGGAATGGACAAAAAGTAGTACTATCCGACGGTGATCTTGCTACAGCAATGCGGGCAAGTATGGCAGTTCCAGGAGCCTTCGCTGCTGTACCTCACTCGAATAATTTACTCGTTGATGGTGGCTTAACTGATAATTTACCAATTGATATCGCTCGTGATATGGGTGCAGATATTGTTATTGCCGTAGACATCAGTTCACCATATATTCCAGCAGAGCAGGTAAAGGATATGTTTACTATTACTGCTCAAATGACTTCAATCATGACGCGGACCAATGCAGAACAACAGATCGCGACACTGAAAAAAGAAGACATTCTCATTATTCCCGACCTTGGTGATATAACAAGCGCAGATTTCAATAAATCACCACAAGCTATAGGTAAGGGATATACCTCAGCTTTGGCATTACGTCAAAAATTATCCCTATTATCATTATCACCTCAAGAATATGATCGCTATCTGACAAGCAGAAGATTATCAAAATCACCACATCAACAAATAGATCCTGTGATTGAGTTTGTTCGCATAAAAAATGATTCTTCCATCAGCGATGATGTTATAGCCAGTCATATTTCACAACCTTTAGGACAACCACTAAACCGCAAACAACTGGAACGAGACATTTCCACGCTATACGGCCAAGAAATTTATCAAACTGTTGGTTATGATCTAGTTCAGGAGCATGGAAAAACAGGTCTGGAAGTTAAGGCCAAAAAACGGGATTGGGGCCCTAACTATTTACAATTAGGTATTGAACTATCGAATGCAATATCACAAGACGACAGTTATAACTTCATGCTTGCCTATCAAAGGACGGCAATAAATAAGCTCTCTGGTGAGTTAAGAGGTGTACTACAACTTGGCGCTGATCCAAGTATTACACTCGAGTGGTACCAGCCCCTGGATGTATACAACCATAATTTCTTCGATGGGACACTTAAATATGGCTCCTTTGATATCAGCCAGTATGAACAAGAACAAAAAATCACAGAGTATCAAATTACTGAAACCAAAATGGACACAGCAGCAGGCCATGAATTTGATAGCTTTGGTGAACTCCGAGCTGGATACCGTATCCAAACAGGGCATGCAGATGTTGTTACAGGCTCTCCAGATACTTCATCATTTGGTTATAAAACTGCAAGAATTTATATCAGGCCAATGGCGGATCATCTTGACAACTTGAATTTCCCATCTTCTGGCTGGTTATCTTCAGTAGAGTATTCCAGAGCGGCCCAGGAAATAGGAAGTGATAGCGACTTCGATCAACTCAACTGGAGAGGTAGTCATTTTTTCCAAGTGGACAATAGCAACATCATAGGTCTAATTGGACAAACCAACATGACTACCAATGGTACGGCTCCAATTCAAAACCAATATCGATTTGGCGGTTTTTTAAAACTATCTGGGTATGTAGATGAGTCGCTAAGCGGTCAACAGACTGGGATGTTGGGGGCTATCTATTACCGTCATTTCCGCATGATGCCATTTTTTTCTTGCTATATAGGTTCATCACTGGAGTATGGTGGTACTTGGGAAAAGCTGTCCTCATTTGGTTCTGAACCTATAGCCGCAGGAAGCCTTTTTGTGGGCGCGAACACCCCGCTTGGACCTCTTTACTTGGGTTGGGGACTAGCAGAGAATAATCACAGCAGTCTGTTTTTTTACTTAGGGAAGCCAATGCTTAACTAAATAATTTTAACTGTAAACTGACATCTTCAATGGTTTTTCAGCGAACCATTTATAGGATGCTGATATTAAATATTATAGAGGTATACATGATGAATAAATTAATTGCATCTACACTGCTATCCTTTGCAGTTATAGGATCAGGAATCGCGGGGACTGTGCAAGAAATTCAATATGGTGTAATTCAAGAAATCCGAACTTTCACACAAAACACAGGAACGACTAGTACAAAGACAAACCAGCCATTGCGAACCGCTGGAGGTGCGGCAATAGGGGGTGCCATTGGTCACCAATTTGGCGGTGGCGATGGCCAGGATGTAGCTACCGCAGTTGGGGCTATGGCAGGGGCTAGAGCATCCCGTCAACGGCAGGCTGCAGCCGCCTCTGCGACAGCCAGCGCAGCCACAAAGCAGATGGTAGAGTTGACAATCAAGACTGATGCCGGGAAGCTAGTTTCCATCACTCAGGAAAATAAGCCAGAAATAGCTTTTTCCAAGGGCGAAAAAATAAAAATTTTGTCATCACAAAATGATACACACGTTGAAAAAGCAAAGTAATCACGGATACCTGTGAGGCGGTTGTTCTTGGACTTTGATTGATTATCCCCCCATCGCATCGGTGACCATCTCATCAAAAACGCCAGTGCCAAAGCGCTGGCGTAATTTCTTGTAACATGTTCTATAGCTCGAAATTAAAAGTTGTGAATTATAGCTGTAATGCGCTCTTTAATTTCAAGCGAGGTACGTATGGCAAGTGGAAATCCTTTGTCACGAAGCGGCTTAGGGAGAATGATGCGAGTGTAGTATGTGCCTGCTGAATTTTTGCTCAAATACATGTTGTTCCACCTCAATGATCCAGCGGAATTCACGTAGGCCTCAAAAAGCAAAAAACCCTATGAAAATCATAGGGTTGATTCTTAAATTAGATGGCGGTGAGGGAGGGATTCGAACCCTCGATACGTTGCCGTATACACACTTTCCAGGCGTGCTCCTTCAGCCACTCGGACACCTCACCGTTTTTTGAACTCTTGTTTAAGGCGTGAGTTCATCACCTGTTTTCCAGTGCTGTGCTTGGTGGCTGCGTCGCACGCCTTGCGTGCTCTTCTTATCGTCTGCTTCGCAGACTGGGCAGCCACTCGGACACCTCACCGTTTTTTGAACTCTTGTTTAAGGCGTGAGTTCATCACCTCTATTCCAGTGCTGTGCTTGGTGGCTGCGTCGCACGCTTTGCGTGCTCTTCTTATCGTCTGCTTCGCAGACTGGGCAGCCACTCGGACACCTCACCGTTTTTTGAACTCTTGTTTAAGGCGTGAGTTCGTCACCTCTATTCCAATGTTGTGCTTGGTGGCTGCATCGCACGCCTTGCGTGCTCTTCTTATCGTCTGCTTCGCAGACTGGGCAGCCACTCGGACACCTCACCGTTTTTTTGAACTCTTGTTTAAGGCGTGAGTTCGTCACCTTTTTGATCCATGTTTGTAACAGTGGATCTTATCGCTCTGCGGCCTTGCCGTGAGGACCGGCGCAATTTAGAAGAATCCCCTGGCCTGGTCAAGGGATTTTTCCGGTTCGGCCGCTGATTGCTTGCAATATCAGCAATATATTACTTGGCTGGGGTAGCAATCTGCTCCATAGCCTCTTCCAGAGTCGAGGTGAACTCTATCTTGCCTGGCACTGGTTGAAAGTTGGCGCGCGCCAAGGTACGCAGTGGCTGAAACTGCACCTCAGCTACCAATAACTGAATCTCGGCCTTGAGCAGGTCATCGCAAAAGTGCTCAAACCCGGCTAAACCACCCGCATCCAGCACAGAAACACCATCTAACATCAGTACCAACCCCTTCTTTCCCTGCAGTCGCCCCTGTAGGTCGGCAAAGATATGCTCGGCGGCGGCAAAGAATAGGGGCCCGGTGATCTTCAAGACCAACCAATCATCGGGCACTAGCTGGCTCCACCTTTTGTGACTAGCCAGATCGGAGATCACCGTCATCTTCGACATCTCACGCATAAATAGCAAAGAAGCCAGCACAATCCCGAACGTAATGGCCACCACCATGTCAAACAACACGGTCAAGGCAATGCAGATCAGCATGACCAGTACATCGCTCTTGGGGGCTTTGCGCAGCAATTGCCACACCTTATGCGCCTCGCTCATGTTCCAGGCCACCATCAACAACAAAGCCGCCATGGCGGATAGCGGCAACCAAGAGAGCCAAGGGGCCAAAAGTACAATCGCTAGCAACACCACCAGGGCATGAATGATTGCCGCTACCGGCGAACTGGCCCCGGCGCGCACATTGGCCGCCGAGCGAGCTATGGCGGCAGTGGCCGTGATCCCGCCGAAGAAGGGGGCGATGAGGTTGCCAATCCCCTGCCCCAACAGCTCACCATTGGAGTGGTGTTTTTTACCTGTCATGCCATCCAATACCACGGCACATAACAAAGATTCGATCGCTCCCAACATAGCCATAGAGAACGCCGCCACCAGCAGCTTTTCTATCGTGGCTAAACTCCAGACCACGGGTTCACCACCCGGGCCAGGCAAGTTCCAGGGCAACACAAAGGCGGGCAACAAAGAGGGAATGCCATGCCCAAGCTGGCCATCTGGCAACAGGTAAGTAAAGCGGCTGCCAATGGTGGCCACCTCCTCCCCGGTTAACCCCAGCAAAGCCGCCACCGCCATACCAATCAGTACAGCAGGCAGGTGCCCTGGTAACCGGAGTTTCAGCCTGGGCCATAGGATCAAGGTAAAGAGTGTCACGCACCCCACCAGCGTGTCCCCCCAATGCAGAGTAGGGAGAGCAGCACCAAGCACTTGAATCTTCTGGTGGAACTTTTCCGGCATTTCAGCAATATCCAGGCCAAAGAAGTCTTTGAGCTGCAGGACGGCAATCACTATGCCAATCCCCATGGTGAACCCCAACGTCACCTGCAGTGGAATATAGCCGATCAATCGCCCCAAACGTCCGACGGCCATCAACGTCAAAATCCCCCCAGAAAACAGTGTCGCGACCAATAAACCCGCCAGGCCGAACTGCTGGGAAACAGGGAAGAGAATGACCACGAAGGCGGCAGTAGGGCCTGAGACACTGAAGCGCGAACCACCGCTGATAGCAATCGCCAGCCCGGCTATCACAGCGGTATATAAACCATGCTGTGGCGGCACCCCACTGGCAATGGCCAGCGCCATCGCCAACGGTATGGCAATAATGCCAACCGTAACCCCCGCGATCAGATCACGGGATAGCCGATGCCAGGAATAGGGCTCGGTAAAACAGGCATCGCGCAGCGCACTACCCCATTTCACCCGATTGCGTTGAGCTAACGAATGCATAACCACCTCATAATGAGCGAAAACGAGCACTTTCAAAAAACAAACATACAATCTAACTATAAACCCCACTACCACGAGGTCAATAAGCGCGTTTTCTTTCGTTTAAAGTGTGGTTAATCGTAATCGCTCACCATAAGCCAACTCGTTGCTGTAATCATGGTCACGCAAGTCGTCAGGACTCTCATACCGAGTATGAAATGTTAGCGGTCTTGATCTGATACCAAGAGTTGAGCAGTGGGGAGATAGCGGTAGGGGGGAGACCAAAACAGCCTCACAGATGAACTGGTTGTGAGACTTATCAGGAGTAGCTCAGCACAGAAAGGAATCCAGGTGAGGCGACAGCAAGCGCCGCCTCACTGGAGTGAAGCCAACTTAGTCACGCCAAAATGGTTTATTGGTTTCAATGTAGCGATCAGCTTCAGTCAGACCGATGTCTTTTAAGAGATAAGGAGGCAATTCAGCAAGCTCACGGCGCGTCCTGGCTCGCTCCAGCCAGGCTAAAAAAACACTCTTACTACGTTCGAACAAGGAGAAATGAGAATGAAGTTGCGTTGTCGGGTGAGTAGAGTTCATTTGAATGGCCATGATGCATGCTCCGCGCTTGGTATAGAACAAGCATAGGCAGTGATAGATTGCCTCACAAACGACCTTTTTTCTCCGCACTCATTAGAAAAAGTAATGATTGACTTGAGTCACACATTCCGCACATTCAGTCAAATAAAGTACCGCTATCGATAAAATCCATGTCCAACACCTGCTGGCTCGGTTTAAGGCCGTATCGCGGCACACAGTGCAGCGCTGATGCATCCCAGTGATCTGTTTCTTATTTTTTAAGCTCCGGCTCAGCTTATTTATTCTTATATGTTTACCCCAAGTTTAATTGGAGGATTTTATGGACACATCGCAACTCCTGGTTCATCGCGACAACCGGCATCCCCCCCATGCCTCCTGGCTATTGCGCCTGAGTTCACGCCTTTCGTTTAGCGGCAAGATGGGCTGGTTGTTAACCATAGTCATGCTCTGCACCCTACTGAGCAACCTGTTTAGTGCCTTTAATACTCGGGATGCCATTCGTGGCAGCATAGATGAGGGGTTGATCGCTCAAGTTCAGGGGATGCACAGCCTCCTGAGTAATGAATTGGCGCGTGCTCCTGAGACATTCCTGACCACCAGCAAGACGCTGCTGAACCATAGTCGTTGGGGGGAAAACAGTTCCGGTTATTTTTTCCTGGCCGACAAACAAGGTCGCCTGCAGGTCTACCCGCCCAACGCCAGTCGTGAGGGGGGGTTCCTCGACCCGGTGAAAATTTTAGAAACAGGAGAAGTAGTCAACGATGCCTTCGCCCGTATCGGTCGCCAGGGTAGTCCAGAGCTCATTCATTACCCCTATGTCAAACCCGGAACCTCAACCCAGATACTCAAAGCAGTCTATGTCATCCCTATCGGTGATTACTTACTGATGTCTGGGGTCTATATGGACGCCGCCGACACCGCCTTCATTAGCTATATCAAGCACTCAGGGCTGACCCTGTTTCTGACCCTGCTGCTGCTGGGGATGTTCGTGCGCATGATTAGCAAAACCATACACTCTCAGGTCTCTCGCGCCCTGAATGTGTTGCAGCAGATCGCCGAGCGAAATCTCAGTGTTCACATCCAGGGCATTGGTAGTGATGAGTTCTCCCAGATCAACCAGGCCCTGGAACACACTCGCAGTAACCTCAGCCAATTACTGCTGCGCCAGCGCGACTCCGCCACCACCCTCTCGGCCACCACCACCCAGATGAACAATGGCATGCGGCAGGTCACCCATTCGGTGCAAGATCAGCGCGAACGTCTCGACTCATTGGCAACCTCCATGGAGGAGATGGCCACCACCATCCGCGATGTGGCCCACAATGCGCATCAAAGCTCAGATGATAATCAGCTGACCGACAAGATGGCCGCTCGTGGCGTCAAACAAATTGCCGCCAGCATCAAAACCATACAGCAACTGTTCGATAACCTGGCCACCAGCGCCGACTCGGTCAATACCGTTGAACGACGCGTAGGTGAGATCAGCAGTGTAGTCAGTACCATCAACAGCATCTCGGAGCAGACCAACCTGCTTGCGCTCAATGCGGCGATAGAAGCCGCCCGGGCCGGTGATCAAGGCCGTGGTTTTGCCGTTGTCGCCGATGAAGTCCGCCAACTGGCCAAACGGACCCAACAGGCGACGCATGAGATCGATTTGATGATCACCAGCCTGCAGCAAGGCACCCGCCAAGCCGTTAGCCTGATGAACACCAGTGTGGAACATGCCCAGCTCGCCATGGATGATGCCAGCGCCGCCAATGCCGAGTTTGTGGCCATAGCCCAGCAAACTAATCTGCAGGCGCAACGAGGTGAGATGATTGCCTCGGCAGCCGAAGAGCAGAGCATAGTTGCCACCCAAGTCACCGATACCCTGGTGGTGATCCGGGATGCCGTTGAAGTGACAGAGCAGGTGGTCAAAGAGCAGGAACAAGCCAGCAACAGCCTGCGCGAAGAGGCTCAGGCAATGGAGTCCATGGTCAACAGCTACCAATTGGCTAACTAAACCCAGCGGCGGGGGCCTCCCCGCCGCATTTTTACACCACTTTCGCGCAACCCGCCCCACCTCCCCCAACGTCTTCTTGGTTTGCAACAGGATCAGACGGCTCTGTACATGTTAGAGTGGCCAGAGTGGAACTCGCGTAAAATTCCTGCCGACCCTGTGTCAGAGCTGAAGAAGAAGGAGCAGTAATAGATGGTGACCTGGTTATTGATGGCAACCCTGGCCAACCCCTGGCCTTGGGTCCCGGGCCCAACAAACGGCCCAGCCCAGCCCATAGGCAGTTACAGTGCAGGCTGTCTACAAGGTGCCGAGGCATTACCCACTCAGGGATACTACCAACTGTTGCGCCCGCAACAGCAACGTCGCTATGGCCACCCCATACTGATCAGTTACCTGAAGGATTTGACTCGCCGCAGTCAGGCTCAAGGCTTACCCCCTCTGCTGATCGGTGACATGGCCATGGCGCGGGGCGGTCCCTTCACCTCAGGCCACCGCAGCCATCAGAACGGTCTGGATGTCGATATCTGGTTCCGTTTTGCTAAGCCTAAGCTCTCAAACGCCGCCCTGCGTGAACCCACTCCCCTGGATATGGTCAGCCAGAGTAATCGCCAAGTCAGCTCGGCGTTCACCTCAGAGCATGCCAGCCTGCTTAAGCTCGCGGCCACCGACTCACGGGTCGAGCGCATCTTTGTGCACCCCGCCATCAAGCTGGCGCTGTGCCAGCAGGTGCAAGGCGAGCGTAGCTGGCTCAGGCGCATCCGCCCCTGGTTTGGGCATCGAGCCCACCTGCATGTGCGCCTGAGCTGCCCGGCCAAAGCCAGTGACTGCAAGCCGCAGAAACCCCTGCCGCTAAGTGATGGCTGCGGCAGTGAACTGATGAGTTGGTTTGATGGGCCGACCGAGGTGAGTAGCAAGTCACGCCCCGCCCCCCTACCCGCCTTGCCTGCACGCTGCGAGCAGGTATTGCACCAGGGCAAGGCGCATCAAGGCATTTGAAATCCGCTGTTGCTGAAACCATAAGCCGACAGAAATTCATTATTAATGATGGGGGGTT
>NZ_JBVAYF010000008.1:0-199309 GCF_055413345.1 Pseudaeromonas sp. HNCC25DJ180
ATATGCGGTGGCTTACCGCAGCAACAAAGCTCACTGAATTTGTTATGCCCTATTTAGCGCGGTTGCGGGAGCTTAGCCGCTAACTTCGTAGGTGATTAGCGAAGCGTAATCGAACGCATGGAGTAGCCAACCCGAAAATCGGAAATAGATATGGCCAACTATCAGAGAGTAAAAAGCCGATTACCAGCGCCATCTGGATTATATTCATATCAATCCGCTAAAACATGGTCTGGTGTCCAACGTCAAAGATTGGCCTTATTCTTCCTTTCAGCGGTATGTTGCTGATGGAATATATCCAACACATTGGTGTGGCGACGAGTTTATTCGCCAGCAACCTTATGCTTAACATGCGGGCGATTACGCTTCGCTAATCGCCCCTACGGCCCTATAAATTGATTGTCACTCGGTTGGATAACCCTGATGTCTACACAAACTGAAGTTCATTTTTGTAAAAACTGTCGCAAAGAAACAACGCATATTTTATTGCTGATCCGCAAGAAAAGCTCATTTGAAAATTCAAAGCATCGGAAAATAAAAGAGTTCATCGCCGGCTTCATCAAAAGCTGGTGTGTGGGAACCTTTCTGGCGGCGATGGATGATTTTAACCGCCATCTGATCTGCGAGCAGTGCGGTACTACGATCATTGATGAATAGCGGGCTAGGGCGGGGGGAACCACCGGAAGTTGTCCTCCCGGCGGTGTGGCGTGGCCTTATTGCTCGTTCTCGCCACCTAGGGCGGCGATAAGATCCGGGATAAAGCGGGCGAGTTTGCCGGTCATCAGGGCGATGTCGGCAGTACGCCTGCTCGATGCATTCCGTCCACCGTATTGAGCGGCACAGCTCCGTAGGTGATTAAATCAACTTTCGCCACGGGATAGTGAGTGCTACTATAGTGGCACTCACTATCCCAGAGAGCCTGTTATGAGAGTCGAACTCGTTACCTCACTGAAACGGCAAGCGACCAAGATCCTTGCAGATTTACATGAAAACAAAGAGCCTATACTGATCACTGAGCATGGTCTTCCTTCCGCTTATCTCGTTGATGTTGCTGACTATGAGCTGATGCAACAACGCATGCAGATCCTGGAAGGTCTGGCTAAAGGTGAAACGGATATTCGGGAAGGAAAAACTTTTTCTCACTCTGACGCCAAAGAGAAAATGCAAAAATGGCTGAAGTGATCTGGACTGAAAATGCCCTGGTTGATTTGAATCAAATAGCCGAATACATAGCCATCAGCAATCTACCCGCAGCAAAAAAACTGGTTGATGCAGTTTTTACCACTGTTGAGCGTCTATCCGGACACCCCGAGTCTGGTCGAAAACCACCTGAAATAGAGCATCTCCATTATCGGGAAATCATCCTGAACCCATGTCGCATATTTTATAAGTTTGAAAACGACACGGTTTTCATCTTGTATGTCATGAGACAAGAGCGAGAACTCAGGCAGTTTATGTTGATCGATCGCTCATTGATATGATGCATCGAAAAATTGCCATGCGGGCGATTACGCTTCGCTAATCGCCCCTACGGTCCTTATCTCAACGACATATTCAATTATCGGCTTGGAAATGGCCCAATAAAATCAACTCGGCAGATCGAGATTGACGCCCCTTCGACAAGCTCAGGGTGAACGGATAATTGAGTTCGGAGTGAACTGAGGGTTAGGCTTGGGGCAAACGAAGTCTGAGGTCACTCCAAAGCGTACGCGGCATGCTTATGACGAGCTTAGCTTGCTCCTATAGGTTCAGCGTTCGTGCTCGGTAATTGTTGGGCTTCGCTCAACTCAGCCCAACCTACAGGCGGGTGCTTTCTTTGAACCAAAAATTTCGCCGGGAGCAGGACTCCCGGCGAAGGGTGTAATAGCGGATATCGAGTCGGGCTTATTGCTCGTTCTCGCCACCTAAGGCGGCGATCAGATCCGGGATAAAGCGGGCCAGCTCGCCGGTCATCAGGGCGAAGTCGGCGTCCAGGCGGGCGGCGCGCTCTTCGGAGACCACATCGTCGTTCTGCTCACGCAGCTCTTCGCTGAATTTCAGCCGCTTGATGCCCATATCATCGCCCAGCACAAAGCTCACCGTCTCAGCCCACTCCAGCGCCAGCTTGGTCACCAGCTTGTCGGCCAGCAGGTGCGCCCTCATCTCTTCGCTTAGCAGATCCTGCTCCTTGGCGCGGATGATGCCGCCATGCTCCAGGGCACTGCGCAGCTCCACCTCGTCACCCAGGGTGAAACCGGCCGGCGGCGTGGTGCCGTTTAGCCATTCGGTCATGGTGATCTCGGGCGGATTCTTCAGCGCCACCGGCACCACGGGCAGGGAGCCGGTACACTTGCGCAGCAGCGCCAGCACATCGTCGGCCTTCTTCACTGAGCCCGCATCGACGGCGATATAGCCATCGGCCGGGTTGATCCACAAGAAGGTCTGGCTGTGGCGGGTGAAGGCGCGCGGCAGCAGGGTCATCAAGATCTCATCCTTTAACGCCTCCTTCTCCTTCTTCTTCAGCGCGCGGCCCTGCTCGGCTTCGAGGGCTTCCACCTTCTCCTCCAGCATGTCCTTGACCACGCTGCTCGGCAGCATCTTATCTTCCTTGCGGGCACAGAGCAGCAGCTGTCCTGCTGCCTCATGCACCAGGGCTTCCGTGCCCTTGCCCAGCGGCGAGACCCAGCCAAATTTGCTCATATCCTGGCTGCCACAGGGGGTGAACAGCACGGTTTCGAGCATCTTCTCCAGCGCATCGGCACTGTGCTCAAAGGGACGAGTGAAACGGTAGAGTTGCAGATTCTTAAACCACATGCAGACCTCGGTGATCGGCGAAAAATGGCAGCAGTCTATCAGCTTTGTGACCCTCACGGCATTTCCACCGAAAAAAGACTGAGATGGCTCACAGGCTCCGGGCTAGGGCCATCGGTGCGCGTGGACGAGTTTTATACTTGGCCTAAGCCACGAGGAGAACCACCATGTTGATCCGCCCCTGCGTCGATGAGGACATGCCGCGCCTGCTGGAGATATGGATGCAAGCGACTCTGCATGCCCATGATCTTCTGCCTGCCGCCATGTGGTGGCCGCGGCAGGAGGCGATGCGCCGCCGTCTGCAGGATGGGGCGGAAATCTGGGTGGTTGAACCCCTGGCTTTTGAGATTGAGCGTTCGCCGGTGGCGGACACCTCCTCCCTCAATGAGCACTCAGTGGTGGGTTTCATGGCGATCAAGGATGAGGAGCTGCTGGCGCTCTATGTGCATCCTGAGTTCCAGGGCGCGGGTATCGGCTCCATGCTGATGGGGCTGGCTCAGCAGAATCACCTCTTTCTCTATCTGCACGTTTGTATCCGCAATGACGAAGCGGTTCGCTTCTATCAAAAACATGGTTTTCGCCCGGTGCGTGAACTCAAAGAGGCGCAAACCGGCTGCGATGAATACCTGATGGAGTATCGTAAGCCTTGAAAAACTAGGCAAAAAACTCCATGTTGCTACAGGTCTGCGCCCTCGCAGGCCGAGCCTTCCACAAAGACGGACACATTATGAGACTGCTGCATACCGCGGATTGGCATCTTGGCCATCATCTGCATGGCCATGATCGAAGTTTCGAGCAGGGTTGTTTCCTCGATTGGTTGAGTGAACTCATTCGGGTGCGTCAGATCGATGGCTTGCTGGTGGCCGGGGACGTATTCGATACCGCCAATCCCTCGGCAGCCAGCTGGCAACTGTTTTACCGTTTTCTCGCTCGGCTGCGCGCTGAGGTGCCCCACCTGAATGTGGTGGTGATCGGGGGCAACCACGATTCACCCTCCAAGCTGGATGCCCCTCATGAACTGCTCAAGGCGTTTGAGCTGCATCTGGTGGGGGCTATCTCCCGGCATGCCGATGGCGCCCTGGATGTGGAGCGGTTGATTGTGCCGTTGAAAGACAAACAAGGCACCATCCAGGCCTGGTGTGCGGCCGTGCCCTACCTGCGCAGTGCCGATCTGCGCTGGGAGGAGCAAGACGAGGAGGGGGATCGCTTGGTGGCCGGGGTGCGAGCTCTTTATCGTGAGGTTCTGGCGGCCATAGAGGCCAGACGCACACCTGAGCAGGCGGTGATAGCGCTGGGCCATGCCTACCTGGTCAAGGGGGAGTTATCCCAACTCTCGGAGCGCAAGGTGCTTGGCGGCAATCAACATGCCCTGCCGCTGGATATCTTCACCGGCGCCGATCACGTGGCGCTGGGGCATTTGCATCTGGCCCAGAGCCCGGCTCAGCATATTCACTACTCGGGTTCACCCCTGCCTTTGTCACTGGCCGAGGCTGATTACCATCACCAGGTTCTGGAGTTAGCACTGCAAGGCGCCGAGGTGACGCTCCTGGCGCGACATGCAGTGCCTCGGGTGGTGGATATGCTGCGGCTGCCCGCCGAGGCCGCCCCGCTGGATGAGGTGGTTGCCCAACTGCATGCCCTGAGTTTGCCTGAGCGGCCCACAGCGCAGCGCCCGTATCTGGAGGTGCGTTTGCTGCTGGATAAACCCGAAGCCAGGGTGCGGGAGAAGATCCTGGCGGCGTTAGCCGACAAGCCACTGCGGCTGGCCCGGATCAGCACCCAATACACAGGCCATGGGCAGGCCATGGCGGATAGCCAGGCCCATCGCCAACTGGATGAACTCACGCCGGAGCAGGTCTTCCGGCTCTGCTATGCCCGGCAGCATGCCTCTGAGCCCAGCCAGGAGCTTGAGCTGGCGTTTAACGAATTAGTGACGCAACGGCAGGAGGGCGAGGCATGAGAATTCTGGCAATTCGGGGTGAGAATCTGGCCAGCCTCACGCGTCCATTTGCGATCGATTTTAGCCAAGGGACCTTGGGCAACGCCGGCCTTTTTGCCATCACAGGCAACACGGGGGCGGGGAAGAGCACCTTGCTGGATGCCATCTGTCTGGCCCTGTTTGATCAGATGGCGCGTTTCCCGGCCAACAAGAAGCAGCAGGCCGAGATAGGTCGGGCCGATGAGGTGGATCGCCTGAAGGCCAACGATGTGCGCCATGTATTGAGCCGCGGCCAGGCCAGTGGCTTTGCCGAAGTGGACTTTCTGGCCGCCGATGGTCAGCAGTGGCGCGCCCGCTGGCAGGTGCGCCGGGCGCGACAACGCACCGATGGCAAGTATCAGAAACAGGAGCGCACGCTCACCTGTCTTACCAGCCAGCAACAGCATACCGGTAACAAGCGCGATATTCAGGAGCTGATCGATCAGCTGATTGGGCTCAACTGGGAGCAATTTCGCCGGGCCGTGATCCTGCCCCAGGGGGAGTTTGCCGCCTTTCTCAAGGCCAGTATGGATAATCGCTCGGCCCTGCTGGAGCGCATGACAGGAACCGAGCTCTACTCCGAGCTATCGATTGCCGCCTTCGAGCGAGGCAAGCAGGAGCAGCAGCGGCTGGCGTCGCTGCAGGAGCGGTTGCAGGGAGTGACGCCGCTGGATGAGGCGGCACGGCAAGCGCTGCAAGCCGAACTGGGCATGGCCCAGGCCCGGGTGCTGGCCCTCAAGCAGTGGCTGGAGCAGTGGCGGCAATGGCAGAGTCTGCAGAGCCGGGAGCATGAGCTGGCCCTGTTGTTGCACGATGCGCGCCAGGATCTCAATGAGCGGGAGCTGCAGTGGCAGAGCGAACAGGAGGCACGCCAGCAGGTGCTGCAGCTGGAGAAGGTGCAGGTAGCCAGACCGGTGTTTGATGAGCTGGCGCGAACCCAGCTTGAGCTCAATCAATTGGAGCAGGAGATGGCGCTGCTGCAGAGTCGGCTGGATGAGGCGCAACAGGCCGATCAGCACTGGAGCCAGCAACTGGATACTCAACAGCAACTGCTGCTGCGTCAGGAGCAGGAGATCCGGGTGCGGCAACCCGAGCTGAGTGAGGCCCGTGAGCTGGATGGTCTGCTGCAACAGAAGGAGCGGCAGTGGCGCGAGTTGGACGCCGAGCAACATGAGTTGCAGCGCCAGATCCAGCTCTTACGCCAGGCCCTGGAAGAGGGCGAGAGTAAGCAGCAAGAGCGGCTGCGACACAAAGGCGAGTTGAAGCAGTGGCTGGATCGACATCCGGCCATAGGCCGGGTCGCCCATAAGTGGCAACCCCTGTTTAATGCCATGCGTGAGGCGTTACAAGACAGGCGGCGTTTACAGCAGTGGCGCCTGGAGCTGCGCCAGATCCAGACACAGCAAGAGGATAAACAGCTGCTTCACCAGCGTCTGGAGCTGGGCAGCCTCGAGTCTCGGCAACAGTTGGCGTTGCGCGTCGAGCAGTTGCGGCAGTTAGAGTCGGAACACCCGCTAACCGAATTGGCGGAGCGTCAACAACGGCTGCAGCAGGCCCAAGGCTTGGTGGAACGTTGGCGTCAGCTGCGGGAGCTAGCCGAGCAGGCTGGGTTGCTGGAGCGGCACCAGCATGAGCAGCAGCAACAGCTACAGCTGTTAAGCCAGCGTCGAGTCGAGCTACGTCAGCAAGCACAGGAGTGGCAGCCTGAGCTGGAGAAACTGCGTGAGCAGCTGGCGCTTTCGGCCCATGAGCTGCAGCAGACCCATGCCCGCCAGAGCCTGCAGGAGTATCGAGAGCAGTTGGTGGCGGGGGATGCCTGCCCGCTGTGTGGTTCGGAGCACCATCCCTGGGCCAACCAGCAGCCACAATCCGAGGGGGTGGTGTCGCGGCTGATGGCGCAGCAGCACTTCTTGCAGGAGCACTATGAACAGCGGCAGCAGGCGCTGACTCAGTGTCAGGTGCAAGAGCAGCAACTGGGTGAGGCCGAGTTGCGGCAACAGCAGCAGTTGGCGCATTTGGATGAGCGCTTTGCCCATCTGGCACTGCAGTGGCAAGCCGGGCGTGAAGGATGGGAAAGCCGTCTGCCCGAGTGGCCAGGGGCGGCGGCCGAGTGGCTTTCCCTTTTGGCTACGTTGAGCGCTCAGCAGCAGGAGAGTCAGCAGCAGTGGTTCTTGCTGCATGAGGAGTGGGAGCGACAACAGCAGCTACAGGGGCAAGTCGCGACCTTGCGTCAGCAAGTGGAAGCCTTGCAACTGCAAAGCCAGGGGGCCGACAGACATCTGCAGGATCTTCTGTTGCAGCAAACCCAGTTGCAGACCACGCAGCAGAGTCTGGAGCAGCAGATCTCGCATCTGAGCGAGCGCTTACAACTGAGTGAACAGAGTCTGGGCGAGCAGTTGGGGCAGGCAGAGTGGCGTGGTTTGCTGGAGCTGGCTAACGATGAAGAGGCTTTGACGCAGTGGCAACAGCAGTGCCAACACTATTTACAGCATGAAGAGGCGTGGCAACGTCTGGAGCAGGCCTGGCATCAGGCTCAGCCTGAACTCTCTGCCTGGCAGGCGCAGTTGGAAACGCAAGTGCGGCAATGGCAGCAGCGGGAGTTACAGACCAGTCAGTTACAGCAGCAGTGCAGCACCTTGCGCCTCAAGCGCGAGCAGTGTCTGGCCGGGCGTGCCGTGGCGGAGGTGGAGCAGGAGTGGCAGCAAAAACTGGAGCAGTTGCGTGATGCGCTGGCACTGAGTCAGCGTCAGCGCCAGCAGAGTAGTGAGCAAAAAGCCAGCGCCGGCGCCTCGCTGGAGAGCCTGCGGCAACGTCAGCAACAGGTTCAGGGCCAACGGCGCGAAGCGCTGCGCAGTTGGTTGCGCCATGAACAGGCGTTGGCGATCCCTGAATATGAGTTGCAGCGGCTATTGGGCCTCTCAGTGGAGTGGGTGCGGACGGAGCGGACGCGGCTGCATGGGCTGGAAGAGGCGCTGAGTCAGAGCAAAACCCGGCTTGGCGAGCGAGAGCAGGCCATGACCCAGCAAGTGGAGTACCAGCTCCAGGCGTTGCAGGCCTTCCCCCTGGCCGCCCGAGATGAGAGTGGTATAACGGCCGAGTGGCCAACGGCCTGTGAGCAGGAGCTAGGGCTGTTGGAGCCGCAGATCTTTGAGTGGCGGCGGCAATTGATTGTGGCCGAGGAGCAGGATAAACAGCTGGCGACACTGCAGAGCGAGTTACTGAAACAACAGGCCGAGGCGGATAAGTGGGGGGCCTTGGCCGAGCTTATCGGTTCGGCCACCGGCACCAAGTTCCGCACCTTTGCCCAGAGTTTGACCCTGGAGCGTCTGTTGCTGGTGGCCAATGAACATCTGGCCGAGCTGGCGCCGCGTTATCAGTTGGAGCGGGTGCCGGCTACCGATCTGGCGTTGCAGGTAGTGGATCGTGATATGGGGGATGAGGTGCGGGCGGTAGAGTCCCTCTCCGGGGGCGAAAGCTTTCTGGTCTCCCTGGCGCTGGCGCTGGCATTGGCCTCGCTCTCCAGCAAGCAGACTCAGGTCGAGTCACTGTTTATCGATGAGGGCTTTGGCTCGTTGGATCCGGATAGCCTGGATACGGCCATCGCCTGTCTGGACTCGTTGCAGGCGGCTGGGCGGCAGATCGGTGTCATCTCCCACGTTCAAACCATGGTGGAGCGCATTGGCGTACAGATCCGGGTCGAGGCGTTGGGCGGGGGCGAGAGTCGCGTGATAGTGCCCTGATTGTGAAGGAAATAATGCATTATCATAAAAGTGTCATGAAACCGTCTAATAATGGCGCTAGTGAGCACACGGAGCGTCTTTAAAGGATTTAGCAACCATGTCAAGAAGAGTACTGGTGGTCGAGGATGAAACGCCCATCCGCGAAATGTTGTGTTTTGTGTTGGAGCAGAAGGGCTTTGAGCCGATAGAGGCCGCCGATTTCGACCAAGGGTTGGCCAAGGTATGCGAACCCTTTCCTGACCTGATCCTGTTGGACTGGATGCTACCGGGCGGTACGGGTATTCAGTTCATCAAACAGCTCAAGCAGGATGAGTTGACCCGGCAGATCCCCATCATAATGTTGACGGCGCGTGGTGAGGAAGAGGATAAGGTGCGTGGCCTGGAGGCCGGCGCGGACGACTACATCACCAAGCCTTTCTCCCCCAAGGAGCTGACGGCGCGGCTCAAAGCGGTGATCCGCCGTGCGGTGCCGACCTCCACCGAGGAGGTGATTGAAATCCAGGGTTTGAAGCTGGATCCGGTTTCTCATCGAGTGACGGTTGAGGATCAACCGCTGGATATGGGCCCGACCGAATTTCGTCTGCTGCATTTTTTCATGACTCACCCAGAGCGGGTCTACAGCCGTGAACAGTTGCTGAATAATGTCTGGGGTACCAATGTTTATGTTGAAGATCGCACCGTAGACGTCCATATTCGTCGCCTACGCAAGGCGGTGGCTGGAGCCGGGCATGATGCCCTGATCCAGACTGTGCGCGGAGCAGGTTATCGCTTTTCCACTCGCGTCTGAGGAGTAACATGCTGGAACCCTATTCCTGGGGCCGACTCATCAGGAAGAGTCTGTATGTCATTTATCCCCCCTTCCTGCTGCTCGGGCTGATCAGTGGCCGTTGGGCTGCCTGCTTGCTGGTGGCGACCCTGCTGCATCTGATCTGGCTCTACTATTACCAAAAAAAATTAGCGGACTGGCTGTGGAAAGATCGCAGCCTGGTACCGCCGCAGGGGCCTGGCACCTGGGAGTACATCTTCAATGGCATCTACCGTCTGCAGCAGCGTCATCGCGTCCGGCGACGGGAGTTGGCCAGTGTGATCCGGCGCTTTCGTGAGGGGGCTGAGGCCCTACCCGATGCGGCTGTGGTCTGCCGTAATGATGGCAGTATCGTGTGGTGTAATCGTCTGGCCGGGCAGCTATTGGGTTTTCGCTGGCCTGACGATGCCGGACAAAATATCAGCAACCTGATCCGGAGTCCGCTCTTTGTCGCCTATTTGAAGGGCAAGCAGTTTGCCGAGCCGTTGGAAATTGCCTCGCCAGTCAACGAGGAGCGGATACTGGAGTTTCGCATCATGCCCTACACCGAGGATCAATCCATGATGGTGGTGCGGGATGTGACGCATCTCAAGAGCCTGGATGCGATGCGTAAGAATTTCGTGGCCAATGTCTCTCACGAGTTACGTACCCCCTTGACCGTACTCAAGGGCTATCTGGAGATGGTTGAGGATGCCCCGAGCGAGGTCATGTGGAGCAAAATGCACCGGGTGATGCTGGAGCAAACGCTGCGCATGGATACCCTGGTTAACCAGCTGTTGGTGTTGTCGCGTATTGAGGCGGCACCGGATATCGATCTGAATCGGGTCGTGGAGGTGCCAACCATGCTGACGCTGTTGGAGCAGGAGGCTCGCGCCTTGAGTGGCGATGCGGCACATAGGTTTGAGTTCCGCGTCGATCCGACTCTCAAGATCCATGGTGATGGCGAGCAGTTGCGCAGTGCCTTGACCAACCTGGTCAACAACGCCATCAAGTATACCCCGCCAGGTAAAACTATCCGCATCGAGTGGTACCGGGTCGGTGCCAAGGCGCGTTTTGCGGTCACCGATGAGGGGGAAGGGATTGCCAAGGAGCATTTGGGCAAGCTGACCGAGCGCTTTTATCGGGTGGATCGCGCGCGCTCCCGCCAGACGGGTGGCGCTGGATTGGGTCTGGCTATCGTCAAACATGCGCTCAGTCACCACGATACGCAACTTGAGGTGGAGAGTGAGTTGGGCAAGGGGAGCTGCTTTAGCTTTGTCATACCTGCCCGCTTGGTGGTGCGCGCGGGATAACGACTGGGAGGTTACTCTAGGAGGTGCGGTGGCCAAGGCCGCCGTTTTTCTTTGAGTGCCAAGGGAAAAACACAGTCGCGCTGTCATGTAACTGTCATTTAATTTTAGTAAATTTGTCATGTCGACGGGTAATACTTGCCGGGTCAACAACAAGGACATTCCGTTCTAGTGGAGAAAGTGAATGAAATTCAACAAGTTGGTTAGCGCCGTTGGTTTTGCGGCTGCCGTGTTGTCAGCCAATAGCTGGGCAGCAGTCGATGCTAATATCGCCGAATATCAAAAGGTATCTGGTATCTCCGGGAACCTCTCTTCCGTTGGTTCCGATACTCTGGCCAACATGATGACCCTGTGGGCTGAAGAGTTTAAGCATGTTTACCCTAACGTAAATATCCAAATTCAAGCGGCTGGCTCTTCTACTGCCCCTCCAGCTCTGACCGAAGGCACCTCGCAACTTGGCCCTATGAGCCGTAAGATGAAAGAAGGTGAAATTGAAGCCTTCGAGAAGCGCTACGGTTACAAGCCAACCGCTATTCCGGTGGCTATCGACGCCCTGGCCGTCTTCGTACACAAGGATAACCCGCTGAAGGGCATGACCATGCTGCAGCTGGACGAGACCTTCTCCAGCACCATGAAGTGTGGCGGCTCCATCAATACCAGCACCTGGGGCGACCTGGGGCTGACCGGTGATTGGGCGTCCAAGGATGTGCAACTGTTCGGTCGTAACTCGGTATCCGGTACTTACGGTTACTTCAAGGAGCATGCCCTGTGTAAGGGTGACTTCAAGAATACCGTGAACGAACAGCCTGGCTCCGCCTCTGTGGTGCAGTCCGTCAGCGCCTCGCTGAATGGTATCGGCTATTCAGGTATCGGTTACAAGACTTCGGGTGTGCGTGCTCTGCCGCTCTCCAAAGACGGTGGCAAGACCTTTGTTGAGCCGACCGAGGAGAACGCCATCAAGGGTACTTATCCTCTGTCGCGCTACCTGTTTGTCTATGTAAACAAGCAGCCAAACAAGCCATTGGAGCCGATGCAGCTTGAGTTTATCAAGATGGTGCTCTCCAAGAGCGGTCAGGAGATAGTCGAGAAGGATGGCTACATCCCCTTGCCGGCATCTGTGATTGCCAAGGATCTGGAGCTACTCGCCAAGTAAGCGAGCCGCGACAAAGCAGTAAAAATACTCCCAAGGGAAGGCTGATGCCTTCCCTTTTAGTTTTTGGCGCATAGGCAGACAAAGGCGAGTTAGGCATAATGGCGGCCAAGCGGGAGGGCGTATGCAAGAGATACATGAAGAAGCCGATGTGAAGTGGATGCGGTATGCCATGGGGCTCGCGGCGCGAGCCGAGGCGCTGGGGGAGGTACCCGTTGGTGCCGTGTTGGTGCAAGATGAACAGATAGTGGCTGAGGGGTGGAACATCAGTGTCTGCCATCACGATCCCACTGCTCATGCCGAGATCATGGTGCTACGTCAGGCCGGTGAGCGGCTGCAGAACTATCGGTTGGTGAACACGACCCTGTATGTCACGCTCGAACCCTGCGCCATGTGTGCCGGAGCCTTGGTGCATGGCCGCATCTCCCGTCTCGTCTATGGGGCCTGCGATCTCAAGACAGGCGCCGTGCGTTCGGTATTTCCCCTGCTCAATGATCCCCGTCATAACCACCAGATAGCCGTCACCGCTGGGGTGCTGGCCGAGGAGTGTAGCCAGCAACTCTCCGCCTTCTTCCAAAAACGACGAGCCCAGAAGCGTGCCGAGCGCGAAGCGCAAAAGTTGGCGCTGCTATCAGGATCCCCCCAGGGTTAATGGGCCTGAGTCAGTCTGTGTGGTTAGCCTGCAGTACCCGCCGCATATAGATAGCCTGCCTGCCATATTCATGCAGGTTTTTGCTGGTGCGGCTTGGCATAAAGCCATGGCGAGCCCAGTAGCGCTCCGCACCTTGTACGGCGACCAGACTCAACTGTTCGGCTTGAAGAGCCGAGGCATGCTGCTCTACCTGGCGGAGGAACTGCTCCGCAATGCCACGCCCTCTGGCTTTGGGAGCAACCACCATGTCGTGAATATAGAGGGTGTCCTGACCTGCCGTAGTGGAATAGCACTGATAGAGCCCGGCCGGGTCGCACTTACACCAGGGGTGAGCCAGACAGTAACCAAGTACCTGCTCGCTATCGCATGCCACTAAACAGGTATGAGGTCCGAGTTGCAACTTGGAGCGCAGTACCTGCTCACTCTCTGGCTCCAGGGCGTGATAAGCCTCGGCTTGCAGGGCCAGAATGGCGAGCCAATCGGTTTCCACTATGGGGCGGATGATGGGGGATGGTTGGACGCGATGAGCTGACAACATGGGGTAAGAGTGGGTAATGAGATAGAGTGATCCGGCCCTGCAGGGTAGCATGGACGCCCCGACATGGGGAGTCGCCTGTGGCGCACCGACAGTACAGAGCAGAGCGGGGAGAGCATGATGCAAGAAGAGTGGGTTGATTGGGTGGATGCCGAGGATAGGGTGATCGAGGCGGTGCCCCGTTCACGTATGCGCCGGGAAGGGTTGCGTCATCGCGCCACCTATATAGTGATCGAAGATGCAATCGGTCATCTTTATATCCAGCGGCGGACCCTGAGTAAGGATTATTGCCCTGGTATGCTGGATGCCTGCTGTGGCGGTGTGGTGCAACGTGATGAGGCGTATGGGCCCTCGGCATTGCGCGAGCTGGATGAGGAGATGGGGATCCGGAATGTCCCCCTGACGACGTGGGGAACGTTTTACCATGAAGAGGAGCGTTGTCGTGTCTGGGGCGGGCTCTACAGTTGCCAATATGACGGGGAACTGGCGCTGCAAGCCGAGGAAGTTGAATATGTCCTGAGGATGCCTGTTGCCGAGGTTTTGGCTCGGCAACAGGAGTTTACCCCTGACTCCATTCAGGCTATCAAGGTGTGGCTGGCGCGTCGGCAGGGTGCTTGAGCGTAGCCGCCAGCTTGTTGTCATCAGCCGGTTGTGGGTTGGCTAGCCCAGAATCCTGAGCCTGCTTCATCCAGCCGCGGCTGAAGGCCGTGCTGGCATACTCATACCAGGCAATGGCTTCTTGCTCATGTTGTTGCGAGCTTCCGGTTATCGGCCCGACCTGGCTGGTCTGCGGTGCCTTCAACGGGGTGATCACACTCAGATAACCCTCCTTGAGATAGCCCATGGCCTGATAGGTGGCAATAAAGGCACGTTGTGGCCCTTTTGCCGTGGCGAACACATCCTGCCCCAAGAATTGAGACTCATAGTTGAAGTTCAGCAGCCCCAGCAGGGTGGGGGCCACATCCATCTGGCTTACCAGACGTGCCACTTTTTGCGGTTGAATGTGGGCGGGTGACCAGATGATCATCGGGATCTGATAGCCGCTCAGTGGGAGTGAGGTTTTTCCTGCGCTGGAGGCGCAGTGATCGGCGACAATCACAAACAGCGTATCGCGAGCCCAGGGCTTGTGTTGAGCTTCGCGCAGGAAATGGCCTATGGCCCAGTCTGTGTACTTGACCGCACTGTTGCGCTGGCCCTGGGGTAAGTCAATCCGCTGGTCGGGGAAGCTGTAGGGTCTATGATTGCTGGTGGTCATCAGATGAGCGAAGAAGGGCTTCCCGGCACGGGCTTCGCTGTCGAATTCGCGCAGCGCCATGTTGTAGAGGTCTTCATCGGCGACGCCCCAGACATTTTCTTGGGTAATTTGCTCTTTCTTCAGCGCCAGGCGATCCATGACCTGATAGTGGTTACCCTCAAAGTAGCCATTCATGTTGTCGAAGGTGCCATAGCCGCCATAGAGGAAATGGGTCTGGTAGCCCTTCTCCCGGAATACACTCCCTAGGGTGAAGAGATTGTCATTATGCGGCCGACGCACTATGGATTGCCCCGGTGTCGGTGGCACGGCGAGTGATAAGGCCTCCAGCCCGCGCACGGTCCGGTTGCCAGTCGCATAGAGGTTGGTGAAGAGCATGCCTTGGCCGGCAAGGCGATCCAGCTCAGGGGTCAACGACTCCTGATTACCCAATACGCCGAGGTAATTTGCCGACAGGCTTTCAACCGTAATTAACACCACATTCAACCGTTTTTCCGGGCCGGTGTGATGAATATTCCGGCGCATGTCGAAGGGGTCATTACTGAGGAAGGTCGCATCGGGGGTGGCGAGCTGTTGCTTGACGATAGCGGCCGCTTGTTCCAGCGGCATTGTGGTATAGAAGCGTTGATAATCGAGCTGATTATTCCGGAATGCCGCAAACAGGCTGAATAGACCATCCCCGGCCAGCTCATTGGCATATTGATTCTTGCGCAGCTGACGATCGCCATCTTGCAGGCCCAGTGAGACCAGGGTACAGAGTAGGGTGACCACCATCAGCACAGGCCAGCGCTGCTGGCCCTGAAGTTGGGGCCAACGGCCTTTGCCTGCCAGAACGTTAGTCACGGCCACCCAGAGCAGAGCCAGCAGAGCGCAGTAGGAGAGCCAGAGCACCACTGGATACGATTGCTTGATGTTACCTATCACCTCATTGGTGTAGACCAGGTAGTCGACGGCAATGAAGTTAAAGCGACTGGAGAATTCTGCCCAGAACACCCATTCGCATACCAGTTGTAGCAAGAGGGAAAACGCCACCAGGCTCTGCATCAGGAGGGCGGCATAACGCCAGAGGCGATGAGTTCGCCAGCTCATGGGGGTCAAGGCTAGCCAGAGAGTAAAGGGGATCAGCAGATAGCTTAGAGCCGCAATATCAAACAGGGTCCCCATGCCGAAGGCATAGAGGAGATCGAGGAGATTGAGCTCACCCTGAGACCAACTCATGACCATCAAGCCGAGCCGACTGAGCAGGGCAAATGCCAGGTAGCTGCATCCGAGCCAACAGAGAAAATTAAAACGGGATGGATGGGGCCTTACAGACACAGAACTCTCCGATGAGGGCATATTAGGGGACTCTGATCATTCTAGGGGGGGAGGCTTAACTCAATCTTAAGCTAGAGGGAATAACGGGCTAGCGACCACTGATCTCTAGGAAATTTAGGCGCTTAATCTCTCTTTTTGTAATCGATAGTTATAATCGCTAATTTCTATAGAACTAATAGCACTCAATTATGCGGAATGCAGCTTGATCCCCTTGTCATTAACAGGCATTTTGACCGCCACCTCAAATCTGGAGCCTTTGGCTTGATGAGCAGTAAGCAAACCTTCAGCGATATAGTGTTGCTCCTTGGTCTCTGGCTGGTGTGGGGATACAGCTGGGTGGCGAGTAAAGTGGGCCTGGCATTTGCTACCCCGCTGCAGATGGCTGCATACCGATTGAGTTTCGCTGTGTTGACGCTCGGGCTCTTGCTGCTGTGGCGGCGTGGCTCTCTGCGGCCCCCCCCGCTGTGGCCAACCCTCTGGCTTGGTTTGACTCAAACGACTGGATTTACCTTGCTCTCTACCTGGGCCCTGCTGAACGCAGGCACAGGCAAGGTCACTATCCTTTGCTATACCATGCCATTTTGGACCCTGCTGCTGGCGCGCATTTTCCTCCGAGAACAGCTTAGGCCACAACAGTGGGCAGCTGTGTCGTTGGCCTTCGTGGGGCTAATGTGTGTGCTGGAGCCTTGGCTTGGCGGGAGCTGGGTGGGGGAGCTGTTGGCCATAGGTGCCGGTATCTGTTGGGCCATATCGGCCATTATTGCTAAGCGGTTACGGGGGCGGCATCAGGTGGACACCCTTAATCTGACATTTTGGCAGCTGTTGCTGGGGTTGGTGCCGCTCTATCTCTTTTTGTTTGCGGTGGAGCAACCAGCGGTGAATTGGCACGCCACTTTCTGGCTGGTGCTGATATTTAACGGTTGCATCGCAGCCGGATTAGGGTGGCTGGTTTGGCTGCACCTGTTATCGCGCTTCTCGGCGGGGACGGCCGGGCTCAATGTGTTGGCGATCCCTGCCGTGGCCTTGTTGTGTGCCTGGCTTCAATTAGGGGATACCCCCTCGCTAGCCGAAGGGATCGGCATTGCCTTGATCGCGGTGGCGTTGGGAATGATGGCCACCATGAGCTATCTGCTGGATCGTGCAGTGGTATCCAACCAGTAGCTCGCTATTGACCATCCGCCAGGCTGACTCACCACCGAGAGGAAAAAAAAGCCAGCAGATGCTGGCTTTTTTTCGTGATGGGCAACTGTGCTGCCGCTTAGAACTCGGCAGTGCGCGGTGTCCGGGGGAAGGGGATAACGTCGCGGACGTTAGCCATGCCGGTGACGTAGACCACCAAGCGCTCGAAGCCCAGACCAAAACCGGCATGGGGGACTGAGCCGTAGCGACGCAGATCCCGGTACCACCAGTAATCTTCCTTGTTGAGGTCCATCTCGGCCAGACGGGCATCCAGCACGTCCAGCCGCTCTTCACGCTGGGAGCCACCAATGATTTCGCCTATGCCGGGGGCCAGGACATCCATGGCCGCCACAGTCTTGCCGTCATCATTGAGGCGCATGTAGAAGGCTTTGATATCCTTGGGGTAGTTTTTGACTACCACGGGTGCCTTGAAGTGCTCTTCCGCCAGGTAACGCTCGTGCTCGGAGGAGAGGTCAATGCCCCAGGATACGGGGTACTCGAAGGTCTTACCGCAGTTTTCCAATATGGTGATGGCATCGGTGTAATCGACTTGGGCAAAGTCTGAGCTGACGAAGTGCTCCAGACGATGGATAGCTTCTTTGTCGATCCGCTCGGCAAAAAACTCCAGATCGTCACGGCGTTCATCCAGTACCGCTTGGAATACATACTTCAGCAACTGCTCGGCTAGTCGGGCATTGTCAGCCAGATCGGCGAAGGCCACCTCAGGTTCGACCATCCAGAACTCGGCCAGATGGCGGCTGGTATTGGAGTTTTCGGCCCGGAAGGTGGGACCGAAGGTGTAGACCTTGGAGAGGGCACAGGCATAGGTTTCGGCGTTGAGCTGGCCCGAGACCGTCAAGAAGGCTTCTTTACCGAAGAAGTCCTGACTATAGTCGATGCCGCCTTTATCGTTGCGAGGCAGGTTTTCCATATCCAGGGTCGAGACCCGGAACATCTCACCGGCGCCTTCACAATCAGACGCGGTAATAATAGGCGTGGAAACCCAGGCAAAACCTTGCTCATGAAAGAAACGGTGAATGGCCTGGGCCAGACAGTTACGCACCCGCGTCACGGCTCCCATCAGGTTGGTGCGAGGGCGAAGGTGGGCCTGTTCACGCAAAAACTCGATGGAGTGGCGCTTGGCAGCCATGGGGTAAGTATCTGGGTCATCTACCCAGCCGATCACCTTAACGGCACTGGCTTGCAGTTCGAAAGATTGCCCTGAACCTTGGGATGCCGCCACACTGCCCGTTACTTCGACCGAACAGCCTGTGGTCAGACGCAGCACGTCCGCTTCGTAATTATCCAGCTCATTGGGCACGACAGCCTGGACCGGGTTGAAACAGGAGCCGTCATGGATGGCCAGAAAAGAGATCCCGGCTTTAGAGTCACGGCGGGTACGGATCCAGCCCTTTACTGTCAGACTGGTGCCAACGGCATACTTGCCCTTGAGCACATCAGCTACGGATGCATGCGTCATTTAAATTTGGTTCTCCAGCTAAAGTCGACCGGACATAGAGCCCAGTTTTTTAATCGCATAATCTTACCCGTCCAGAATCAGGACTCAAGCAAAAGATGGGCCCAATTCTGGGGGGAAACCACGATGAGCTCGCAAATGGGGGCGTCCGGCAAAAAAACGACCGGAACCCGGTGTCATGGTAAAAAGGTTGGGAGCCAGACTAGCGGGGGTCACTCTTGTGCTGGGTAGCGCTCCGCTCCTCCAGACTCTTCATTAGATGATTGAAATTTTCACTCAGCTGGCCCAGTTCATCGTTGCGCTCAACCACCATGCGAGTAGAGAGATCGCCCAAATCAGCGGCGCGCTCCATGGCCAGGGAGAGGCGGGTTAGGGGGGCGACTATCTGGCGGCGAATGATATACAGAGCCAACAACAAACCAGCGCCGAAGAAGAGGCAGAGTAGTAACGCCGTAATCAGCAGATGTTGTTCGACGTCATTCAGGGCCTGGGTGAGTGAGTAGGTGACGCGGACTATACCTGCGGGTTCATCCGCTGGCGTCGGAGCTTCAAGCTGATAACTCGCTTTGGTAGCACTGAGATAGAAAGGGCTCACTAAGATCAGCTGGGTCTCTTTACCCTGCTTCACTAGGTTTTCTACCCTCTTGCCCGCCCAGGATTTTTGCTCCGCTGTATCATGAGCAGACCGCGCTGTTAAGAGAGGGGGATATGTGACCTGACTGGTTATGGTGGCTGTTCCTGAGCTCAGTGTCTCCGTTGCGTTACTGGGGCTGGCCTGCTCGTGTGCCAAGCGATCAATACTCTGTTTTGCTAGCGTTGCGAGTAGCATGTGACGGGCCTCTTCCCACCCCAGGCGTAATACCATGCCGTGTTCTAGCCGGGCCTGATAGGTTGTGACGCCAAGCAGGACGGATGAGAAAATCATCAGAAGGACAAAGCAGATTTTCCCTGCAATTGAAATGCGCATTAATACATCCTGGCTTGGATAAATGAGAGGTGGTACTGTCTTCGTGCCTCTTTGACTATGGCTTGGCTATCATAAAAGAGCATGCCAGAAACGGCGAGAGTAAAGTATAGGTTGAGCATATTTAGCCGAAATGTGCGCTAGGCTTTTGAATTATTGACTCGTTTGGTTACACTTAGTGCCGATGTTTCGCTATAGTACTCTGACCTGCCTGGATGCAGTGGCTGCCGGGATAGACCAGTCAAGACTAAAAAATGAGGGATTTGTAATGAAGATCAAAGCATTAGTTGTTGCAGTAAGCGTTTCACTCGGTTTGGCTGCGTGCGGTGGTGGTAGTAGTAATAATTATGTCCCACCTGCTTCTAACGATACTTTTGCTGTGACAGCCATTGATGGCTATTTGCAGAATGCCAATGCCACTGCTAAATGCGGGACTGCGCAGTATGCGGCTCTAACCAACGCTAATGGTAAAGCAACTATTACTAAACCGATATCTGTGACCGTACCGCAGTGTTTTGTCGAAATCACAGGTAATGCCGATACCATCGATACTCACACCAAGACCAAATTTCCTGGCGTGTTTTTGCGTTCTATTCCCGATCTTAGTGGGGATTTAGTAATTTCCCCCTTTACTACCCTGGTAGCCATGTTTATGACTACTACGTCTAATCCGCAAGATTATCAAGCGGCCGTTGATACTGTAGCTAAAATGCTGGGGATCACTGCTGCTCAGGTAACTGGCGATTACACCAAGGATGCTGACGTCCTGATCAAGGCAACTGCTTTGGCCACTTCCAATATTTGGCCGAAGAATGTAAATGATTTTGGTAAATTACTTAGTGGTGGTGATGTTGCCAACACATTTACCAAGCAAGTTGAGCTGATAAGTGACGAAGTTGACACACAAATTGCGGCTCTTCCTGTTGGTACCGATCTCTCTACCATCTATATTACAGTAGATGTGAAAGGAACCGAGGTTAGTTCAACGGTGAAGACCATTGATAGCACTAACCTGCCTCCTGTTGCTGCTTTCAGCTACAGTGCCAAGGAGTTAGTGGCGAGCTTTGATGCTAGTGCATCTACCGATAGCGATGGCTCTGTTGCCAGCTATTCATGGAGCTTTGGTGATAAGGCGACCGGTACCGGTAAGACTATTTCTCATACTTATGCTTCAGCTGGTACTTATAGCGTCAAGCTGACTGTTACCGATAATAAGGGTGCCACAGCGAGCAAGACTTCCAGCGTTACTGTCACCGCTGCAACTGGTGGGACTGGTGGGACTGGTGGGACTGGTGCCGGCGGCGGTACTGGTAACTAACTCGCTCTATAATCGTTATTGATAAATCACAAGGCAGCCTAGGCTGCCTTGTTTTTATGCATTCGGAGGGACTCTTTTGCGCATTCATCACCTTAGCATGGCGATCTGGTTTGGTTTAGTTAGTCATTCCAGTGTTGCAAGCCAACTACAACACTCTTTGGCCCAGGAACCTTACTCAGGCTTATTCAAGGCACCCAATGCTGAGGTAGCAGATTTTGGTCAATTCCAGTTTGGACTTAGCAATCCAGTCGAGTTTAAGCGGCGTTACATTGATGGCTATAACTATATGCCTACCTTTGGGTTATTCCCGGGTCTGGAAGTAGTAGGACGTATAGCCACGCAAGATAACAACTCTAATTGTTATGTAGAAGGGTGCGGTATTCGAGATCTCTCTGCATCGGCTAAGTATCAACTCCCTTTTATTCCTGTCGAGTGGTTCGATGCCGCTGTGGGCGCCAGGGATCTGGGGGGGGCTGCCAATTTCTTTCGGGCCTATTATGCCGTAATGAGTAAAGAGTGGTGGCAATTGCGATTGTCGGCCGGGCTGGGTAGTTCTGAAAGCCAGCTTGGTCAACTGGATGGTCTATTTGGTGGGGTAGAGTGGCAACCCTGGGAGTGGTTGCAGTTGGTGAGTGAATATGATGCCAATTCAATCAATGCGGGTGCCAAGCTCTATACTCCCCATGCCTGGCTGCCTCAGGGCTGGCAACTTTACGCATCCTGGCAGGCATATCAGCAAGAAGATAGGGCGGAAAAAGAGCAGTGGTGGGGGGTAGGTGTCAAGTTACCCATGGCTCTTGGAACTGACTCGGCTCGTTATACTACCCAAAGTGGTTTTACCGCTGATGACATTGCTGATGCGCGGGCTAGTTTAGCAAGCGTCAGCCAGCAGGAGGACAGCCAATCAACGGCTACGGTGACTGCCGTCTCGACATCGGCGCCCACGGAGAAAGAGGGATCCTCAGCTGAAGAGAAGAGTGATGGCGTTGATTTGTTAATAGCCCTACTGTCGCAGGCGGGCTTTGAAAACATCAAGGCGGCTGTAATCGATAAACAACTAGTCGTGGCTTTGGAAAATAACCGTTACAACTGGAATGAGCTGGATGGCCTGGGGGTGGCACTTGGAATTATCGCTGATCATGCGCCAGCAGTCAGTAGTGATTTAGAACTCATCTTGCTCAATCAAAAACTTCCTGTGCTGGCGGTCAATAGCTCACTGGCCTGCACTCAGGCTTACCTACAAGATTCAGGCACCTGTGGTGAAAAAGATGCCTTTTTTGCAACTTCTACCCGAAATTTAGCGGCTAAATTAGCCAAGTTGGATAAGCAGAGTGTACAGACTAGCAGTACCTTTAAACCACGTTTGATCCTGGCTCCGGCCATTCGATCCAATGTGGCGACAGAGTATGGGGTATTTGATTACTCATTGGCGCTCAGCAGCAATTTGCAACTGCCCATGTGGCAAGGGGCTATGTTTGATGTTCGCCACTTTCTACCGCTGAGTAATAGCGATGATTTTAATGATGGTAAGATTTGGGCTAATAATCGTTATCACAGCGAAGTAGATCGGGTTCTAGTCCATCAAGCATTCTGGTTACCTGCAGATCTATTTACCAAATTTTCAGCTGGTCGCATGCTATCTGACTATGACGGCGTGCAGAACGAAACTCGGTGGGAGTCGGAGCTAGGTGTACACCGTTTGAAATTTGAGAGTGCTTGGTTTGAAAATGATAAGAGCCATGACACAGCTAAACCTGTACTGGGTTCTTATCGCTACTTCAAAGCTGATTGGGATTGGGCGGGAGAGATCACTGCTGGTCAGTTTTGGGAAGGAGATAAGGGTTATAAATTGGTATCCAAGCACTGGTTTGGTGACACTGAGGTACGCCTTTTCTTCCGTGATACCACCCAGAAAATTGCTGGTTTAGAAGTCATCGTTCCCTTAACCTTCCGTCAAGATATGAAGCCTACACGGTTTGGTCAGGTGCGGGGTACTGAGCAGTTTGCTTACGGGGTAGAAACGCTAGTCGGTGAAACCCATAACCAACTAACCAGTGGTGTTGCAATCACGCCCTCTTTGGCCCATAACGTGGATCAAGTCTATTTCAACCGAGACAGACTGAGCCCTGCCTATATAGAGGCAAATCTGAGCCGGATGAGAGCGTCATATCAGAAGTATGTTAAATAGAACTAGAACTTTATTAGAGGCTAGGGGATTTGGGGAAGGTGCAAACCAGTACCCTTTGCAATGAAGTTACAAACCTAGGGCGAGAGCGAGGGGATTTTGTTCGAAACAGGCATGTTTGAATAATTAGTAAGAACCCATTGAGAGTGGGGTCCGCCCGAGCTCCACCTCTCGGGCGTTTCCTCGCTATATTGGTTTCTGCAAACTGTATAAGTACCGCTAGTCTTGTTGATCCTGCCCGCTATCGATGGACACCTCGTTAAGTGAGTAAAATCACTGACAGAGGTGGATTATGAGCAAAGCAACAACCGAATAGAAAAAGACCCGAACCCGTTACTCCCAGCAGTACAAGGATGAAGCCTTGGCCGAGCGTGTTGGGATAACTAAGATTAAGGTCCATTTGGGGCCTAAAAAAGCCCAGCTATATGCCTGGCGTACCAAGACTCGGCAGAGCATGAATACCGGAGCGCGAGAGCAGCAGCTTGCTGATGAAAATGTCCGACTCAAACGCCAACTGGCTGAGCAAGCAGAAGAGTTAGCCTTGGTAAAAAAAGCGGCAGCGTACTTTGCCAAACACCTGAAGTGAAGTACGCCTTTATTGCTGAACATATCGGGCAATTTTAGGTGACGACTATGACCCGCGTCCTGGGGGTAGCTCGCAGCGGTTTCTACGTCTGGCAATCCAGGCAAGGAAAAGTTTCTGCTCGCACCCAGGCGCAGCATGAACTGGATGCCCAAGTTGCCGATGCATTTGCCGCAGCCAAGGAGCGTAGTGGTGCTATCCGTATCACCAAAGCCTTAGCCAAACGGGGCGTAGTGCATAACCGAAAAACGGTTGCCAAGAGTTTGCTTCGCCAAGGATTGCGCGCTAAAGCAGCCAGAAAATTCAAGGCCACCACCCAGAGCCGACATCACCTGCCGGTGGCCGACAATCTGCTGGCACAGAACTTCAGCGCCAGCGCCCCAACCCAGAAGTGGGCCGGTGATATTACCTACCTCTGGACCGACGAGGGCTGGTTGTATCTGGCAGTGCTACTGGATCTTTATTCTCGTCGTGTTATCGGCTGGGCAATGTCCGAGCGCATGACGGCACAACTGGTCTGCGATGCCTTGCAGATGGCGTTGTTCCGGCGCAAGCAACGGCGAGGTGTTATCGTGCATAGTGACCGTGGAAGCCAGTATTGCTCGCAGGATTATCAAGCATTGCTGAACGCAAACGGCTTGCACTGCAGCATGAGTGCCAAAGGTAACTGTTACGATAATGCGTGCTCGGAGAGCTTTTTTCATTCATTGAAAGTGGAAGCTATCCATGGAGAGCGGTTTATAAGCCGAGCCCAGATGCGGGAAACAGTATTCGAATACATTGAGGTCGATTACAATCGGCTGCGCCTGCATAGCACTCTGGGATACCAAAGCCCGGAGGCGTTTGAGCAACATGTCGCTTAATCAGGTGTCCACGATTGTTGGGTCAGATCATGTTGCCTGTTGAATAGATAGAATTTGTTTGAAATCAATCAAGGCTAATTTCTGATAACAAAAGCCACTGCGTTGTTAACAATTAGGTCACAAACTAGGCATGGTTTAGAAATTTAGTCACCCGGGTGATCATCCTCTGTTGTAGAGCCAATTTGATTGGTCTGGTTAAAAAACACCCATGAAAACAGCCTCTCCTTCTGTTTATTTACAACTGGTACTATAATCTCACACCCATCAAGGGGGACGCTTAGTAGGTTTATGTCTGCAGCTGTAAAAATTGCGGAGGTTGTGAACGACGGATTTTTGGCTTTGAGGTGCCATCCTCTGGGCGGTAGCTTGCTTAATAAAAATAGAGCTAATTTTGTTAGATAGCCTTGTAGAATGTATTATCGTCATAAGTGCAAAAACAGTAGCATCTTCTGCTGGCTAGTTGTGATATAGGGGGGTGTTTGTGGGGATAAAACAATAATGAGCCATTGTGCTAAAAAATGCAGTCTGCTGATGCCTGTTATCATGGCTGGGGGGGCTGGTTCCCGCCTGTGGCCCTTGTCTCGAGTGCTGTTCCCCAAACAGTTCTTGAAGCTGGATGGCGAGCTGACCATGTTGCAAAACACGGTTGCTCGTCTGGAAGGGCTGGCCTGTGGCAACCCTCTGGTCATCTGTAATGAAGATCACCGCTTCTTGGTGGCCGAGCAGTTGCGTGAGCAGGGGAAGTTGGCCGGTAACATCATTCTGGAGCCGGTTGGGCGTAATACGGCACCGGCCATTGCTCTGGCTGCGCTGACTGCCCTGAAGAACGGTCAAGACCCGCTGTTGCTGGTGTTGGCCGCCGATCATGTAATTAAAGATCAGGTGGCGTTCCGCCATGCGGTGCAGGCGGCGGTGCCCTTTGCCGAGGCCGATAATCTGGTCACCTTCGGCATAGTGGCCACGGCACCCGAGACGGGCTATGGCTATATTCGCCGTGGTGACTCCTTGGCCGATAGCGGCTACAGGGTGGCGGAGTTTGTCGAGAAGCCCAACCTGGAAACGGCCAAGCACTACCTGGTCAGTGGTGACTACTACTGGAACAGTGGCATGTTCCTCTTCAAGGCCAGCCGTTATCTGACGGAGCTTGAAGCCTTCCGCCCCGATATCTATGCCGCGTGTGAGCGCTCGCTTGCGGGTAATGGCGTGGATATGGACTTTGTCCGTGTCGACAAGACTGCCTTTGCCGCCTGCCCTGACGATTCCATCGACTATGCGGTGATGGAGAAGACCCAGGATGCGGTGGTGGTGCCCATGAATGCGGGCTGGAGCGATGTGGGCTCCTGGTCTTCGTTGTGGGAGATCAGCGAAAAGGATGGCCATGGCAACGTCAACCAGGGTGATGTGCTGGTACAAAATAGCCACAACAACTATGTCTACGCCGAAAGCTCGTTGGTGAGTCTGGTAGGGGTGGATGACTTGGTGGTGGTGCAGACCAAGGATGCCACTCTGGTTGCGCGCCGTGATCAGGTGCAGGATGTGAAGAAGGTGGTGGAGCTGCTCAAGGCCAGCGGCCGCAAAGAGCACCATATTCACCGGGAGGTCTACCGCCCATGGGGTAAGTATGACTCCATCGATAACGGCGCCCGCTATCAGGTGAAGCGCATCACGGTGAAGCCGGGCGAGAAGCTCTCCATCCAGATGCATCACCACAGAGCCGAACACTGGATCGTGGTCTCCGGCACCGCTAGCGTCACCAATGGTGACAAGGTGCAGCTGGTCACCGAGAACCAGTCTGTCTACCTGCCTGTTGGCCAGGTCCATGCCCTGGAAAACCCCGGCAAGATACTGCTGGAACTGATCGAGGTGCAGTCGGGCTCTTATCTGGGCGAGGATGATATCGTCCGCTTCGAAGATCGTTACGGGAGAGAATGAGCTCCTCCCCGCTCCCCCAAGTGGGGAGCGAGATTAAACAACCTCCCTAATATTTTGATATAATTTCTGCAAGCAATGCAATGCTGAGCATAATTATGAGCTGTGTATTAATTTTTACTGTTGGCTAGATAAAACTGAAGTCATCTGCCTTGAATTGCTAATTATTACTTAAGTTCAGCAGCAGTATCACAAAGTAGATGTTGGTTGTGCGTCTGAACGCGGAGTCACAATGAAATAGAGCACTGCTGTAGTAGACGCCAGATGTGATTCCCTAGTTGTTGTGTTATTTAATTATTTTTAAGGATTAGGTTCATGCCGATCACAATCATAAAATCTTTATGGTTATATCGAGGGTTTGTTTTAGGAAATGTTAAGCGTGAATTTCAGTCTAAATATCAGAATTCCTTGTTAGGTGCCGCATGGAATGTATTGAATCCACTCTCGATGATAATTGTATATACAGTGATATTTTCCCAATTGATGCATTCCAAACTACCTGGCGTAGATAATGAATTTGCATATAGCATATATCTTTGTGCTGGCGTTTTGACTTGGGGGTTGTTTGCTGAGTTAGTAAGTCGAGGGCAAAATGTTTTTTTAGAACAAGCTAATATATTAAAAAAAATAAACTTCCCAAGATTGTGCTTACCAATAACAGTTCTTCTTAATGCATTATTAAATTTTTCTATAGTTTTTGGATTGTTTACGGTATTCCTGCTTGTAAGTGATTCATTTCCTGGTGTTGTGTATTTTTCATTATTACCTGTGCTGGTGGTGTTAGTTGTTTTTGGCATAGGCTTAGGTATAACGCTGGGTATACTTAATGTGTTTTTTAGAGATGTTGGGCAGTTTTTTGGTATATTTCTACAGTTCTGGTTTTGGTTGACTCCCATTGTATATCCTGTCGCTGCCCTGCCAGAAAGTGTGAAGCAATATATGAAATACAACCCGTTGGCTGCTGTTATCGGGGCTTGTCAAACAATTCTAGTGAAAGGCGAGTGGCCAAACTGGTCTTCACTATGGTTGGCAGCATTATTAGGTATCATGTTTTGCTGTTTGGGAATAAGTTTATTCCATAAACATGCAGGTGAAATGGTGGATGAGCTCTAATGGGTAGTATTAGTGTTTCAAATGTTGGTAAAGCATATAAGCAATATACCAGCCGTTGGGGGCGTATTGCTGAGTGGTTTATTCCTGGGTTAAAACCCAAACACCAACTAAAGTGGATATTAAAAAATATTAATTTCACCGTTAATCCAGGGGAGGCAATAGGGGTTATTGGTATTAATGGTGCTGGTAAAAGCACTCTTCTTAAAATGATCACCGGAACAACACAGCCCACAACTGGTTCTATTAATATGGTTGGCCGCGTCGCAGCTATGTTAGAGTTGGGGATGGGCTTTCACCCTGATTTTACTGGGCGGCAAAATGTTCTAATGGCTGGCCAGTTACTTGGATATACAGTTGATGCGATCACAAGATTAATGCCTGAGATTGAGGCTTTTTCGGAGATAGGTGATTATATAGACCAGCCAGTTAGAGTTTATTCTAGTGGCATGCAAGTTAGGCTTGCTTTCAGTGTGGCGACAGCCGTTAGACCTGATATTCTTATTATTGACGAAGCATTATCAGTCGGGGATGCCTACTTCCAACACAAAAGTTTTGACCGGATCCGTGAATATAGTAAACAGGGTACAACCCTACTATTAGTATCTCATGATAAACAAGCAATCCAAAGCATTTGCAATCGAGCTATTTTACTTAATGCGGGTAAAGTAGAGATGGAGGGTGAGCCAGAAGCTGTTATGGATTACTATAATGCACTTCTTGCTGACAAAGAAAATAATAAGATTGAGCAGATAGTTACAGAGGATGGGAGCATAAAAACCATATCCGGAACTGGTGAAGCAATAGTTAGTGATATAAAAATAATAAATAAAGAAGGACAGGTTGTTGAATTAGTTGATGTTGGTCAGCGCATAGTATTACGCATTGAAGTTGACGTAAAAGAAGATATACCTAAACTTGTGTTAGGCTATGGTATAAAAGACAGGTTGGGGCAGGTGGTATATGGGACCAATACAGAGCTAAAACGTCAGCCGCTATATAATGTTGCTGCTGGAACTCGAGTTATATTTGAATGTGAGTTTGATGCATATTTAGGCCCTGGTACTTATTCGATTCAAACGGCATTAGTTAGTACAGAAACACATTTAGAAAATAACTATGAATGGCGTGACTTGGCGCATATGTTTACTGTTATCAATATAAGTAAACAGCAGTTCGTTGGTATCGCCTGGCTAAATCCAGAAATAAGGATTAATGCGCTATGAGTTTAGTTTCATATGCTCAAAATTTCGAAGATGTCATGCTTTGGCGAGCATTGAAGCATGTTGAAAATGGTTTTTATGTTGATATTGGAGCACAAGATCCAGTTATTGATTCAGTCAGTCTTGCCTTTTATGAGCATGGTTGGCGAGGCGTTCATGTTGAACCGACACAACAATATTCAAGCAAGTTACGACATGCTCGGCCTGATGAGACTATATATCAATCCGCAATAGGAACTGGTTCTGAAAAATTAGTTTTTTTTGAGTTTGCAGATACTGGTCTATCCACGGCTGACGCGGCAATAGCGCAGAACCACAAAGCCTCTGGATTTGAGTGTATTGAGACCATTGTTCCTATTTTATCTCTTGATAGTCTTTTCGCCGATATTTCATCGAGAGATATTCATTGGCTCAAGCTGGATGTAGAAGGTCTTGAAAAAAATGTTATTGAAAGTTGGAAAGATTCTAATGTTCGGCCATGGGTTTTAGTTATTGAGAGTACTCGCCCATTAAGTCAGGATGAGTGTCATAAGGATTGGGAGCCTCTTGTTATTGCTAAGGGGTATACATATGTATACTCCGATGGATTAAATAGGTTCTATGTTTCTGATGAACACCCCGAGCTAGTTAGTAAATTTAAGTATCCACCTAATATATTTGACGATTTTGTATTAAGTGGTTTAGCCTCTCAGCCATTTTGTCGTGGGATTGAGTCTGAGTTACAATTGGTGAAAAAGCAGTTTGAACACGCTCAGACTGGTCTTTTAGATGCTATTAATCAAGCTGAAACAGCAATGAGGCAAGTGGAACAGCTAGAGAAAGAGCTAAAAAATAAAGAGAGTAGAGTTAATCAGGCCGAAGTATGTGTAAGAGCCACATCTATTGCTCTACATGAAAAAAATAATGAGCTAGCAAAGGTGCTTGAATCAAATCACCAACACTTTTTGTTGGCTGAGGCAAGTCAGCAACAAATTCAAGCAATATATGACAGTACATCATGGCGGATTACTTCACCAATTCGCTACATCTGTGATGGTGTAAAAAAAACATGGCCTAGAGATTTTAAAAATTGGTTAATTAATTTTGCAAGACATGCTTCATTGTATGTCAATAGAAGACCTAAAATTCAAAATATCGTTTTAGTGTTAATAAATAAGTCACCAAATCTAAGAATTCGCCTGCGAAATATAATAGGTTCTCCTGCATTGCAATGTGGGAATGGCTTGCATAAAGCAATATCAGGAGAACTGAGTAATCTAACTCCCCATGAATATCAAATATATATGGCACTGAAAGTGAAAGTCGATTCTAAAATGGGGGGGGAGGAATAATGCGTATTGTTATTGACATGCAGGGCGCGCAGACTGAAAGCCGCTTTAGGGGTATTGGTCGCTATACTATGTCATTTGTTCAGGCTGTAGTAAAAAATCGAGATAATCATGAAGTTATTTTGGTCTTAAACAGTCTATTTCCTGAGGCTGTCGAGTCTATCCGAACGATATTTAATGGGCTGCTTCCTCAAAAAAACATAAAAGTCTGGTATGCCGATGGTCCTGTCGCCGAAATTAATTATGAAAATAATGCAAGACGTAATGCTGCAGAGTTGCTACGAGAAGAATTTATTTCAGCTTTAAAGCCGGATGTATTGCATATATGTAGCCTGTTTGAAGGTTATATTGATGATGCGGTAAATTCAATTGGAAAGTACGATAAAGACTGTGCTGTTAGTGTGGCGCTGTATGATTTAATTCCTCTTCTAAATGAGGAACATTATTTAACACCAAACCCTAGCTATGCACATTATTATTTAGATAAAATAGATAGTCTGAAAAAAGCCAAAATCTGTTTGGCAATATCAGAGTTTAGTCGGCAAGAAGGATTGGATAATTTACCCTTCAATGAACAGCAGATTGTTAATGTGTCGACAGCAATTGACCCATTTTTTAAACCTGTAGTAATAGAATCTGTTGTGAAAGAAAGCTTATTGGCAAAATTTAAAATCATTCGCCCATTTGTTTTATATACTGGTGGTGCTGATGAACGTAAGAATTTACCTCGTTTGATAGAAGCTTATTCTTTATTGCCTGCAGATATTAGACTGTCTCATCAATTGTTTTTTGCGGGTAAGATGTCTGATGGGCAGATTAGTTTGCTTCAACACCATGCTAGAAAATTTGGGTTGAATAAAGATGAGCTTTGTTTCAGTGGCTATATAAGTGATGAAGAGTTATTGCAATTATATAATCTTTGCAAGGTTTTTGTTTTCCCATCATGGCATGAGGGATTTGGTTTGCCAGCTCTTGAAGCAATGGCATGTGGGGCCGCTGTAATTACTAGTAATTCTTCAAGCCTACCTGAGGTAGTAGATTTATTAGATGCTCAATTTGATCCTTTTGATGCTATTTCTATTAATGAAAAACTTAAACAAGCTTTGACGAACGATGATTTTTTAAGTAGCTTGATGAAGCACGGATTAGAAAGATCTAAAATATTTTCCTGGGATGATACAGCTAAAAGAGCAATTCATGCATGGGAAGGGATTGCAACAAAAGATAATATCAACCCTGTTTGTCAGCAGGGTGGAATAAATAATAAACTGAAATTGGCGTTTGTTTCTCCATTACCACCTGAGCGCACAGGTATTGCAGACTATAGTGCCGAGCTGATACCAGTTTTGTCTCAGTTTTATGATATTGATGTGATAGTTGTACAATCAGACGTATCTGACCACTGGATCAATAAACATTGCGCGATCCGAGATGTTTCCTGGTTCGTAGAAAATTCAGATGTTTTTGATCGTGTTTTATATCAAGTCGGTAATTCGCCATTTCATCAGCATATGTTACAGTTGATGCATGATATTCCAGGTACAGTGGTTCTACATGACTTCTATCTAAGTGGGCTAATAGCATGGTTGCAAATGCAGTCTGGTTTTTCTTGTGCCTGGGATGAGCAGCTTTATCTATCGCATGGATATAAAGCAATTAAGTCGCGCTATGACAATAGTGAAAAATGTAAGATTAGTTATCCGGTAAATTTTTCAGTCTTACAGCAAGCTAATGGGGTCATCGTTCACTCAATGTATTCAAAGTCCCTAGCTGACGAATGGTACCCTCGCGCGGATACGTCAAGTTGGAAGGTTATTCCACTTCTAAGAACGCTGCCAACTATTGCCAACACAGAGTTAATCAGGGAAGACCTTGGGTTTGATAAAAATGATTTTGTTATCTGCAGTTTTGGCTTTATTGATGATTCGAAGCTTAACCATAGATTGCTTGAGTGCTGGTTAGCGAGTGAATTAGCAGAGAAAGAACATTGTCATCTTGTCTTTGTCGGTGAAAATCATTGTGGTGAGTATGGTAGAAACATTTCAGATAGAATAAATAATAGTGGTTTTGGTGACAGAATAAAAATTACTGGCTTTGCATCTCAGGAGTTATTTGAAAGTTATTTATCTATAGCCGATCTTGCTGTGCAACTTAGAACGCAGTCTCGGGGTGAAACGTCTAAAACTGTTTTTGATTGCATGAGTTATGGTAAGCCAGTTATTGTAAATGCAAATGGTTCCATGGCCGAAATTGAAAGAAATACTGTGTTGATGTTGGCGGACGAGTTTTCTGACAATGATTTGATTTCTGCAATTCAAAAAGTTTACTATAACGCTGACTTCAGAATTGTGCTCGGACAGCTCGCTCGAGACATGATTAGAGATAAATGTTCGCCAGCCAAATGTGCTCAGTTGTACTATGGTGCTATTGAGCAGTTTTATAAAAAACCAGAAATCGCTTTGTTATCGCTTGTTCCAAAAATTGCAGAACAAATTCATGAGCATGCTAATGAAAATGACTTGTCAAAGTTTGCTAGGCTGATTTCATTAAATCATCCATTGAAGCAACCACAGTTTCGGATATTTTTGGATATCACGGCTACCTGCCAGAATGATCATAAAACTGGTATAGAGCGCGTGGCCAAAGCCGTATTGTTAAATCTTTTGGATGTTGTACCTGCCGGATATCGAGTTGAGCCGGTATATCTTGAAGAAACTGCCAGTGGTTGGGTGTATAAGTTTGCTCGAAATTTTATGTGTAATCTTTTAGGTTTTAATTCTACTGAGCTTAACGATGATGTTGTTAATCCAATAAATGGTGATATTCTTCTTACTTTAGATAATTCTGGTCACAATATAGTGAGCGCAGCATCTAGTGGTCTATTTCTGTTTTACAGAAATCACGGTGTCAAAGTATGGTCAATAGTCTATGATTTACTTCCTGTAACAATGTCTGACGTATTTCCACCTGGTGCTGATATTGGCTATTCTGACTGGCTACATACAGTTACGAAATTTGATGGGGCTATTTGCATATCAAAATCGGTAGCTGATGATTTGCGTGAGTGGTGCCATTCAAATGTATCTTCAGCTGAAAAGTTAGCAAGATATAAAATTGATTGGTGCCATCTGGGGGCGGATGTTTTAAGTAGTGCTCCTTCCACTGGGTTACCTCAAAATGCTCAGTTATTGCTTGAGACATTTGCTCAGAAGCCGACATTTTTAATGGTTGGGACAATAGAGCCCAGGAAAGGATATTTAGAAATTATCTCTGAATTCTCTGAATTATGGGCTGATGGGCATGACCTTAATCTTGTCATTGTAGGAAAAGAGGGGTGGGGGGCGCTACCTGACAATATGAGGCGTAATATACCAGAAACTGTTTGTTCGATTATTAATAATAAAGAACTCAATCATCATTTGTTTTGGCTAAATGGAATTAGTGATGAATTTTTAGAGAAAGTGTATAGCCATTCAAGTTGTCTAATCGCGGCATCATATGGTGAAGGTTTTGGTTTGCCTTTAATTGAGGGCGCCCAACATAATCTTCCTATTATTGCCCGGGATATCCCTGTATTTAGAGAAGTTGCTGCTGAGCATGCATATTATTTTGATTCGCTGAAAAAAAATAATGTTGCAAATGCTATATTAAAATGGTGTGATTTATATAAACTTGATGCCCATCCTAGCTCAGAAATGATGCCTTATCTAACATGGGTGAATAGTTCATTACAGATGTTGAAAATAATAACTAATGTAACATCTGAAACAAGCAGGAGTGTTTGATTTTTAGCTTGTATAGTTATTGTCAACAGTCATTTATCGTGTGGTCAAATATTATATGACAAAATTATCCAGGTTTGATTTTAAGTTAATATCTAAGGCAACTCCATTTGTTATAGGGTTGATTGCATTCTTTGTAGTAGTTGGAGAAAGTGTATTAAATACAAGCAATATAGGTTGGTTAGAGAGTGGAGATCCTGCTCAGCACTATCTGGGATGGCTTTTCTTTAGAAATTCTGACTGGAGCTTCCCACTTGGATTGAATCCTGCATTCGGTTTGGAGATAAGTAATGCAATCATATATAGCGATTCTAACCCACTCATGGCTATTCTGTTTAAGATGCTCTCACCATCATTACCGAGTGTTTTTCAATACTTTGGTATTTGGTTGCTAATCTGCTTTCTTCTTCAATCATACTTTGCGTATAAGATTGTTAGTATAATTTCCGAGTCTTGGGTTGTTCGTTTTTCAGGAACTGTGCTTTTCGTTTTTTCTCCTCCGATGATGGCAAGGTTGTTTGGGCACCTGAGTTTGGTTGGGCATTTCTTTATTTTGGCTGCAATCTTTCTAGCATTAAAAAAACAAATAAAGATGCGCCCATTAATCTGGGCTATGTTGTTAACTTTATCTGCAATGGTTCATGCTTATTTATTCATTATGTGTTTTGCTGTTTGGCTGGCAGACCTAATTGATAGCTATAGGAACGAAGTTTTTTTTGCTAAAGTAGCATTTAAAGAGCTGCTATTTGTGATGTTATCGATCACTTTAGCTTGTTGGCAAGTGGGGTATTTCTCAATTCATGATGGAGCAGCTGCTGCTGGATATGGTTATTACCGCATGAATTTACTATCACTAATCGATTCAAACGGCTGGTCTTACATTATCCCTGATTTTAGTTCTTCTCCAGGAGAAGGTGAGGGGTTTAGTTATCTCGGATTAGGTTCTTTATTCGTTTTTCTGTTGTTTATGCTTTCTTTGATATCAGGTGAACAGCGTCAACGCGTCTTTAATGTTATAAGTCGTCATAAGGCATTGATTTCTGTGGCCTTGCTTTTGAGTTTATATGCTATTACCCATTTGATTGCTTTTGGTTCATTTGAGGTTTCCATAAAAGTTCCAGATATATTCGTGAGGCTGGCAAATGTATTTCGTGCTTCTGGTCGTTTATTTTGGGTTGTGTATTATTTGATTATTACATGTTCGATTTGGGGTGTAGTTAGGTTTTTTAGATATCGAGCTTCAATAGTGTTATTGATAGCTGCAATTGCTCAGATAATAGATACAAGGGCTATGTACCAACACTCTATACATGACAAGTTTAGTTCTGAGTCAAGCTCAGCATGGAGCTCTAAGCTAATATCACCATTTTGGGCATCAGTCGCGGAAAAATATCATAAAATTCGTTGGGTTAAACCAGATTATGTCGGGCCTCATTGGCAAGAGTTGTCTGCATATGCAGCTTTACATCACTTATCAACCGATGCCGTATATCTCGCTAGGGTAAGTCATTCGGCATGGGGAAAACTTAATGATATGTCATTAGAAGCTATTAGATATGGCAGATATCAGTCAGATTCACTTTATGTTTTGGATGATCACTCATTCCAGTTAGCTGCAATGTCGATTGATCCTAATCGGGATTTGTTGGCCCGTGTCGATGGGTTCAATATTATCGCGCCAAACTGGAAGAACTGTGTGGCTTGTTTTAATGTTGATGAACTTATGTATGAAGATATTTATGAAAACGTACCGTTAGGGCAAGAGCTGTCTTTTGCGGCTGGCGGAGATGGAGTCCCATATTTGCTAAATGGATGGTCCATGCCTGAATCATGGGGTATTTGGTCTGATGGAGTTAAGGCTAGTTTGGCTATACCCTATTTAAATCCAAACTTTCACAGTTTAAAAATTGACGTTTCTCCATTTATACAGGCTGGTCACAATAAGCAGTTAATTGAAGTTTATTTAAATTCTGAATATTATAAATCGCTCTCATTTGATTCGATTGGTGATCATGGCATTGTTATTGATGTAGCAAAGGAAATGTTGATTGGTAAGCATGTGCTTTATATTGATTTAAAATTTTATTCTGCTGTTAGCCCTAAGGAAATTAATTTATCCAACGATAGTCGACTTCTTTCGCTAGGGTTGAAATCCATGCAGATAAATTGATTACTTGGGTTTTTGAAGCTAGTCTTAATATTTGAACTCTTTGAGTGTTTGTTGTGCTATGTGATGGCGATGCAATGATGGGATAGAGGATCTGATTATAGTTTCTAAGCATTACTACTTTCTGTACTCGTTTTTACATATCACGGCAGAACAGGTTGCTTCAATTTGTTTTTGTCTGGCCTCTGGCGTCAGAACTGATGTCTGTTATATAATTAAACTGATATTTAATTTTCAATCAACTTATTGACATAAGCGTCGTTATCGTAGGGATTTTTTTATGAGTCGCTCTGCAATTATTACTGGTATCACTGGCCAAGATGGTGCCTATCTGGCTGAACTTCTCCTTGAAAAAGGATACCATGTTTATGGAACTTATCGCCGTACCAGTTCAGTGAACTTCTGGCGTATTGAGGAATTGGGCATAGATAAGCATCCAAATCTTCACCTAGTTGAATATGATCTGACCGATCTATCGGCCAGTATTCGTCTATTGCAGACAACCAAGGCTACAGAAGTCTACAACTTGGCGGCTCAAAGCTTTGTAGGTGTTTCTTTTGATCAACCTATAACTACGGCTGAGATCACTGGTATCGGCCCGGTAAATTTGTTGGAGGCAATCCGCATAGTAAACCCGAAAATTCGTTTCTATCAGGCATCGACCTCTGAAATGTTTGGCAAGGTTCAAGCGATTCCACAAATCGAAAGCACCCCATTTTACCCCCGCAGTCCATACGGTGTTGCCAAGCTCTATGCACACTGGATGACAATCAACTATCGGGAGAGCTATGATATTTTCGCCTGTAGTGGAATACTTTTTAACCACGAGTCGCCACTGCGCGGTCGCGAATTTGTTACCCGCAAGATCACTGACGCGGTCGCCAAGATCAAACTAGGTAAGTTGGACGTACTTGAGTTGGGTAATATGGATGCGAAGCGGGATTGGGGTTTTGCCAAGGAGTATGTTGAAGGTATGTGGCGCATGCTGCAGGCCGAGCAACCAGATACCTATGTCTTGGCCACTAATCGCACCGAAACTGTTCGTGATTTCGTATCCATGGCTTTTAAAGCAGCCGGATTTACCCTCAAGTTTGAGGGGGAAGCCGAAGCAGAAGTTGGTATTGATGTAGCAAGCGGCAGGGTACTGGTTCGGGTCAATCCCAAGTTTTATCGCCCGGCTGAAGTTGAGCTCCTGATTGGTAATCCCGCTTATGCACGTGAAAAGCTTGGCTGGGCTCCGAAAACTACACTGGAAGAGCTGTGCCAGATGATGGTTAACAATGACCTGCGCCGTAATGAGCAAGGATTTTCATTCTAATGACTGAAAAGCGAGTCTTGATAACCGGGATTCAAGGTTTTACCGGCCGCTATATGGCGGCCGAAATGACCGCTCATGGATACCGCGTTTATGGTTTGGGCCCAATTGAGTCTGCTGAGGTGGATTACGTTCAGGCTGATTTGGGCGATAAGGTTGCGCTGCAGAATGCAATTAGCCACATTCTTCCTGATGTAGTCATTCATTTGGCCGCACTTGCATTCGTTGGCCACGGTAATGCCAATGATTTCTATCAAGTTAACCTGATCGGCACTAGGAATTTACTCTGCTCACTGGCTGAAGCAACTAAAAAGCCGGAGGCTATATTGATAGCCAGTAGCGCGAATATCTACGGAAATCGCTCTGGCGGCATGCTAAATGAGCATACCCAACCTGATCCAGCAAATGACTATGCGGTCAGTAAGCTGGCGATGGAGTATATGGCAAGACTCTGGATGGATAAGTTACCTCTGATTATCTCCCGCCCTTTCAATTACACCGGTGTGGGACAAACGGAGAACTTTCTTTTACCTAAGATTGTTGCTCACTTTAAACGCAAAGCTGAGTTTATCGAGCTGGGTAATTTGGATGTGTGGCGCGATTTCAGTGATGTACGTTCTCTCGTACAAGCATATCGGCGGTTGATAGAGGCTAAGGCTTTTGGCTACACTATAAACGTCTGCTCTGGTAAAACCTATAGTTTGCGTGAAGTGATAGCTATGTGCGAAACATTGTCTGGACATAATATAGATATTCGGGTGAATCCGGCATTTGTCCGTGCAAACGAAGTAAAAACTTTGTGTGGTGATGCTGAATTACTGCGTACGCTGGTTGGTAACTGGCAAACACCTGAGCTCGAGGATACGCTCCGCTGGATGCTGGAGGCAGAGTGAAGGTTATCCTCTCTGTAGAGCCAGTTCGCTTTCCTCTCACCGGAATCGGACGATACACTTGGGAGCTGGCATCAGCACTGATGCTGGCTCCTCAATTGTCGGAATTACGTCTGTTCTCTGGACAGAGGTTTTTGCCTACACTACCACAAGCTGATAATATAGCGACTCACCAGCATAGCCTCAAACAGTGGGTACAAAAAAGTTATCTTGCCACTGAAGCATATCGGTTGCTAATGCCTTTATTACGCCAAATAGCATTACAGCCTTATAAAGATCATCTCTATCACGGCCCTAACTTCTTCCTACCTCCTTTTCCTGGAAGGAAAATTGCCACCTTTCATGATCTTTCTCCTTTCACTTGGTCTCATTGTAATACTCCGCAGCGGATTCGATATATTCAGAAAGAGTCATTAAAGACTATTCACTGTGCTGATGCCTTGATAACCGATTCTGACTACACTCGTCAGGAAGTCGCCCGTTATTTTAATTGGCCCATCGAACAAATTTATTCCGTTCCTTTGGCTTGTTCATCTGATTTTCACCCTAGAGATGAAACTGAATGCCTGCCTGTTCTGGAAAAATACAAGCTTAAATACTCCAGCTACACTCTCTTTGTTGGAACTATAGAGCCTCGCAAGAATTTAGTAGCCCTGCTTGATGCCTATTCACGCTTACCCTTATCTACGCGAAAACATGTTCCTCTTATCTTGAGTGGTTACCAGGGATGGCAGAACGAGGCCATTATGGTCAAGATAAAACAGGCAGAGCGTGAGGGGTGGGCTAAATATCTGGGATTCCTCCCTGCCAATGAGTTACCATTGCTGTTTTCTGGTGCTAATGTGTTTTGTTTTCCTTCATTATACGAAGGGTTTGGCCTGCCAGTGCTTGAAGCAATGGCATCAGGTGTGCCTGTGGTCTGTTCTAATTCTTCATCACTGCCTGAAGTCATTGGCGATACAGGCCTCACCTGCCCTGCTGAGGATGTTGTTACACTAACTGATTTGCTACGAATAGCTATTGATGACAAATCTTGGCGTAGTCAGGCAATCAATCAAGGTCTTGCTAGATCTGCTCTATTCTCATGGCAGCGTTGTGCGCAGCAGACCATTACCGTTTATAATAAAGTAATTGCAAATTAATGCGTATCTTACATTTCTTTAAAACCTATTATCCCGTTGCTTATGGTGGCGTCCAGCAGGTGATATATCAGCTTGCGGAAGGTGCTTGTCAGCAAGGAGCGCAGGTGGATGTTCTGTCTTTGGGACCTGATGATGTAACTGGTGAAAATGTAATTGGATTACATAGAGTCTATACCGCTCGACAAGACATATATATAGCTTCTACTGGTTTTTCATGGTCTGCTATCCGGGATTTTAAAAGGCTAGCTGCCCAGGCTGATATTATCCACTACCATTTCCCATGGCCCTTTATGGATTTGGTGCATTTCCTGGTGCATCCTAACAAACCAACTGTGGTCAGCTACCATTCAGATATTGTTAAGCAAAAGCATTTGCTGCGGCTTTACCAACCACTGATGCTGCGCTTTCTCAATGATGTGGACGCAGTAGTCGCTTCATCACCTAACTATGTAAAAACCAGTTCTGTGTTAAATTCCCTAAAAAGGCCACCTGAGATAATACCATTTGGCTTGGACCCTAACTCTTACCCAAAGTCATCAAGTTTATTGCTAGAAAAGTGGCGTGAGCGTGTGGGGAATAAGTTTTTTTTGTTTATAGGTTTTCTGCGTTATTACAAAGGACTTAACTATTTACTTGATGCAATGGACGGGTTGGATTATCCGTTAGTAATCATAGGTGAAGGTCCCTGTGAGAAGGATTTAAAAGAACAAGCAACAAAGCTTGGCTTGAAGAATATTATTTTTGTTGGTGCAATAGCTGATGAGGATAAATGTGCTTTACTTGAGCTTTGTTACAGTGTCGTTTTCCCATCTCATCTTCGTTCGGAGGCTTTTGGCATGACGTTGCTCGAAGCCGCTATGTTCGGTAAGCCGATGATTTCCTGTGAGATAGGAACAGGAACTACATTTATCAATATTGATGGTGTGACGGGGGTAGCTATTAAACCCAAGGATCCTGTTTCGTTAAGAAATGCAATGCAAAAACTATGGTGTGATAGTCGCCTGGCTACATCATATGGTGCCAATGCTAGGTCTCGATTTGAAAATAACTTTTCGTCTAAATTGATGGTTGATAAATATTATAAACTTTATGAAAGGTTGCTGAGGTAATTATCGTCTTATAATATGGTTGTGTGTGTAATTCCTTATGTTGCATGTTCGAGATTCCTATGCTGATTAAATCTAAGAAAGTTTTAATAACTGGTGCAAGTGGTTTCGTTGGGTATGGGTTATTAAGCCATTTAATTAGTCGTGGATACAGTGTTAAGGGGGCCATCAGGCATAATCTAGATAAACCATATCAGGTTTTTTCCCCTGATTTAAATGTTTCTGCAGATTGGTCTGAAGTTTTGAGTGATGTAAGTGTTGTTGTTCATTGTGCCGCTCGTGTCCATGTTATGAATGAAAAAATTGCCGATCCGTTGTCGGCTTTCCGTACCGTGAATACTGATGGAACACTTCATTTAGCTCGGCAGGCGGCGGCGGCTGGTGTAAAACGATTCATATTTTTGAGTTCAGTAAAAGTAAACGGTGAATGTACTGAGCCGGGGAAGCCGTTTTCTGAAGGCGTGATAACTCCACCCACTGATCCTTATGGACTATCCAAGTATGAGGCGGAACTTGGATTGCTGGCTCTTGCCAGAGAGTGCGATATGGATGTGGTCATATTGCGTTTACCTCTAATTTATGGTGCCGGTGTCAAGGCCAATTTTGCCAGCATGATCCGTTGGGTGCGCTCCGGTATTCCTTTGCCATTTTCGAGGATAAAGAACCGCCGCAGTATTCTGGGATTGGGTAACCTTTGTGACTTCATCACTCATATCCTGGCGCATCCTGCTGCGGCCAATCAGGTCTTTATGGTTGCAGATGCCAAGCCTATCTCGACAAGTGAGTTGATGTTAGCTATCGGTGATGCGGTGGGGAACTCCTGCCGACTGTTCTATGTTCCTCGGCAAATTATCTATGGGGCGGGCAAATTATTAGGGCTTGACGCCAAACTGCAACGTCTTTATGGTTCTCTCGAAATTGATACAAGCAAAGCACGGGATCTTCTTGCTTGGAGCGCGCCATTTGACCTTACTGATGAATTGAATCGTGCCATTCGTCAACCATCCGAGAGAAATTAATGTCACTTTTTTTAGGCCTGCTGTTTCTCTTTTTGCTTTCGTTTGTAACAACGGGCTTAATGCGTCGATATGCGCTACGGCACGATCTGCTTGACGTTCCTAACCATCGAAGTTCTCATCATTTGCCAACTCCTCGGGGAGGGGGGATGGCTATAGTTGCTACCTTTTTAGTTGGACTACCACTACTACATTGGTTATTCGGGCCAGATGTAACATCTTCCCTAGCCTTGATTTGGCTGGCTACCGCTTTGATCGCAGTATTAGGCTTCGTGGATGATCATATTTCGTTGAGTCCCAAGTTTCGTTTGCTCTGTCAGTTTCTGGTGGCTTTCATCGTGATATGGGCTATGCGTGATGCCCCCGTTCTGCAGATCGGTTCATGGCGAATCAATCTCGCTTGGTTTGGTTATATAGTCTCCGTGCTAGGTGTGGTTTGGTTGATTAACCTTTATAACTTTATGGATGGGATTGATGGGTTAGCTGCTATTGAGGCTGTTTCTGTCTGCATCGTGCTAGCTCTAGTGCATTGGCTTGGGGGCGGAGATAGTCTTATATCGTTGAGTGTATTAGTGCTCCTTGTTGGTGTCGGTGGCTTCTTATGTTGGAATTTCCCTCCTGCCCGCATATTTATGGGTGATGGTGGTAGCGGATTTCTTGGATTGGCTTTGGCTGCCATGATGTTGTTTGATGCACAGCATGAGCCTCGAATTTTATGGATTTGGTTAGTTATGCTCGGGGTATTTGTGGTGGATGGCACGTGGACTCTGCTGACCCGTTGGCGTCTTGGTTGTAAATTGAGTGAAGCTCATCGTACCCATGCGTATCAATATGCATCTCGTCGCTATAATAGCCATAAAGTTATTACATTGACTGTACTCGCCATCAACATGTTGTGGCTGTTTCCAATATCTCTACTTGTCTTTTTTGGCGTGGTTGATGGGGTGATTGCGTTATTCATGGCCTATTTACCTCTGTGTACTCTTGCATATTATTTTCGGGCAGGTATTCCGGAATGAGCTCAGTGCTTAATTCGATTGGCAGCAAATTGCTCGTTTTTCTCGGGACGCTATCCAGATCTGGGAAGCGTTGGGTCTCTGTTATAACAGACAGTGTTCTGATTTCACTGGCATACTGGGGAGCTTACTGGGTTAGGTTGGATTCATCCTTTCCAATTTCTAGTCATGAACATTGGGCGCTACTGGTATTGCTTATACCCATTAGCCTGTTTGTGTTTGTTAGATTAGGGTTGTATCGGGCCGTATTACGTTATGTCAGTTTCAGGGTGTTGTGGACCATCAGCTTGGGGGCAGCATTTTCCACAAGCTTTTTTGTTTTGGCTGCTTTTTACTTTGATGTGTTTTTGCCTAGAACCGTTTCGGTAATTTATATGGCATTTTCCGTCTTGTTGATAGGCGGTGTGCGTCTTTTCTTTCGGGCTTTGCTCAATACAACAAAGTTAGCTCGAATACCGGTTATTATTTACGGTGCTGGTGCATCCGGACGGCAGCTGCAGGTCGCCCTTTATCAAGGCGTTGAATTTTATCCTGTCGCATTTGTAGATGATGATCATTCAAAACTTGGCTGTGTGATACAAGGGGTTACAGTATATTCTTCTCGCAGTCTAGCCTCTCTTATCAAACAGCATGAGGCAAAAAAAATCTTATTAGCGATTCCTAGTAGTAGTCGAACCCGTAGACAAGAGGTCTTACGCGAACTTGAACATTTTCCATGCGAAGTTCTTTCCATTCCTGGTATGGTCGATCTGGTTAATGGCAAAGCGCGTATTGATCAACTGAATGAGGTTTCCATTGAGGATTTGTTGGGGCGTGATGCAGTCGCTCCTGATCCAGAGCTGATGCATGCCAATATACAGGGTAAGAATGTTCTGGTTACTGGAGCTGGCGGATCAATCGGCTCTGAGTTGTGTCGGCAAATACTAAGGTGTAGTCCGAATCGATTAGTATTATTTGAATTGTCTGAGTTTGCACTTTATTCGCTAGAGCGAGAGTTACGACAGCAACTTGTTGATGAAGGCTTGGCCGTTGAGCTAATTCCTCTGTTGGGCTCGGTACAGCGAAAAAATCGCCTCAAGGCTGTCATGGAGAGCTGTAACATTCAGACTGTATATCACGCCGCTGCCTATAAGCATGTGCCACTAGTCGAGTATAATGTTGTCGAGGGAATTCGGAATAATGTATTTGGAACTCTCTTTGCTGCACAGGCAGCAATCGAGGCCAAAGTAGAAACATTTGTTTTAGTTTCTACAGACAAGGCGGTGAGGCCAACTAATGTGATGGGGGCGAGTAAGCGATTAGCTGAGTTAATCCTTCAGTCATTATCCAGCGAAGAATCGCTCACTCGCTTCAGCATGGTCCGTTTCGGCAATGTACTGGACTCTTCCGGTTCAGTTGTCCCATTATTTCGAAGCCAGATCCGAAATGGGGGGCCGGTAACAGTAACGCATCCGGATATTATTCGTTACTTCATGACTATCCCGGAAGCGGCTCAGCTGGTGATCCAGGCTGGAGCCATGGGGGAAGGTGGAGATGTATTTGTACTTGATATGGGTGAGCCCGTCAAAATTCTGGATTTAGCTAAGCGAATGATTCGCTTAACTGGCCTTACGGTGCGAGGAGAATCTCGGTTGGATGGGGATATTGATATTGTTATTACCGGGCTTCGTCCAGGAGAAAAACTATTTGAGGAGTTACTCATTGGTGATGATGTAAAGAGTACATCTCATCCTCGTATTATGCGAGCTAATGAGTATTCTTGTGCGTGGGGTGTGTTGCGTCAGTTGCTGTTATCTCTTGACGTTGCATGCCACGAATTTCAGCATGAGGTGATAAGGGAGTTGCTATTATCTGCTCCAATTTCATTTATACCAACCGATGGAATTGGTGATCTAGTTTGGCAGGCTAAGCAGAATAGCTATAATATCAATGGGAAATCTGCAGACAACAATCCTCTTGATTGTCATGTAGATACCATGGACTTCAAGCAGGAACCTTTTTCTGTATGATGTCCGATTTCAACTTCTTGTTTTAATTCGTTGACCTCGTCAAAATGTTAGGATTAGTTATGGCACATTATATTGAATCTCTTCTAGCGTTATCTATGCTTGCATTTGATGTGTGATTTCTTGTTAGTAAGTCAATACTGGTTAAGCACTAATATAGTTGAATTTTACGCTGCTACCTCGGTCTAAACATAGGCTGCAACGATAATCTTGTTATTTAAATCTGCACATTTAGTCTATTCTTCAGGACAATTTGAACTTTTCAATCTTTCAACCAAGACGTATATCTAGGTGATATTTTAATCAATTTTTGTTGTCCATCACGGACCGTTCTCGTCTGGCTGTATCAACATTCGAAATTAAGGTATCATCTGCAGCAAAATTGTTAGTGATAAAACTGGATGACCGGTGGTTGTGTGCAATGTGGCGGCATAAGTCAGGGGCGGTAGCGTGTTTTTTTTATGCACACTTGGTGTGATGTGCTGTGAATTTTTAGCGAAGAGGCCTTGTGATTGAAAATTAAGCTTCTTAGCGTGAACTATGGTGAGTTGCTGTGACTATGCTCAGGCGTGCACTTCTCACTATATGCGCTATCACAATAATATTGCATTCTGATCAATTGGTTGCATCGCCATGGATTGAAGCCGATGACGCTTTTCTTCGCTCGGATCTGCAGTATCTAGCTGATACAGGGGTTCTGTCCCTTCCAACCAGTACCTACCCTGTGCGCTGGTCGCTGCTAAGTGACGACCTTTCGCGCGTAGACATCAGTGCATTGACGTCCGCGCAATACCTCGCTTTTCGTCACGTGCAATCCATGCTGGATTCTGCACGACTGGGACGAGGATCCAACCATCTAACAGTGGCGTTGGCAAATCAGGCTCAATCTTATCCTTCAGGCTACTCTGGCAATTTAAGGAATCAGTATCAGATCACCGCTAGTCATGAGATTACGGAACGTGCTTTCTCTATGCGCTTGAGTAGTGGATTTCGAGATGCGCAAGATAGCTCTGACCGGGTGAGTTTTGATGGCTCCTACTTTGCTGTCGCCAAAGATGACTTCAGTCTGAGCATTGGCTGGATGGAGCGTTGGTGGGGGCCTGGTTGGCAGCATGCATTGGGTTTTTCGCAAAGTAGTGAGCCCATCCCGGCGCTGGCTATGAGTTATCTGAATCCAACGATACCTTTACTTGGCAGCCTGTGGTTTGAGACCCTGTTAGGAAAGCAGGATAATGGACTGGCGGATGATTATCTTGCCGCTAGTCGTTTAGCCTTCAAACCAACTACCTGGCTTCAAGGCGGCTTAAGCCAGAAGAGTTGGTGGGGGGGAGATCCCGACTCCACGAAAGGGAGTGAAGCTCTCTCGGCTCTAGTCGCCGACAATAATAGTAACCTTCTTACTGCCGATATTCGTCTGGGTACGTGTCTTCCTGCTGATGGGGCCGGCGGCCTCTACGGCGAGAAAGCATGGCTCAAGGGGGATGCAGCCGATCACTGGCTATGGGGCACGGATGCCCAGTGGTTGGTTAACAAGCAGATGATCCGGTTGGTGATAGAATATGCAAGCCGGATAGGTGAAAGTCGTAGCCGTGATTCGGAGTATCAAGGCCTATGGACACAGCGCTACCGACCCGCTGTGGATGCCATGCCAGGCTCCAGACTGAGTATTGGACAATACTGGCAATTCAGTAACGATCAACAGCTTTCTTTCTTTATGCATAAGCAAGGCTTTGATGATAGTAACAGTGTCTGGTTAACTTCGACTCGTTACCAATTCTTTGCATTCAAGGGGCGAGTAACATTGCTGGTAGATAAAAATGCTTCATCAGATGAGCACCATGAGTATACCCTGGGTACTCGCTATGAATACAGGTTTTAAATTTTGGCGGCGCTGAGTTTAAGGATTAACAAGGTAATGAATAATATCCTGAAAATGGGCATGTGGCTTTCTGGCATGCTGTTATTTTGCTCTTGGGCAACCGCTGGTGATATACCTCCTGGAATGATGGCAAATTTTAGCCAGCTCTCCCCAGGGCAACAGCAGGCCCTAGCGGCGCAATATGGTGTAGATGTAAGCCAACTAAAAAAACAATCAACCAACGTTTCTAGACCTGTTGTCGATCCTTCAGCAACTACTCTGGATGATCGTTATGTTGATAGCCGCTTGGCTTCTCAGCGCCCTGCTATGCCCGCGCGTAGTCATGCACTTCAGCCTTTTGGTTACAACGTTTTTGCCGGCACTCCGACCAGTCAATCTTCTTTGCAAGATATGCCTGTACCCGATGATTATGTTGTCGGCCCAGGTGATGAAATAAAAGTTCAGTTTTATGGTAAAGAGAACGATAGTTTTGCCATGACGGTCGGTAGAGAAGGGCAGATAGATTTTCCTAAATTGGGTCCTATCAACATAGCTGGTTTAACATTCCAGCAAGTGCGGGAGGAGTTGCAAAGCCGTATTGCAGAACAGTTCATTGGTGTCGATTCTTATATCAGCTTTGGTTCGTTGCGGACCATGCAAATTTTTGTCATGGGGGATGCATACAAACCGGGGGCTTACAATGTCAATGGCTTGACTACTGTAACCCAGGCGCTGCAGATTGCTGGTGGTATCGATACCGTGGGTTCCTTGCGTAAAGTTCAGGTCAAGCGGGCAGGGGAGGTGATCGAGAATATCGACCTGTATCAGATGTTGGTATGGGGCGACAGTAGTCAGGATATTCGCCTTGCTCCTGGTGATACGGTTTTTGTCGCGCCCAAGGGGAGCGAAATCACCATCAAAGGCCTGGTTAAACGCCCAGCCATTTATGAGCTTGCGTCTAGTGCTTCATTGAGTGCCGTACTGGAGATGGCGGGAGGGCTCAAAGCATCGGCTTTGCGGGAAATCAGCATCAACCGTCCGACCGAAACAGGAACACATGTCTATAACCTGAATCTGGCCAATGGCCGAGATCGCAGTTTTTCTATCAAAGATGGCGATGTGATCGAGGTCTTGCCAACTACAACAGAAGTGGCTAATGCCATCGCGGTTAAGGGCGCAGTGATCCGTCAAGGCACATTCAGTTATGAACCTGGTATGCGCGTTAGTCGGGTGTTAAGGAGTGTCGAACGAGATCTCAAGGGCACGGCTGATCTGGAGTATGCTCTGGTTATTCGCGAGATTAACTCTCGTCGTGATATCGATGTAATGCAGTTTAATCTGGGGCGCGCTATTTACCAGCCTGGTAGTTTGGACGATTTAATCTTACAACCTCGAGATCAACTGCTGATCTTCAATGTAGATGCGCGAGATCTGCTGAAGCGAGGCGGAAATACGCTAACAGAAAAAAGTGTTGAGCGGGCATTGCAAGTGAAGAATCGCGAGTTGTCTCGAGATGAAAGAGAGCGGATCGATAGCCAAACGGGCGCTGTGGTCACGAAAAGCGAATTAGAGAATACAGATCAGCTGACGCTCAATGATCTGGCGGATACCACAGCCACCGAGGCGGTCGTCACCGACAGTCGCCAAGCTCTGCTGGCCCCCGTGATCGAGAGGTTGAAGGCTCAGGCCGCTCAGGGTAAGCCGGTACAGATAGCCGAGGTGCGCGGTGAGGTCAAATTCCCTGGCATCTATCCTCTGGGCAGACAGACCACCTTACGAGAGTTGGTGATTGCTGCCGGTGGGCTACAAGAGTCGGCTGATGTGGCTGAACTCTCGCGCGTAACTCTGGGTTATGACACCTTGAATATTTCCCATGAGCGCAAAAATCTGGGGGTGGTTATGAATTCCTCCAGCTCGCCTCTTGCCGTATCAAAGGACAGTCTGAATATTCTCCCTCATCCGGAATGGCGTGAAGAGGCTACTGTGCAGGTATTTGGTGAAGTGAAGTATCCGGGTATCTATACAGTGCGTCGGGGCGAAAGTTTGCATGATTTGATCAACCGGGTTGGGGGGCTGACGGTATACGGCAACCCCAAGGCGGCGGTGTTTGCTCGGGAGGCACTACGTAAACAGGAAGCAGAACGTATTGTTTTTTTACGTGACCAATTGAGGCAAGAAATTTCAACGTTGGCATTAAGACGTCAAAGTAGCGTAGCTAGTTATACATCTTCCCCCACTGAAGCATTAGCCATGGTCAATCAGTTGGAGAGCGGCAAGGCCGTGGGTCGACTCTCTATCAATATGCCCGCTATTATCGACGGTGAGAAGCCGGCTGATATTCTGTTGGAGGATGGCGATAAACTCTATGTTCCTAGCCTGCAAAATGTGGTCTCGATAGTGGGGCAGGTACAGTACCCTTCATCCCACTCCTTTGATGGCGCACTGAATCTGGATGACTATATTAACCGAGCCGGTGGCACCAAGAAGCAAGCAGATACGGATCGCACCTATGTGATCAAGGCCGATGGTTCTGTGATGCTGCCTGGCAGTAATTCCTGGTTTAGCCGTAAGGATCGAGCTCTGGAACCAGGCGATACCATAGTGGTACCTATCGATAGTGACTACATAGATAACCTGAGCGTCATGACTTCGGCAACCCAGATCTTGTATCAATTGGGTGTGGCTTGGTCTGCTATCAATAATTAACGGCTTGTTTATAAGGGTAACCCTAGGGTTACCCTCATTTCTTGCTTATCCAGCAACAACTCTGTTGTTTGGTATTTCTTGTCTAAATAGCGGTGTTTCCCATGTCTAATCGTGTTGAATTACCCCAAGCTCTGCTCACTTCCCCCTATCCTGCCGATGACGAAATCGATCTGGCTCAACTTTTTAGAACCTTATGGCAGGGTAAATGGTGGATCATCGGGCTTGCACTGCTCGGTGCCGTCATGGGGGTTGCCGTTGCACTCTCCCTGCCTAATATCTACAAATCGGAGGCCCTGCTGGCTCCCTCATCTGAACAGCAAGGGGGGGGGCTCTCTGCCATGGCGGGTCAACTGGGAGGGTTGGCCAGTTTGGCTGGCATCAATTTGGGGGGAAACTCCATAGATAAAACCGGGTTAGCGGTGGAGGTGGCTCAATCGCGCCAGTTTCTAACTCATTTTATTCGCCAGCACCATCTTGAAGTGCCTTTACTCGCCGTAACCAAGATGGATAAGGCCAGTGGCAAGTTGGTGATAGATACTACGCTTTATAATGATGTCGTCAAAAAATGGGTACGAGAGGTGCCGAGTGGTAAATCGGTGGCACCCACGGATTGGGAGTTGGTCAAGGCGTTTAAAGAGTTGTTCCAGATCAGCCAGGATAAAAAGAGTGGGTTGGTGACTATTGCTGTTGAGTACTACTCCCCTGAGCTGGCGAAGCAGTGGGTCGATTGGCTGGTAGCCGATCTGAACCTCACCATGAAAGAGCGGGATCAAGCCGAAGCTAAGCACAATATTGCCTATCTCAAAGAGCAGCTGGGCAAGACCTCGATTGCCGATATGCAGAGCGTTTTTTATAAGCTGATTGAAGAGCAGACCAAGACGCTGATGCTGGCTGAGGTCAGCCAGGAGTATGTATTCAAAACATTGGATCCTGCTGTCGTTGCAGAGGAGAAAGCAAAGCCAAAGCGAGCGTTGATTGTAGTGCTTGGTGGGCTAATATTCTCTATGTTTGGGGTTATGGCTGTTTTGCTCCATGGTGCTATGCGGAGTAACTTTAATCGTAGCCAATAAAGCAATTTATATTTTGATGTTTTTGATCTCGATAATGATGAAGTGTTCATATGGCTAGAGACAACGATTGTCTGTTTTACTTATTGACTTTTGAATATGTTTTTATGTTTATAAATAGTCACTCTAATTATGGTATGGCTCATGGGTTATAGTATGTGACACCACTTTTGACTGTTAATAAATTGTGTGCTGTGTGCTGTGTGCTGTGTGCTGTGTGATAGCCGCTAGTTAAGTGTCAGTTAATTGATTGATAGTGAATTTCGAAATGGAATATTGTGATGGAGAATGTTGATTTTATTTATGTCTATTGTCCAGATGAAGATGCGGATGTAGTCACTGAGGCCCTATCTAAAATAGGAATGAAAGGGGTGATTAATGACTACCATTTGACTGATTTATCATCAAAAATAATAGTTCACTACAAACAGTGGAAATTAGAGCATAATGCATGCGAGTTTTTGATCAAAGCAACAGAGTATGGGGCTTGGGTAGAGCCACTGATTAGCTATTTAGATGCAAGATTAGGTTATACAGAAATATCATTATTGCAGCAAGGCTATTTTTTACACCAAAAGGCATTCTCAATTTTGACGCATCGCAGTAATCGAATAATTAAACGATGTTTTGATCTAATATTTGCAACAATACTTTCTGTTATTGCTGTGCCAGTCGGTATCCTGACTGCGGTGGCTATAAAGATAGAGTCCCCCGGAGTAATATTCTATCGTCAAAAGCGAACGGGACTATATAACAATGAATTTGATGTGATTAAGTTTAGATCGATGCGTAGCGATGCGGAAGTTGATGGGGCCAAATGGGCGAGTAAAAATGACTGTCGAATAACTAGAGTTGGTAAATTTATTCGCAAAACTCGCATTGATGAACTGCCTCAACTGTTCAACGTATTCAAGGGAGAAATGTCATTGGTAGGCCCGCGCCCTGAGCGCAAGGTGTTTATAACGAAACTGGAGGGCCAAATCCCATATTATCGTTTTAGACATGCAGTCAAGCCTGGGATAACAGGTCTAGCACAAGTTAAATATCCTTATGGCGCATCTCTTGATGATGCAGTTTGGAAACATAAATATGATATTTTCTACATAAAATACCAATCATTTTTTATGGATGTTAAAATCCTTATTTTAACAGTGAAAACCGTTATTTTAGGAATGGGTCGTTAGTTCCAGAATTGATGTGAACGTTACAGGTCAAGCATATCGATGAGTGATTTTAGGTTAAGCTGGATAGAGTTGAAATAATTCTTGTGTGTTCAAAACCAAATCTGCCCACTGTAATAACAAATCGCGTTCATTTGAATAAGTAATAAGGTGAAAACTTTAAACATACGCGTTGGTTGTGTTATTAATAGTGTCAATGTGGAGTTTTGAATTTAATAGTTAATATTTAGGTGTTAACAGATGTTAGACGTTGTTTTGATTCCTTCTTTAGTTACATTTACATCTAAAGCAGACGAAACCATACTTTCAGCCGCTATGCGTCAGAATATCATATTGGAACACAGCTGTGGAACAGGGCAGTGTGGTGTCTGTAAAGCGCGGGTCCTGACTGGCGAGGTTGTTTTTGAAGATCGACTTCATGTATTGACCGAAGAGGAGATTGCGGCTGGTGTAGTACTGACATGTGTCAGTAGGGCGTTGTCGACAGTCAAGCTTGAGGCAGAGTATCACGCAGAGCTGGCTGACATAATCAAAAAAACGGTGCCTTGCAAGGTTACCGAATTGCGGTTTCCAGTGCCAGATGTAGCTGTGTTGCGACTGCGCCTACCACCGACCGCCCAGTTCAAATATCTGCCGGGCCAATTTATCGATCTTACGGCTCAAGGTGTTACCCGCAGCTATTCGGTTGCCTGTGCCTGTGTCGAAAATAATCAGCTGGAACTGCACATTCGTAAGGTTCTGGGCGGCAAGTTCAGTGAGATCGTATTTAATCAGCTCAAGCCTGAACAACTCTTGCGGTTGCGTGGCCCCTATGGTTCTTTCTTTGTTCGTCAAGGTTCCAGACCGTTGATCTTTCTTGCTGGGGGGACTGGATTTTCACCCGTCAAAGCCATGGTGGAAGACTTGCTTACCAAAGGCGATAAGCGCCCCATTCATATTTACTGGGGCTTGCGTACGGCCGCAGCTATCTATTCAGATCTGACAAGCCAATGGGCAACAGAGCATGACCATATTCAGGCGCACGTAGTGGTGTCAAGTGACGCCTCATGGCTTGGTCGTCATGGTCTGGTTCACGAAGCTGTTCTGCAGGATCTTCCTGATCTTGCTGGTTTTGCTGTCTATGCCTGTGGCTCTTCAGCAATGATTTCTGCGGCCAAAACGGCTTTTTTACAACAAGGGCTGGAAGAAAAGGCATTTCATTCGGATGCCTTTTTACCTGCTGTGACCTCGCGAGGGTAGAATTGATGAAAGCTGTAATTCTGGCTGGTGGTTTAGGGACACGATTGAGTGAGGAAACGATCATCAAGCCGAAGCCGATGGTTGAAATCGGTGGCAAGCCAATTCTCTGGCATATAATGAAGATGTATTCGGCTCATGGCATCAATGATTTTATTATTTGCTGTGGCTATAAGGGATATGTCATCAAGGAGTACTTTGCCAACTATTTCCTGCATATGTCCGATGTCACTTTCAATATGCGTGAAAACCGCATGGAGGTGCATCACAAGCGGGCTGAGCCGTGGAATGTCACACTAGTAGATACTGGTGATGCGTCCCTGACCGGAGGACGCCTTAAGCGTGTAGCCGAATATGTCAATAATGATGAAGCTTTCCTGTTTACCTATGGTGATGGTGTTGCTGATGTGAATATCCGGGAAAGCATCGACTTTCACTTGAGCCATGGAAAGTTAGCTACTTTGACCGCTACCTACCCTCCGGGTCGTTTCGGCGCGCTGGATATCAAGAGCAAGCAGATCCGCTCCTTCAAGGAGAAACCGAAAGGTGATGGTGCCATGATCAATGGTGGTTTCTTTGTTCTCAATCCTAAGGTGATAGATTTGGTCGCCAATGATGGCACTACCTGGGAACAAGAGCCGCTAATGACTCTGGCCGAACAAGGCCAATTAATGGCCTATGAACATGCTGGTTTCTGGCAGCCGATGGATACGCTGCGTGACAAGCTATATCTTGAAGAGCTGTGGGGAAGTGGTAAGGCACCCTGGAAGGTATGGGAGTAAATGCCGTGATTGATGTAACGTTTTGGGAAGGCAAGCGGGTATTCGTCACAGGTCATACTGGTTTCAAAGGGGGGTGGCTCTGTTTATGGCTTGAAGAGATGGGCGCTACGGTTCGAGGTTATTCATTGCCTGCGCCCACCGAGCCCAGCTTGTTTGCGGTTGCCAATGTTGGCTGTGGTTTACTTTCGGAAGAGGGCGATATTCGCGACTTTTTCCATCTGCGCGAAGCCCTGAGCGATTTCAAGCCCGAGATCGTATTTCACACGGCGGCCCAAGCCTTGGTGCGCTTATCATATGTCGACCCGATTGAAACTTACTCAACCAATGTAATGGGTACGGTTCATTTACTGGAAGCAATTCGTCAAGTGGGCGGTGTCAAGGCGGTGGTGAATATCACCAGCGACAAATGTTACGAGAATCGGGAATGGGTTTGGGGCTATCGGGAAGATGAAGCCATGGGCGGCTATGATCCCTACTCTAATAGCAAGGGGTGTGCTGAGCTGGTTGCCTCTTCATTTCGTAACTCTTTCTTTAATCCCAAGGACTATTACAAACACGGGATTGCACTGGCGTCCGTTCGCGCTGGTAATGTGATTGGCGGTGGTGATTGGGCGCTCGATCGTCTGATCCCGGATATCCTGCGTTCATTCCAGAATGAACAGCCGGCTGTGATCCGCAATCCCCACTCCATTCGCCCTTGGCAGCATGTTCTTGAGCCACTCTCTGGTTATTTGCTGGTCGCGCAAAAGCTGTATACCGAGGGCTGTGACTTTGCCGAAGGCTGGAATTTTGGCCCGAACGACAACGATGCCCAGCCGGTGCAGTTTATCGTCGAGAAGATGGTGCAACTGTGGGGCGGCGATGCCAGCTGGCAGCTGGATGGCGCCGACCATCCTCATGAAGCTCACTACCTTAAACTGGATTGCTCCAAAGCCAAGATGCGCATGGGTTGGCAACCACGTTGGGATCTGGTCACCACGCTCGGTCGTATTGTTGACTGGCATAAGGCTTGGCTAGCAGGTGAAGATATGCGGGCTCGCTCACTGCAAGAGATCCGCGATTATATGGCTGCCAAGGCTGGTTAAACCGATAAGCACCGGCAGGCCAGGGGTGGCCTGCTGCCGTTTTCGCCACGTCAGCGGCCGTGCCCGAGAGCACCGCCGCGACCTGGCCCAAACCATTGAACAGGAAACAAGACGAATGACAGCTCAAGCTTTGCGTGAACAAATCTCCCAACTGGTGGCTCAGTATGCTGAAGAGGCTCTGGCCCCCAAGCCTTTTATTGCTGGCAACAGTGTTGTGCCACCATCAGGCAAGGTAATTGGCGCCCGTGAACTGCAACTGATGGTTGAGGCCTCACTCGATGGTTGGTTAACCACAGGACGTTTTAACGATGCATTTGAAAAGAAGCTGGGGGAATACATTGGCGTACCCTATGTGCTGACCACCACTTCAGGCTCATCTGCCAACCTTCTGGCATTGACGGCGCTCACCTCACATAAACTGGGTGCCAAGGCACTCAAACCCGGTGATGAAGTGATCACGGTTGCAGCAGGTTTCCCGACCACTGTTAACCCAACCATTCAAAATGGTCTGATCCCGGTGTTTGTTGATGTGGATATTCCGACTTACAACATTGATGCCTCTTTGATCGAAGCGGCAGTGACCGACAAGACCAAAGCCATCATGGTTGCTCATACCTTGGGGAATCCGTTCAATCTGGCTGAAGTGCGCCGTATAGCTGACAAATATGATCTCTGGCTGATTGAAGACTGCTGTGATGCACTTGGTACCAAGTATGACGGCAAGATGGTCGGCACCTTTGGCGATATCGGTACCGTCAGTTTCTATCCGGCGCACCACATCACCATGGGGGAGGGCGGTGCCGTATTCACCAAGTCCAGCGAGCTGAAGAAGATCATCGAATCCTTCCGTGACTGGGGCCGTGACTGCTATTGTGCACCGGGTTGTGACAACACCTGTGGCCAGCGCTTCACACAACAATTTGGCTCCCTGCCACAAGGGTATGATCACAAATACACCTACTCCCACCTTGGTTACAATCTGAAGATCACCGATATGCAGGCCGCCTGTGGTTTGGCCCAGCTTGAGCGTGTCGAAGAGTTTGTAGAGCAGCGTAAAGCCAACTTTGCCTACCTGAAGGCAGGTCTTGCCAATTGCGTCGAGTTCCTCGAACTGCCGGAAGCCACCGCAAACTCCGAGCCCTCCTGGTTTGGTTTCCCCATCACCTTGAAAGAAACCAGCGGCGTCAGCCGAGTTGATCTGGTCAAGTTCCTGGATGAAGCCAAGATCGGTACCCGCTTGCTGTTCGCTGGCAACCTGACCCGTCAGCCCTATTTTGCCGATCGCAATTACCGTGTGGTGGGTGAGCTGACCAATACCGATCGCATCATGAACCAGACCTTCTGGATCGGTATCTACCCGGGACTGACCCATGATCACCTGGATTATGTGATCGCCAAGTTCGAAGAGTTCTTTGGTCTTAGCTTCTAATCTATAGCGTTGGTAATAATCCTGTGAGCCAGCGAACGCTGGCTCGATTCAATTTAGAGGTTTTTGATGAAAGCATCAGATGCGGTGGCTCATGTATTGGCCGCTAATAATGTCACTCATGGTTTTGAGTTGATCGGCGGTATGATTGCCCACTTGGTTGACAGTATCAATCAGGTGGGAATGACCAAATTAGTATCCCTTCATCATGAACAAGCCGCTGCATTTGCGGCTGGTGGCATCGCTCGAGCTACTAATAATAAACAAATCGGTCTAGCGTTAGCTACCAGTGGTCCGGGAGCTACAAACCTTGTCACAGGTATTGCTGATTGTTGGCTAGATAGCTACCCGTGTGTTTTTATTACGGGACAAGTTAACACCTCAGAACTGAAAGGTGAAAAAAATATTCGCCAGCAAGGCTTTCAAGAGTTGGATATTGTTAGCATAGTTAAAAGCATTACTAAATATTCTGTACAGATTAAAAGTGTGGAAGAATTAATTCCAGAGTTGCAAAAAGCAATTCGCATTGCAACTATTGGAAGGCCAGGCCCTGTACTTATTGATATTCCAATGGATTTACAGCGTGCAGAAATAGACGTGGACAAAATCGATTTAATATCAATGAATGGGGTAATCCAAGGTGGCGAAGATTTATGTGAGCCCCCCGTAGATAAAGAAATATTGAATGCAATAGAACTGCTTCTCACCTCGCCGCGTCCATTGATTTTGATTGGAGGAGGAGCCGTTAATGAACCAAGTTTCAACTCTTGGCATGATAAAGTATCTGAATTATGTGTCCCTCATATATCCAGCTTGAAGGGAAGTGAGAAAACAATAGCAAAACATGGCTATTTCGGCATGGTCGGAGCATATGGAACTCGCACCGCAAATTATGCAGTACAAAATGCTGACGTTATATTGGTGTTGGGTAGTCGTTTGGATGTGCGTCAGACTGGTGCCGACATAAGTGATTTTGCTAGAAAGGCAAAAACAATTATTCAGCTTGATATAGACACGGAGCAGCTGAATAATCGAGTCAAAGCAGATGTTAATTTAGTTGCGAGTTGTGAAACATTTTTTAGGCAGTTTGCCAAATGTAACAAATCCCTTATCAAATGTCATGATTGGCTTGATGAACTAAATCAACACTGGGGGCGGCAATTCATTAACGAATATTGTGACATAAGCATTAGCCCTTTTAGAATATGCGGTCTTCTATCCAAGAATTTTTCAGAAAAAGATGTCCACTTTGTTACCGATGTTGGTAATAATCAAATGTGGGTTGCTCATTCGTTGCTATTGAGTAAAAATCAAAAAATTCATCACTCCGGTGGTCTTGGTGCAATGGGCTTTAGTATCCCAACTGCAATAGGTGTTTGTTATGCGACGCAGAATATTGTGGTAGCCATCACCGGTGATGGAGGTGCTCAACTAAATATTCAAGAGTTAGATATAATCGCAAGAGAGAATCTTCCTATACTCACCATTGTAATAAATAATGAGTCATTAGGTATGGTTCGTGCGTTTCAAGAGTTGTATTTTGATGGCCGAAATCAGTCAACATATTGGAATGGCTACAGTTCTTCTTTTGTTGCTATTGCTGAGGCATATAACATGAAAGCAATTAGAGTCGAAAATGAATTTGATTTCGACCTGGCTATAAAAACTTTCATCAATGATCCAAAGCCTTTATTGATGGAAGTGGTCATGCCTGATGCGCGAGAGTGCCGTCCTCGGCTAGCATTTGGAAATCCTATCGATAGACAATTCCCGCTCGGAGATTGAAAAGTGCGCTTGGCCTCAGATGATTTACATCATATAGCAAATAATATTCTGGATATTCACGCTGACATTAGAAATAAGAGTTTTTTTATAACTGGTGGGACTGGTTTTTTTGGGAAATGGTTGCTTGAAAGTTTCGTTTTTTTAAATAAACATTATGCGGCAGGTATGTCGCTTACTGTGCTATCTAGGAACCCAGAATCTTTTAGAGATGCGCATGCTGAGCTAGTATCAGAAAAGGGTATTTCTTTGGTGAAAGGTGATATTAGCGATCTAACTCATATCGTTGGGAAATATGATTACATAATTCATGCTGCGAGTGATGTACCTTCTTCATATAAGGAAAAAATCCCTGAGGATCCTATTTACAAAAAAATACTTGAAGGTGCAAATTCGATTTGCCAGTTAGCTAAGAGCGCTGATACGAGGCGCATTTTATATACGAGCTCTGGTGCGGCATATGGCTCTCTGATTGCTAAACTAGATAAGATTGATGAGTCAAGTATTGGTGATGAAGTATTTTCACCACAAGATTTTTATGGTTTGGCAAAACGAGATTCAGAAACACATTTTATTGAAAATGCACCGTGCGAAGTGGTTGTTGCTAGGTGTTTTGCATTCTCTGGTCCCTACCTACCGTTAAATGGATCCTACGCGTTTGGTAATTTTATATATGATATTCTAAACAATAGGGATATCAATATAAAAGGAGACGGGGCACCGTTAAGGTCTTATTTATATGCGTCAGATTTAGTTATATGGTTGCTGCAAGCTTTGGTGAAGGGGCGGAACAGAAATATATATAACATTGGCTCTGAGGAGGCTATAAGCATACGCCAACTTGCAGAAAAAATGCTGTGTGTTACAAAAAGCAAGAATAAAATTGTCCTCCATGGTGCGGCCGATGTTAATGGACGAGTTAGTCAATATGTACCATTTACTGGTAAGATAAGAAATGAGCTAGGTGTTTCACAATCTATTTCTCTTGGATTGGCCATCGAAAAGACAATGAAATTTTATAAAAATGAAATTTGATTTTTTGAAAAGTAAAGGCATCGATGGCGCTGTAATATATGTAATATTGCAGCGCGGCTGGTCTTCAATTGCTGGTTTAATAACTTTATTCTTGCTGGTTAAGTTCCTGTCAAAAGTCGAACTTGGATTTTATTATGCATTCTCGAGTTTGATCGGCATTCAGATGATTTTTGAGCTAGGGCTAACTACTATTATTCGTCAGTTTATTAGCCATGATATGGCTCATCTGACAATGACGAAAGATGGATATATAAAAGGCAAACAGGAACTTCGCGTCAAATTGCTGAAGTTAGTGATGAAGTCTTTAAAGATTTACACATTAATTTGTTTTTGCATTTTGATTGTTATTACGCCGGCCGGACTATTGTTTTTTTCTGACTCAGGCTCTGCAGAAATTATAAATTGGGAAATGCCATGGGTTATGTTGGTGTTTTTTTCTACGCTTAATTGTTTTATTTCTGTTGTAACCGCCATCCTTGAAGGCTTAGGTTTCATCAGCCGAGTAAAAAAAGTGCTGCTGATATCTACAGTTTTTTCCAGCGTCGCTGTATGGACTGTTTTGTTTGCAGGATATGGTTTATATGCACCTCTGATATTAAATGCATGTAACTTTGTATGTGTTGCCTACTGGGGGTGGAAGTATTTTGGCAGAACATTTATTCAAGCATACCGTGTCAACGCTAGGCCAGGCTACATGGTCTACCAAACCAAATGGAAGACTGATATTTGGCCAGTTCAATGGCGTGTTGCCATTTCATGGCTTGGCGGGTATTTTATTTTTTATATAGTTAATCCTATCGCATTTAAATACTATGGGCCTGAGTTTTCTGGCCAGCTTGGCCTTTCATTTCAAGTTATTAATTTGATTCTGGCGATGAGTGCATCACTTATTGCCACCAAAATGCCGTATTTTGGTCAGCTAATTTCCATGAAAGATTACGAAACATTAAATAAAACATACAAAATAATCGAATTTGCGTCATCCATCTTTTTCATAGTGATGTCATTCGGACTGATCTTCTCTTTGATGTTTTTTAAGGCATATGAAATCAGTTATGTGGATAGGCTGCTACCTATAGACCTTCTCTCCATCTTGTTGGTGATGACATTTCTCCGTAATTTGATTAATTGTCATGCTTGCTATGTTCGCAGCTTTAAACAAGAGAAGCATAGTATAAATTCCATCATGACTGGATTATTAACTGTCTCGGTGCTGCTATTTTCGGCTAACTACCTGACCAGTTCTTATTATGTGATATCTTACGCGTGTATTGTCATCCTGTTTGCGTATCCGCATTCGCTTTTGATTTACTTGAAATTCAGGAGAAGTAATGAGTCATAACCTTACGATAGCAATTCCAACCTATAATCGTGCGGCAGTAATTGGATGTAATCTCAAGCAGTTGCTAGCAACAGATTTGGCGGTGGATATAATTGTTTCGGATAATGGCTCGTCGGACGATACATCGACTATTTTAAGCCAGTTCGCTGATGATCGATTGACTGTTAATAGAAACGATAGCAATCTTGGCTTTACGGGGAACATGCTGAAACTCATCGAGTTGGCAAAAACGGATTTCATTTATTTCATTAGTGACGAAGATATTGTTGAAGTAGACGGCATTGAAAAAGTTATTACCCAGATTACTGGAATGGAAGCAGAGATAGGCGTGGTCTTTACTGAGGTTTCAACAGCTAATAAGGCCATGCATCGTTATGCTCACAGTCTTATTAGTGACAAATTCGATGCTGTGTCTCGCTATGCATTTACTCATGGCTATATGAGTGGATTAATTGTTAATAAACAATTTCTTGACATCCCAAAGTTTATATCATCTACAAAAGATGAAAGTATAATATTGTATCCCCACGAAATATTTTTCTTGCAATGCCTCTTTGCTGGAGGGCAATTGCTTATTTCTGATGCGATATGTTGTAAGCAAGGTCAGGCCGTGGAGTCAGATACGTATATCGAGTTGAAGTATGATCGGTATGCTGCCCGAGCATTGTTAATGCATCGTTATCTGAGGGTCATTAAGCGATTGGAGTTCGATACGACTTTTAATCAAGTGGTCCTTTCAGCCTTGGCAAGGTATGCTGCCGTGGTTTTTTACCACAATTTACGTTCAGTACGATTAAGACATAGTGGCATGCTTCAGTACTTGATATCAGTTACTTTCAGCCGTATTGGGATTAAATTTTACTGGCACCTTCTTTCCCGCTTTGTAAAGAAAATTAAAAATAATATGGGTTGAAATTATGAACATCGGACTTATTACTGCCAGGGGGGGCTCTAAAGGGCTGCCCCGGAAAAATATACTTCCTCTAGATGGCAAGCCGTTAATATACTGGACTATCAAAGCCGCACAAGACTCTAGCTACATTGATGCAGTATTTGTGTCAACGGAGGACAGTGAAATTGCAAAGATCAGTATTGAATGTGGTGCTTTGGTTATTGATCGTCCATTAGCGTTGGCGCAGGACACAAGCAGCAGTGAGCCAGTTATTGCCCACGCTATCACTTCCTTGCTGAATGCGGGACAGAGTGTAGACAATGTATGTCTGCTGCAACCTACATCCCCATTACGTGACCATTTACATATTGATTCCGCGTTTAATCTATTTTATGAAAAGCAAGCCAGTTGTGTTTTAAGTGTTTTTGAACCACGACACAGTGCGGCTAAGGCTTACCAGCAGCAAGCTGATGGCTCCATTACCGGCCTTCTTTTCCCTGATGCTCCTTACTGTCGGCGGCAAGATTTGCCAAGAACGTATCAGCCTAATGGTGGCATCTACCTTTTTGCTGCAGGTAGTTTCATGTTAAATGAGCAGATCCCCCGACTGAATGTGTTCCCGCTCATAATGTCTGAGCTGGAGTCCATCGATATAGATACGCAGGACGATCTTCGTTCGGCAGAAACGATTATGAGAGGTAAAAAATGAGTAATCCTGTATTCAAAATTTTGTCACGTGAAGTTGGTTTAGATCATGATCCTTTGGTAATTGCGGAAATTGGCATTAACCATGAGGGCTCATTACAGGTTGCTTTCGAGATGGTTGATGCAGCGGTAGCGGCTGGTGCTGAAATCATCAAGCACCAGACTCATGTCGTTGAGGATGAGATGAGTGGTGAGGCTAAAAGCGTTATCCCCGGCAATGCTGATGTTTCTATTTACGAGATCATGGCCCGCTGTGCGCTGAATGAAGAAGATGAAATTAAACTTAAAAAATATGTTGAATCTAAGGGCGCTATCTTCATCAGCACTCCGTTCTCAAGGGCTGCGGCTTTGCGTCTGGAGCGCATGAATGTACCTGCATATAAGATTGGTTCTGGAGAGTGTAATAATTATCCGCTCTTGGAATTGATCGCCAGTTTTGGCAAGCCAATTATTCTGAGCACCGGAATGAATGATATTCCCTCTATTCAGAAAGCAGTGGATATTTTCCGCCGCCACAAGACCCCATTCTGTCTGCTGCATACCACCAATTTGTATCCGACACCGGATAATTTAATCCGTATCGGTGCCATGGAGGAACTTGCTCGTGCTTTCCCTGATGCAGTAGTTGGTTTGTCTGACCACAGTATTGATAACCTTGCCTGCTTGGGCGCGGTAGCGGCAGGCGCTTCAGTGCTGGAGCGTCATTTTACTGATAGCAAGGAACGTCCGGGGCCAGATATTTGCTGCTCAATGGATGGGAAAGAGTGTGCTGATTTGATTGCACAGTCCAAGCGGATGGCAAAAATGCGTGGTGGCAAGAAGGGTGCTGTAGCCGAAGAGCAGGTCACTATCGATTTTGCTTATGCCAGTGTAGTCACCATCAAGCCGATCAAGATGGGCGATGCTTTTACCAGGGATAATTTGTGGGTCAAGCGTCCGGGTACGGGTGACTTTTTAGCCGTCGATTATGAAAGCCTGTTAGGTCAGACGGCTCTTTGTGATATTCCGGTCGATGTTCAGCTTAAAAAAGAATATGTGGATTGCTGATATGTCGAAAAAATTATTATTCCTGACAGGAACGCGGGCAGACTTTGGCAAGCTAAAAAGCTTGATCCAGAAGATTGATGACGCACCAGATCTGGAAGCTCATATTTTTGTGACCGGAATGCATATGATTGCAAAATATGGCATGACAGCTATTGAGGTGGAAAAATGTGGTTTTAGGTCTATTTACAAATATATCAATCAAAATAGTCATGACTCCATGGATGTAATTTTAGCGAAAACGATCCTGGGCTTGTCTGATTATGTAAAAGAGCTAAAGCCAGATATGCTGGTCGTGCATGGTGACCGGGTCGAGGCCATGGCAGGTGCCATTGTTGGGGCTCTGAATAATATTCTGGTCGCACACATTGAAGGTGGAGAGGTATCAGGAACTATTGATGAGCTGATCCGTCATGCTGTATCTAAAATGTCACACCTGCATTTTGTTTCGAATGAGCAAGCCAGAGTGAGGTTGATTCAATTGGGTGAGAAAGAGGAGAGTATATATGTGATCGGCTCTCCTGACATCGATATCATGACATCACCACGTTTGCCTTCTCTCGCCGATGTCAAAACGCGTTATGAGATTGATTTTGATGAGTATGTTGTTTTCATGTACCACCCAGTTACGACCGATCTTGATAACCTTGCCGAAAATATCAGGCAAATTGTCGATGCACTGATTGAGAGTGAAAGAAACTACGTTGTTATCTATCCAAATAATGACCATGGTTCCGAGGTTATCATCAATGAATTGAGTCGTTTGGTGGAGAACCCGCGTTTCAGGATCTTCCCAAGTATTCGCTTTGAATATTTTCTGACATTGTTGAAAAATGCAGCCCTGATGGTTGGTAATTCTTCGGCCGGTGTGCGTGAGGTTCCTTTTTATGGCAAACCTTCGATAAATTTGGGAACTCGACAGGATAATCGTTCTGCTGCGATTTCCATTTTTAATGTGGCCGAGAAAAAATCCGATATCCTTGATGCGATACATGCGGCCATCGGTATGCGTTTTGAGCCAGTGCGTGAATTTGGTGATGGAAGTAGTGATGAGAGGTTTTTGGCTCATATCATGGAATCTAAATTATGGCTTGCATCTAAACAAAAACTATTTGTTGATTTTACCCAGAAATCTGGATAAGGCGATTTTTACAAAATATAAAATTGTCAATTTGACTGCCAGTTCCATGCGTTGGTGGGCACAAACGCATGGCTGATATAGTCTAACACAATATGCGTTTCCCGGACCGTATATCGCTGATATATATACTTATTATGTAGTTACGTGGTCGTGGTAAATGCTCTTTCTGGTTTTGATCTTGTCGCTACAGGTAAGTCGGTGGTCGTTTCATGTTGCGCATAGCGCGTCTGTTTTTTTCTGGCTAACCAGTGTGGCTCTGGATGAAAAATGAATATATAAACCTGGCGCGGTTGGGTTTTTGACCATTTATACAGTTGATGGCTTTAATCAGTTACCGAAAGTGTAAAGTAAATCTTTGACTGTAAATGTGAACTTTCTCATTTTAATTTAGTAATATTTAGATGGTTTATGGTTATGAATCTGTTCCTTTGTTATACGCCGTTGCAATTATTTATTGTTTCTAAAATAATTAAAGAACTTAAGCTTAAAAGAGAACTTGTCGAGGTTTTTTATATTAGTAAAGTAGACGGCTTGGTTGCGAGAAACATGATTTCCGAGCTGTCTGAACTTAGTGCTAATGTTCAGTTTTTGCATATGAGGTTTAAGTACCCACTGTATTTCACAGCGCTGCTGTTCCGTTTTTTTAGGCGGCGATATCAGTCTGTTTATCTAGCTTCCATTGACAATGTCATAATGCATTTTATTCTATCTCATATAAAATTTGAACATCTTTATTCTTTTGATGATGGTACAGCTAATATTTTTCCAGACAGCATTTACTATGCGAACTCTCACATGAGCTTGGCTCAAGTCATATACCGTAATGCTCTCGGCATCCGCTTCACTATGCCTGATATTAAATCATTATCCCTGCGTCACTTTACAATTTACCCTGGGTTTAAAAACATCAGCGAACGTATTTATGCCATTTCGTTGATGACAACCAAAATGAATTCAAGTTCTGGGCTAGATATTGACGCTGGGGTAAAGGCTAAAGCTTGCAATGTCATGTTAGGTTCTGTGTACTCTTTTTTGTTTGAACCCTGCGTTGATATTGCTCCTATCTTGCGCCGCTGTGAGCTGTTAATAGCGGAGAATGGATATCCGAATTTTTACATTCCACATCCAAGAGAGCGCCAAGATGGGTTTTTCAATGACATTATTTGGATTAAACCGAAGTCAATTGCGGAAAATGAGGTGTTGGAGTTGCTGGAAAGGTACGAGCAGGTGAATCTTTATGGTTTCATGAGCTCTTGTCAGTTTAATTTGGCGTCTGAGCCAAGAATTGTTAATCATGTGTTTAATTCAGTGAGCTTGATACCGACGTTTCGAACGATAGTGACCAGTGGGTTTTTACCATCTTATTTCGATGTGGTGGACCTTGATTGAATTGATTAATGTTGAAAATTTAATGATGTGATTTTATATGTTTTACTATGCGTTATCATTAAGTTGGACGGTCGGCTCAGATGACTTTAAAATTAAGTAAAAAATTTTTTTGGTTTTTCCTTCTGACGTTGCCGATTGCTATTTTGGTTGGGATGAGGGGGGCTACGCCAGATACTCAGACTTATTACGACATATTCCGTAAAATAAATGGTTTTGCACTTTTTGATCCACTTAGGTTCTATAGTGAAGCAAGTGTGGAAATTGGTTTTGGTTGGTATGCTTATTTAATTTCGATTTTCTCCAGCGATTCATTTGTTTTGTTTTCATTGTTTTCGTTGCTCAATTTTGCATTTATCTATAAGTCTTCGCAGGTGATAAATGTAAAATATAATCTCGTGTTTCTTATTTATGCTTCTAGCTCGTATTTCTTTATGCAGCAATTTATGCAAATGCGCCAAGGGTTGGCAATTAGTGTTGTGATGTATGCGGTTGTTAATTACATTCACAAGCATCACCTTCCCAGTTTGATTTTTTATTTTCTTGTTGCATTAATCTTCCATCAGTCTGTTTTGTTGTTTCTTGTTTTTTCTGTTTTTTTCTTTTTGCTAAATTCATTTTATCTTGCTAGGGGGCGTTTTTTTTCTCTATGGTGCATATGTTTAATATTGTGTTTCTCTTTGTTTTTTAAATATTATCTCCTTGATTTTCTTGTCGGTTTTTCAGTTCGTTTGCAAAGTTATGCTGCATCAGAGAAGTTTTCTGAATCTGTTGGTTTGTTAAGTCTTCCTGTTGTTAGAACTGTTTTTATTTTAATTTTTTCTATGGTTTTTGCCCCTAAGGTTCTTTGGGGTAATTCATTTTTCAGGTTTTTATTCTTTTTACAGTCTGTAGCTATTTCAGTTAGGCTTGGCTTTGTGGATTTTGCTATATTGAGCGGTAGGTTATCGACTGCATTTTCATATGCTGAGGTTTTCTTGCTGCCAATAGTAATCATGAGTAGATTTTCGCCTCGGATATGTGTTTTTATCTGTTTTGTTATTTTCATTATTCAATTAATTGTGTCATTAGGTTTTCAGGCGCCATATCTAATCGATTTATACTTTACTCCACTAAATGTTTGATTGGTCTTTAGTTCATATTTATAATATTGGGATTGTACAATGAGCGGTTCATTTATATTCATTGACGATATCTCCCGCTCGGGCGGTACAGAGAGGGTGGCTACATTTTTGGCCAACAATCTGGCGGCGGCTGGAAGACGGGTGACGCTGGTGTCACGGACTTGTAAGCAGGGGGTGCCTTACTATCCACTCAATACCAATGTGGGTTATCAGGTGGTGGGCTCTTCTTCACTGTTGGCTCTGGCTCGTTTTTTACGGGCTCATCCCTGCCATGTGCTGATTTCCATTTCGATGGGGCGTCTCTCATTTACATTGGCACTATTGCATACGCTATTAAGACTACGAGCCCGACTGGTTTTGAGTGAGCATGTTGCCTACGAAACCTCCCCCTGGTGGATCCGCAGCCTGAAGTGGTTGAGTTATCAGAGAGCGGATGATTTAGTTCTACTAACCCAACATGACTATCGTTTGTTGCACCCTAGAGTGCGGGCGTGTACCCGGGTGATCAGCAATGCCAGTAGTTTTCCGCGCTGTGAGGCTTCGTCGTTGACACACAAGGAGAAGATAGTGCTTGCGGTGGGCCGCCTTACTTATCAAAAGGCGTTTGAGCGTCTGATCCGCCTTTGGGCTTCACTGCCCGAGCGGAATGGCTGGACCTTGCGGATTGTGGGTGATGGCGAGGCGAGGGACGAGCTACAAGGGTTGATCACAGCATTGGGGATCACTGACTGTGCATTTCTGATCCCGGCTTCAAAAGCCATCGCCGAGGAGTATCAGCGTGCTAGTCTGTTGGCCATGACCTCACGTTATGAGGGGTTGCCGCTTGTGCTAATTGAAGCCAAATCATTTGGTTTGCCAGCTGTGGCATTTGATTGTAAAACCGGGCCGCGCGAAGTGATAGAAGAGGGCGTGGATGGTTTTTTGGTGCCAGAGGGGGATGAGCTGGCGTACCGTGGTCGGCTCGTTAGCTTGATGAGTGATGCAGAGCTGCGGCATGGAATGCAGTTAGCGGCACTGGATCATTCCAGAGCCTACTCAGGTGAGGCTATTATCAAACAGTGGTTGGAGCTGATATAAGCATGGCTGTTGAAACAGTTTCCATTATTATGCCCGCCTTCAATGCCGAACAGTTTATTGAGCAGAGTATCAGATCCGTTTTGGCGCAGAGATACGGCGATTGGCGTTTATATGTGGTTGACGATGCCTCCAGCGATAATACTGCCGCTGTCGTGAAGGGCTTTGACGATCCGCGGATCGAGTACCTTAGGCTAATCCAGAATGGAGGTGTAGCGACAGCCAGGAATGCGGGTATCGAACGGGCGCAAGGCACCTATATTGCTTTTCTTGATAGTGATGATCTCTGGGAGCCAGAGAAACTGGAACAACAGATATGTTTATTGGAGCAGGGCTATGATGTCGTCTGTGCCCATTACTCTGTTTTTACCGATAATCCAGCTAATGTCATCGCCACTCGTCGCTATCCATTCGATTTGACTTATGCCCGCATGTTACGCGGCAACTGCATCGGTAATCTGACCGGTATCTATAATCAACGCAATCTTGGCAAGTGCCAGCAAAAGCGTTGTGGACATGAAGATTATGTCATGTGGCTGGAGTTGATCCGACGAGCAGGCAAGGGGGCGTGTGTTCAATCTGTACTGGCCCGATATCGCGTGTCGAGTCACTCCATATCGTCCAATAAACTGCGCGCGGCTGTTTGGCAGTGGGAAATATACCGCAAGCACTTAGGCATAGGCTTATTACCCAGTGCATATTACTGGCTACATTACATCTTTGCTGCTGTTGTGAGAGGTCTTTGAGTCACATTCATACCTGCGATCTATTTGGCAGTGAGTAGCGCTACTGTTCTGCTCTGCCGGGCCGTTGATCTGGCTCGGGGCGCCGAGATAGTTAGGCGCACTCTGGCACCTGACTTAGGGAAAATGATATTGTGTCTACCAGAGCGCATTGTGGAATCTTGAGGATTTAGCCTGATGACAGTTATGGAAAATAGTTCACAGATCATTGCCACTAGTGGCGTTGCCTTTGGCACCAGTGGGGCTCGTGGTCTGGTGGTGGATTTCACCCCTGAGGTATGTGCGGCCTTCGCGCATGCTTTTGTTAAAGTGGTAAAACAAGAGTTTGATGTCAGCCAAATGGCTCTGGCTATTGATAACCGCCCTAGCAGCTATGGCATGGCGATGGCCTGTGCGGCTGCATTGCAACAGGCAGGCGTAGAGCCTATCTATTACGGTGTGGTGCCGACTCCTGCACTGGCTTACAAGGCCATGCAGGATGACATGCCCTGCATTATGGTGACCGGTAGTCATATCCCGTTCGATCGCAATGGCTTGAAATTCTACCGCCCCGATGGCGAAATCACCAAGGCCGATGAGCAGGCGATCCTCGCTGCGGATGTCTCCTTTGCCGCTTTGCCCCCCTTGCCGGATCTGGTGGCGCGTTCCGAGGCGGCTGACGCCTATCTGCAACGCTATACCTCGCTCTTCTCCAGTAAGCTGCTGGCCGGCAAGCGCATTGGTATTTATGAGCACTCCAGTGCGGGCCGTGATCTCTATGCTCCCTTGTTCAAGCAACTGGGTGCTGAGGTGGTTTCACTTGAGCGCAGCGATGAATTTGTGCCCATTGATACCGAAGCGGTAGGGGAAGAGGACAAAGCCAAGGCGCGTCGCTGGTCTAAAGAGCATAAGCTGGATGCCCTTTTCTCTACCGATGGGGATGGGGATCGTCCACTGGTGGCGGATGAACAGGGCGAATGGTTGCGTGGCGATATCCTGGGCCTGCTCTGTGCCGATGCCTTGGCGATAGAGGCGGTGGCGATCCCGGTTAGCTGTAATACGGCGGTGGCCAGCAGTGGTCGTTTTACCAAGGTGGCATTGACCAGGATAGGTTCACCCTATGTGATTGCCGAGTTTGCCATCCTGGCCAAAGAGTACAGCCGCATTGCCGGCTTTGAAGCCAACGGTGGCTTCTTGCTGGGCAGCGATATCGAGCTTAATGGCAAGCCCCTGGCTGCGCTGCCGACCCGTGATGCCGTGTTACCCGCTTTGATGGTGCTGGCAGCAGGCCAGCAGGGTATCGCGCCTTTGGTGGCGGCGTTACCTAAGCGTTTTACTCACTCTGATCGCATCAAGGATTTCCCCACCGCTCGTAGCCAGGCCATTCTGGCCGAAGGGCAAGCCGATCCGCAAAGCTTGCTGGCGCGTCTGGGTTTTGCTGATGCCAAGGTGCAGCAGGTGGATGTGACGGATGGTTTGCGTATGACGCTTAACGATGGGCGTATCGTTCACTTGCGCCCCTCCGGCAATGCTCCTGAGCTGCGCTGCTATGCCGAAGCCGATAGCGTTGATGTGGCGCAACTCTGCGTCGAGCAGAGCTTGTCACGTATCAAGGCGCTCGCTTGATCCAAGAGTAGATTAGCTCGGAACTACTCACTCTCTACGAATAGGAGACCCATCTTTACCAGATGGGTCTCCTTTTTTGTTTGTGCTGGAGTCACAGCGCCTTGGCTATGGCGGCTGTGAGTTGGCTTAACTCGTCACTCTGGATCACCAGGGGGGGCATCAAGTAGACCAGCTTGCCGAAGGGGCGGATCCAGACGCCGAGCTCGACAAAGCGGGCTTGCAACGCCGCTGAGTCGACGGCTTGGTGCAATTCGACCACACCTATGGCGCCGAGTACCCGTACCTCCTTGACGCTGGGATGGCTGGCCAGGGGCTTGAGTTCGGCTTTGAGCTGGGCTTCGATGGTGGCTACGCGGGCTTGCCAGGGGGAGGCGAGCAGCAGATCGATAGAGGCATTGGCCACGCTGCAGGCCAGTGGATTGCCCATAAAGGTCGGGCCGTGCATCAGCACACCGGCTTCCCCCTCACATATTCCCGTCATCACTTTCTGGTTGGTCAGGGTGGCCGAGAGCGTCATGTAGCCGCCGGTCAGCGCCTTGCCTACACAGAGAATATCCGGGCTTATTCCCGCCCATTCACAGGCGAACAACTTGCCTGTCCTGCCAAAGCCGGTGGCAATTTCATCGGCGATCAACAGCACGCCATACTCATCACACAAGGCGCGAACCTGGCGCAGATATTCCGGGTGGTAAAAACGCATGCCGCCGGCACCCTGCACTATGGGCTCGAGTACCACGGCGGCAAACTCCTGGTGGCGTTCGGCGAGCAGCCTGGCCAACGGCTCCATCTCTTCCGGCTGCCAGGGGCCAGTGAATTGGCTCTGGGGGGCGGGGATAAACTCATGCTGGGGCAAGAAGCCCTGATAGAGCTTATGCATGCTGCCATCCGGGTCAGTAATGCTCATGGCGCCGAAGGTATCGCCGTGGTAACCCTGCCGCAGGGCGATGAAACGGCTGCGAGGGGTGCCTTGGCTCTGCCAGTATTGCAGCGCCATTTTGAGCGCCACTTCAACGGCTACCGAGCCGGAGTCGGCCAGAAAAACGCGATCCAGCCCGGCCGGGGTGAGCGCCACCAGCTTGCGGCATAAGTCGATGGCGGGTTCATGGGTGATGCCGCCAAACATCACATGGGCCACCTTCTTGAGCTGTTTTTCGATGGCGGCATTGAGTTCTGGCACATTGTAACCGTGCAGGCAGGCCCACCAGGAGGACATGCCATCCACCAAACGGCGGCCATCGGCCAACTGCAGATGGACCCCGGCGGCTGAGACCACTTCATAGGTGGGCAGCGGGCGGGTAAGGGAGGTGTAGGGGTGCCAGATATGGTCGCGATCAAATTGCTGATTGGTCATAGAGTAAGCTGACGTAAAGTTAAATTGTGTGCTTTTGGTTGACAGCATACGACCCATCCCTAGACTAGCCAAGTCAATTTCCATTTTCTGAGAGTCAGCCATGCAAGCCGAAATCCGCCACAACTGGCAAGTGGAGGAGGTCCGAGCCCTCTTCGAACTGCCATTCAACGACCTGCTTTTTCAAGCCCAGACTGTCCATCGTCGCCATTTTAATCCCAACGAGGTTCAGGTCAGTACACTGCTCTCCATCAAGACCGGCGCCTGCCCGGAAGATTGCAAATATTGCCCCCAGAGTGCGCGCTATCAGACGGGACTTGAGTCCGAGCGTCTGCTGGAAGTAGAGAAGGTGCTGGAGCGTGCCAAAGAGGCCAAGGCTGCGGGCTCCTCCCGTTTCTGTATGGGGGCCGCCTGGCGCAATCCGCGAGAGCGGGATATGCCTTATCTGTTGCGTATGGTGCAGGAAGTTAAATCCATGGGCATGGAAACCTGCATGACCCTGGGCATGCTCACTGCCGATCAGGCGGGGCAATTGGCCGGGGCCGGGCTTGACTACTACAACCACAACCTGGATACCTCGCCGGAGTTTTATGGCGACATCATTACCACCCGCACCTACCAGGATCGCCTCGATACCCTGCAGCACGTGCGTGCGGCCGGGATGAAAGTGTGCTCCGGCGGTATTATCGGCATGGGCGAGAGTGCCAATGATAGAGCCGGTTTGCTGGTGCAACTGGCGGCGCTGAGCCCGCAGCCTGAGTCTGTGCCCATCAATATGCTGGTCAAGGTCAAGGGCACGCCGCTGGAGCATGAGAAGGAGGTCGATCCCTTCGACTTTATCCGCATCATAGCCGTGGCGCGCATCATGTTGCCGGCTTCCCATGTCCGCCTCTCTGCCGGTCGCGAAAAGATGAACGATCAGATGCAGGCTCTCTGCTTCATGGCGGGCGCCAACTCCATCTTCTACGGTTGCAAATTGCTCACCACCACCAACCCGGATGAGAACAGTGACATGCAGCTGTTTAAGCGTTTGGGCATTCAGCCTGAGCAGCGGGTGCAAAAACCCGATCTGATGCAGGAGCAGGCTATCCGCGAGGCGGTATTGGAGCAGACCGAGGAGAGTGAGCTCTTCTATGACGCCACCAAGCCGCGTAAGCCCAAGGTGGGTGTCAATGGCTGAGGCTCTGCGCTCTGAGGTCACCCCCTTTGATTTGCAACTGGCCCTGGACGAACGTGCCGGGCAGGGTTTGCTGCGCTGTCGTCAACGGTTAGGCTCGCCCCAGGGGGCTCGCATCCTGTTAGGCGAGCGTGAGTATCTCAACTTTTCCTCCAACGATTATCTGGGGGCGGCGGCCCAGCCCGAGATCATCGCCGCTTGGCAGGCCGGCGTGGCGCGCTGGGGAGCGGGCTCCGGCTCCTCACCTCTGGTGACAGGCTATACCGATGCCCATGCCGCACTCGAAGAGGCGCTGGCCGCCTGGTTGGGGGTGGAGGCCGTGCTGCTCTTCTCCACCGGGTTTGCCGCCAATCAGGCCGTGCTCAAGGCTCTGCTCACCGAGCGACACGAGCTGTGGCAGGACAGGCTCAATCATGCTTCGCTGCAAGAGGCGGGGGCCCTGAGCCCCGCTAGGATGCGCCGTTTTCGCCACAACGATATGGCGCATCTTGCCAGTCAGCTCACCCACCAGCAGGGGCTCATCGTCAGCGAAGGGGTGTTCAGCATGGATGGGGATGAATCCCCCTGTGCCCAGTTGCTGAGTCAGGCCAAGCACAGTGGCAACTGGTTGATGCTTGATGATGCCCACGGCTTTGGTGTCCATGGCAGCCAGGGACGGGGCACACTGGATAAGCAGGGGATTGCCCCGGCGCAGGTTGATATCCTGGTGGGTACCTTCGGTAAGGCCTTTGGTACGGCCGGCGCCTTTGTGGCGGGCTCGCGCACCCTGATCACTTACCTCATCAACTTTGCCCGGGATTATGTCTATAGCACCCATATGCCGGCGGCTCAGGCGCAGGCGACCTTGGCGGCTCTGGCTTGGGTGCAGCAGGCTGATGCAGAGCGTCTGCAGTTGCAGCGCGTGATCGGCCAATTTCAGCAGGGGGCGCAAGCGCTAGGCCTGGCGCTTATGCCTTCACAAACGGCGATCCAGCCACTGATCGTCGGTCAGAGTGAGGCGGCTGTGGCTATGGCGAACCGACTGCGTGAATTGGGCTGTTGGGTTTCGGCCATCCGGCCACCGACTGTCCCCGTGGGCTCGGCTCGCTTGCGTATTACCCTGACTGCGGCTCATAGTGAGGCAGATGTTGAGCGCTTGCTGGCCGCCTTGACTCAGTGCATGAGCCCAGTGCCAGGATCGGGAGGGTGACAGATGAGTGATTGGTCTTTGTCGGTAGACAAGCGGGATCTGGCCGAGCGTTTTGGCAAGGCGGCCCCCGATTATGATCGTCTGGCACGGTTGCAACAGCAGGTGGGGGCCGAACTACTGGCTCTGCTGCCTGAGGTGTCGTTTGAGCGGGGGTTGGATCTGGGCTGTGGCACAGGTTATTTTTTACCTGAGTTGGCCAAGCGCTGTGCTAGCCTGCTGGGCTTGGATCTGGCCCCGGGTATGTTGCAGGTGGCGCGGCATAAGTTGGGGAGTGCACAGCTGATCTGTGGTGATGCCGAGCAGTTACCCTTTGCCAGTGGCTCCTTGGATCTGATCTACTCCAGCCTGGCCCTGCAGTGGTGTGCCTCTTTGCCCCAAGCACTGTCTGAAATTCATCGCGTGCTGCGACCTGGTGGTTTTTTCGCCTTTTCTACCCTGGGGGCCGAGAGCCTGTCCGAATTACGGGCAGCCTGGCGTGAAGTAGATCACCTGGATCATGTAAATCCCTTTATTACTGCCAATACACTGCAATACTTATGCTCAGAGCATGGATTCTCATCCCTTGTTTGGCTGAGTCGTTCTCATACTTTGCATTATCCCTCGTTACATGGGGTACTCATGAGCCTCAAAGGAATTGGAGCCAATCAGGTAACAGGGGCTCGCGCCGCCGGGTTGGGTGGGCGTAAACGCTTGCACTGTCTTGAGCAGGCTTATGGAAAGATGCAAGAGCCTACCGGTCTGTTACCGGTGAGCTATGAAGTTTGCTACGGAGTTTTGATGCGATGACTAAGACCTTCTTCATTACAGGTACTGATACCGAAGTAGGTAAAACCGTCTCCACGGTCGCCTTGTTGCGTGCGGCGGCCAAACGCAACCTGTTGGCTGTGGCTTATAAGCCTGTGGCTTCGGGTTGTGATCTGATGGAGGAGGGGCTCTGCAATCAAGATGTGATCCTGTTGCAGAAAAATGCCAGCCTCAGGCAAGCCTATGAGGATGTGGTGGGCTACTGTTTTGAACCCCATATTGCCCCGCATATTGCCTCGGAGGAGTGTGGCATCCCGATCCAGCTCGAGGTGTTGAGCAAGGGCTTGGACCACCTGCGCGATACCGATGCCGATGTGATCTTTGTCGAAGGGGCCGGGGGGTGGCGTCTGCCACTGGGTAATGGCCAGTTCCTCTCCGACTGGGTGCGGCATGAGAACCTGCCGGTGATCCTGGTGGTGGGGGCCAAGTTGGGTTGTCTCAACCATGCCATGCTCACCTACGAGGCGATCTGCCATGATCATCTTCAGGTGGCTGGTTGGTGTGTGAACCGGGTTCATCCGGGCATGAGTCACTACCACTCCAACGTGGAAACCCTGAAGAGCCTGATCCAGGCGCCTTTTTTGGGGGAGATCCCCTACTTAGCCAGACCGTTTGAATCAGATCTGGGTCAGTACCTGGATCTCTCGCCCTTGCTGAAATAATCAGTTGATGCCAATACAAAACGCGGCCCCATAGGCCGCGTTTTGTTTTCCACGCTGCTGGCTTCTTCTTGCTCAGATCTCGCTCTTTTCTTTGAATTCACACAGATCTTCAATCAGGCAGGAGCCACACCTGGGCTTGCGGGCGATACAGGTGTAGCGGCCATGGAGGATCAGCCAGTGGTGCACATCCAGTTTGAACTCAGCCGGGACGGTTTTGAGTAGTTTCTGCTCTACCGCTTCTACGTTTTTGCCAGGGGCAAAGCCGGTGCGATTGGCGACTCGAAAGATATGGGTGTCTACGGCTATGGTGGGCCAGCCAAAGGCGGTGTTGAGAACCACATTGGCGGTCTTGCGGCCGACGCCGGGCAGTGCCTCCAGGGCTTCGCGGTTTTCTGGCACCTGGCCATCATGTTTGGCCAGCAGCTGGGCACAGCTCTTGATGATGTTTTCGGCCTTGGCGTTGTAGAGCCCTATGGTCTTGATGTATGCCTTGAGCCCCTCCACGCCCAAGGCCAGGATAGCCGCCGGGGTATTGGCAACGGGATAGAGGCGGGCTGTTGCCTTGTTGACCCCCACGTCGGTTGCCTGGGCCGAGAGAATAACGGCAATCAGCAGCTCGAAGGGCGAACTGTAGTGCAGCTCGGTCGTGGGGTGCGGGTTAGCGGTCCGCAACCGCTCCAGTATCTGGCGGCGTTTTCCATTATTCATCATTCATCGGCCGGTGCGAGTTACAGTGTGGTCATGCGGGCTCGTTCGACTTGTACCTTCACTACCACCTTGCGACGGGAGAGGCTCGCATCGATCACATTCTTGATGGCGATAAGAAAACCCAAGGCTAGAAAGGCGCCAGGGGGGAGGATCGCCAGCAGGAAACCACTATCGGCCGCAAAGATCTGTAGCTTAAGACTGGCCGCCCAAGGACCCAGCAGCAGCTCGGCTCCGGCAAACAGCGTGCCTTGCCCCAGTATTTCGCGTACAGAGCCCAGGATCAGCAACACTAGGGTAAACCCCAGCCCCATCATCAGGCCATCAAACAGGGCCAGCAGCGGTGAGTTGCGACTGGCAAAGGCTTCGGCGCGGCCAATGATGATGCAGTTAGTGACAATCAGGGCGATGAAGATGCCGAGGGCCTGGTAGAGGCCATACACATAGGCGTTCATCACCAGCTGAACTCCGGTTACCAGGGCGGCTATGATCATCACATAGATGGGAATACGGATCTCGCTAGGCACCCAATTGCGTACCAGTGAGATGGCCAGATTGCTCATCATCAGCACGGCTGCCGTGGCCAGCCCCAACCCCAGAGCATTGGTTGCCGAGGTGGTGACCGCCAGTGTAGGGCAGAGCCCCAGCACCTGTACCAGTGCCGGATTATTCTTCCACAATCCCTGCTTGGCAATATCACCCATGCCTGATGTGGCGGCGATTGGGGGTTCACTGGCATGGTGTCCACTCATGGCTGCTCCTCGCAGGCGGGGGCCTGGGCTAATTCGGTTTGGTGGGCTTGCAACACCAGTAAGGCATTCTTCACCCCGGAGACCACGGCGCGTGGTGTGATAGTGGCGCCGGTAAAGGAGTCGAACATACCGCTATCTTTCTTCACCGCCCAGCGTGGGTCTGTCTCGCCGTGCAGTTGCTGGCCATTGAAGCTGTCGATCCAGTTGGACTTGCTGCGCTCTATCTTATCCCCTAACCCCGGCGTCTCTTTGTGCATCAAGACTTGCACCTTTTGCACCGAGCCATCTGTGCTGATGGCGGTCAGCAGGCGGATGGCCCCGGAGTAACCATGGGGAGCCACAGACTCAATGATATATCCGGTGACCTTATCTCCCCGCCGTGCCACATACACAGGGTGGGGCTTATCATCGCCCAGTAGGCTGGGCAGGCGGAGCTGAAGGCAGCTCTTGCCCAGATCGTTATCATATAGCTCGGCTGGCAATAGCTGACTGAGGGTGCGTTGCAGTTGGGCATCGCTCTGTTTGGCGATAAGCGGGCGTGTGACCTGATCGATAAGCGCCACTAAGGCGGTGCAGGCGCAGGCAAACAGTGCCAGGCGCAGGCCATTTTTTTGCATGGAGGCTAGCATGTCAGGCCCTCTTATTATGGTTTTTCTGATGATTGTTGCTCTGTGTGCCATAGACCCGGGGGCGAGTCAGGGTATCTAGCAAAGGGGTGCAGATATTCGCCAGCAGCACGGCGAAGGCGACACCATCCGGGTAGCCGCCCCAGGTGCGGATCACGAAGATCAGCAGGCCAACCAGCGCGCCAAACAGCAGACGTCCTCTGGGGGTCGTGGCTGCGGTAACCGGATCGGTGGCGATGAAGAAGGCGCCCAGCATGGTGGCGCCAGAGAGCAACTGCATACTGGGTGGCAGGTGATGCAAGGGATCCAGATGCCAGGCCAAGCCACTGCAGGCGGCTAGAGTCAGCAACAAGGCGGTCGGGATCTGCCAAGCGAGCGTGCCGATCAGTATCAGGAACAGGCCACCCGCCAGGAAAGCCAGATTCACCCACTGCCAGCCTAAAGCACCATAGCTGCTGAACAGGGGGTCAGTTCGGATCTGGCTGACGCTTTTACCCAGACCGAGCTGGGTTTTGACGCTATCGAGCGGGGTGGCCGTGGTGAGGCCATCCACATCCAGTAGCAACTGATGCAGGGTTGGCCCCTGGTGTAACACCTTATTAAATATGATGTTGACCGCCTCAGCCAGTGAGGGCAGATGTTGGGCTATTCCGGCGGGGGGCATCCAGGTTGTCATGTGGCTGGGAAAGGAGACCAGCAGCAGTACATAGGCGACCATGGCCGGGTTGAAGGGGTTATGGCCCAGCCCGCCATAGAGTTGCTTGGCCACTATGATGGCAAAGGCGGTACCCAGCACCACCAACCACCAGGGGGCCAGAGGGGGTAGGGAGACGGCCAGCAGGGCACCGGTGAGCAGGGCACTGCTGTCAGCCAGTGATTTCATGACGGGGCGACGGCGCAGGATCAGCACAACCGACTCGCTGAGCAGGGCGGTGAGCAGAGCCAGCAGCAACTGGATCACGACGCCAAACCCGAAGAAGTGCACCTGTACCCAGATGGCTGGCACCATGGCCAGCATCACCAGCCGCATCATGGTGGTTGTCGTCTGCTGGCTGTGGCCATGAGGGGCGCTTGCGATGGTAAAAGCCATAGTCAGTTATTCACTCTTATCTGTGGTGAGGGGGGGCTTGGTATCCCCGATGGCCGGCCCGGTTGCCGATTGCTGGGCCAGCTTGCGTGCCTTGGCGCGGGCAATGGCGGCGGCGACGGCTGCCTTCTTGGGATCCTCCGCAGCGCTGTCAGGCTCGAGTGCGGTTGCCGCGACGGCTCCGCTGACTGGGGCGCTGTCCATGGCCTGCTGCGTCGGCATATCCGCAGATTGAGCCAGTTTGCGCGCCTTGGCGCGGGCGATAGCGGCGGCGACGGCTGCCTGTTTGGCATCCTGCTGGGTATCTGAGTTAGATTCTATCGCGCTGCCGTTGTTTGGGGTGGCGCTTGACTCTGGCTGGGCCTGGCGCTCACGCTGCCGAGCTATGGCCTGCTCTTTACGGGCGATACGCAGGGCCTGCATGGTTTCAGGGCTGAGCATCTCGGCGCCAGCCTGGTGGGGGGCTGGTTGGGAAGCCGGAGTGCTGCCAGCGATCTGCTTGGCCTTGACGCGGGCCAGCGCCGCGGCGATCGGGTCGACCCCTCCGGCCTCGCTACTCATCTGCTCCCGGCGTTGGGCACTGGCCTGCTGGTGGCGGGCCTCACGTTGTAGACGCTCCTCTTCCAGGCGCTGTTTTTTCGCCTCGAAGCGCTGCCTGGCGCGTTCGGCCTGCTCGGCTTCCAATGCCAGACGACCCAGCTCGGCCTTCTCCTCCCGGTAGTACTGTACCAGGGGAATGTTGCTGGGGCAGACCCAGGCGCAGGCACCACATTCGATGCAGTCATCGATATGGTACTCCTGTGCCTTGTCATGATCGCCAGCCCTGCTGTACCAGTAGAGCTGTTGCGGCAGCAGGGTGACAGGGCAGGCATCGGCACACTGGCTGCAACGAATGCAGTTGAGTTCATCATCTCGCGATGGCAACTCCTGCTGACTGGGGGCCATCAGGCAGTTGCTGATCTTGACTATGGGCACATCGGCGTGGGGCAGGGTGAAGCCCATCATGGGGCCACCCATTATGATGCGCTGCCGAGGTTCGGGTTTGAGCTCAAATTGGCCCAGCAACCAACGCACCGAGGTGCCCAGCAGTACCCAGGCGTTGCCCGGTTTGCCGAAGCGCTGGCCTGTCAGGGTGACGACTCGGCGGATCAGCGGCTCATCTTCTACGATGGCCTGGCGTACCGCAAAGACAGTCCCCACGTTGAGCATGATCACCCCCAGGGTGAGGGAGCGTTTACCCGAGGGCACCTGCTTGCCGGTCAGTATTTCGATCAGCTGACGCGCGGCGCCGGAGGGATACTTGGTGGGGATGACTCGCACCTGTACCTGCTCGCCGTCGACGGCAGCCTGCATGGCGGCTATGGCCTCAGGTTTGTTATCTTCGATGGCAATCAGCACCAGGCGTGGCTTGAGGATGTGGCGCATCACCTCTATCCCTTCGGCAATGCGCACCGCCTCTTCCCGCATGAGGCGATCATCACAGCTGATGTAGGGTTCACACTCGGCCCCGTTGATGATCAGGATCTCGACCTTCTCGCGACCTGTGGCCAGTTTCACATCGGTCGGAAACCCGGCGCCGCCCAGACCCACAATCCCCGCTTCGTGGATGCGTTTGACCAGCTCGACCGGGGTCAGTTGCTGGTAGTCGGCGAGCGGATGGCGCGTACGCCACTCATTTAGCCCATCGGGCTTGAGATGAATGCAGGGTTCACTCAGCCCGGAGGGGTGGGCGACCGTGTGCATCTCGATGCTGGAGATGAGGCCTGAGGTGGGGGCATGAATGGGTACCTGCATCCGCGATTCTGGGCGTGTCAGCGGCTGGCCAGCCAGTACCCGCTCCCCGGGTTGCACTATCACCTCGGCACTGGAGCCAATATGTTGCTTGAGCGGCAGTACCAGCAGGGGGGGGATGGCCGCATGTACTAGCGGCGCTTCACTGGACTCACGCTTGTGCTCATCCGGGTGAATACCGCCATGGAAGTCCCATAGCTTGCCGTTGCGGATCTTGTCGATGACACGAGATAGGCTCATTTGACCATCCTTACGGGGATGGTTTCCAGATCCCAGTTCCAGGTGTCGGGGGTGGTTGGCACATCAATCATCTCGATACAGTCCGTAGGGCAGGGGGCCACGCAGAGATCACAGCCGGTACACTCTCGCTTGAGCACGGTATGCATCAGCTTGGCGGCTCCGACTATGGCATCCACAGGGCAGGCCTGGATGCACTTGGTACAGCCGATGCACAGATCCTCGTGAATGAAGGCGACCTGTTTGATTGGCGGTTCAATCGGCCCATCTACGGGCACCTCCACGCCCATCAGTTCGGCGATGCGCTTGATGGTGGGGTCGCCGCCAGGCACACACTTGTTGATGCTATCGCCATCGGCGATGGCCTGGGCATAGGGTTTACAGCCTGGGTAACCACACTGGCCGCACTGGGTCTGGGGCAAGAGGGCATCGAGCTTTTCAACTATGGGGTCGGCCTCTACCTTGAAACGGACGGCGGCATAGCCAAGCAGCAGACCAAACAGCAGGGCCAGGGCGGCAAAGATGAGAACGACTATCAGGATGTGATTCATATCAAGACTTGATCAGGCCGGTGAAGCCCATGAAGGCCAAAGACATCAACCCCGCGGTGATCATGGCGATAGAGATGCCACGAAACGGCAGGGGAACATCGGCGGCGGCCAGTCGCTCACGCAGGGTGGCAAACAGCGCCAGTACCAGGCAAAACCCTATCCCGCCGCCCAGTCCGTAGATAAGGCTAGCCAGAAAGTTGTGTTGCTCGGTGACATTCAACAACGCCAGCCCCAGCACTATGCAGTTGGTGGTGATGAGTGGCAGGTAGATGCCGAGCAGTCGGTAGAGATCCGGGCTGGTCTTATGCACCACCATCTCGGTGAACTGGACTACTACGGCTATGACCAGGATGAAGGCCATGGTACGCAGGTAGCCGATATCCAGTGGCATCAACAAGAGGTGGTCCACCAGATAGGAGAAGGCCGAGGTCAGGGTCAGGACAAACGCTGTGGCCAGACCCATGCCGATGGCGGGCTCGAGTTTTTTGGAGACGCCCATGAAGGGGCAGAGTCCCAGGAATTTCACCAGCACAAAATTATTGACTAAAACCGTGCTAATCAACAGAAGAAGATACTCAGTCATCTGGATGCTTTACCAAGAAAAATGGCGGCTATTATCGGCCCTTGACTGCCCCATAACAACCTCAAAAAACGTATAACAATGGTATGGGATTAGCTTTCTGCCTGGGCTGTCGTGGCTAACGCCAGGGCCTCTCCTCTCAGGCTGCCTCTTGCCAGGGGTGGCGCTCTCCCTCGCTTTTCCAGGGTGAGGGTTGGGGTTAGGCTTTCTTCTTTGGCTGTGGCGCCTTACCATCGTCACTTTGATTATTTTCTCTTGCCTTCGGGTCTCCGAAGGGAAGCGCTTAGCAGGAACCCCATGCGTCTACAGGTCAGTTGTCAGGACAGAATTGGTCTCACCCGCGAGTTGTTGGCGCGGCTGGAGGAGAATGCCATCGACTTGCGGGGGATCGAGCTCGATGTCTCGGGGGTCATCTATCTGCATTTTCCCGAGCTGGGGTTCGAGCGGTTACAGCAGTTGATGCCGGAGATCCGCCGCATCAAGGGGGTGCTGGATGTGAAGACGGTGGCCTTCATGCCTTCGGAGCGGGAGCATCATCAGGTCCAGGCCTTGATGAAGGCGTTGCCGGATCTCATCTTCACCCTAGATACCCGGGGGCGCATTACTCATGTTAACGAGGCCGTGCTTAACATCTTGCGTCTGGATCTCAAGGATATTCTCGGTCTGCAGGTGGGCTCCTTTATCAAGGGCTTTGGTTTTTTACAGTGGCTGGGGGAGGGGGCGCGCCAGGCGGAAACGTGCAAACTCAGCTTTGCCAGTGAGGATTACCTGGCCGATATTCTGCCGGTCACGATTCCCGAGGCCGATGGGGGCGTGGCCCTGGCCTGTGCCCTGGTGATCCTCAAGTCGGCACGGAGGGTGGGTCATTACTTCAATCTGATGCACGCCCATGATGATAGCCGTTTCGATCTCTTTACCGCCCAGAGTCAGACGATGCAGGATCTGCTGCACCAAGCCAGACGCCTGGCCATGCAGGATCTCCCCCTGCTGATCCAAGGCGAGACGGGCTCCGGCAAGGAGATGTTGGCTCGGGCCTGTCACCGCGGCAGTCTACGGGCCAGTGGCCCCTTGTTGACCCTCAATTGTGCCGCCCTGCCTGATGAGGTGGCTGAACATGAGTTGTTTGGCTCGGCCCCTGGCGCCTTTGGCCCTGAGTGGCCGGGTAAGATAGGCTTGCTGGCCCAGGCCAGTGGCGGTTCCTTCTTGCTGGATGAGGTGGCTGAGATGTCGCCTCTGCTGCAGAGCAAGCTGCTGCGGGTGTTACAGGATGGTCGGTTTCACCGGGTGGGGCAGACCGAGGAGGAGCTGGTGGATGTGCGCATCCTCTGCACCAGCCGTCAGCCCTTGGTGGCGCGGGTGCGACAGGGGCTGTTTCGGGAAGATCTCTTCTTTCGCTTGAGTGTGTTGCAGTTGGAGATGCCACCGCTGCGTCAGCGTCAGGCCGACATCTTGCCACTGGCCCAGCAGTTTGTGGTGCGGATCTGTGATGAACTACAACGCAGTCGTCCGCGCTTCTCCCGCCATCTTGACGAATTTCTGCTGGGTTATTCCTGGTCTGGCAATGTGCGGCAGCTGCGTAATGCCCTCTATCAGGCGCTGACCCTGCTGGAGGGGGAGGAGCTAGAGCCGCGGGATCTGCGATTGCCCCATATGGAGCCCTCTGCGGCAGGGGCTGAGCAGTGGTTCGAGGGCTCCTTACACGAGGCGAGCAAGCGGTTTGAGAAAGCCATGCTCGAGCGGCTCTATCCGCTTTACCCCTCCAGCCGCCAGTTGGCACAGCGCTTGGGGGTGAGTCACACTGCGGTGGCCAACAAGCTGCGCGAATTTGCGATTGGCAAGAAGGAGGCGTAGCTCATCTCGTGGCTGATGCAGAGTGACGCCCCACATCAGCCGCAAGATGGTTTAGGCCTGTAGGGGCAGGCTCTTGAGCCGTAGGCCATCCGGGCTGGCTTCCAGCACACTTAGGCTACGATCCCAATCCCCCAGCACTATGCGCTCGGCACGTTGGTTAAGACCACTGACTCTATCCTGAATGGCGAAATCCAGGGGATGAACGGCCGGCTTGTGGGTATGGCCATGGATCATCACGCTGGCGTCATGCTCTTCGAGCAAAGCTTGTACCGCCTCCGGGGTGACATCCATCAACATCAAGGACTTTCCCTGTTTACCCTGGCGCATGCGCCCGGCTATCTCCAATCGTTTAGAAAGTGGCAGGCGTAGGAATAGCCAGCGCAGCCAGCCGATGGCCGTGATACGGCGGAAACGTTGATATTTTTCATCCAGGGTGCAGAGCAGATCCCCATGCAGCAACACCACCTGACGGCCATAGAGGGCTAGCGGATGCACAGAGGGGAGTAGGGTCATGCCTGAGGCGCGGGCAAAGGCCTTGCCTATCATGAAGTCCCGATTGCCATGGATAAAGTAGAGCGCTGTGCCTCGGCGATTCAGGGCGGCCAGCGCCTCGGCTACCTGCAGTTGCAAGGGGGAGCATTCATCGTCACCAATCCAGAACTCGAAGAGATCACCCAAGATATAGAGGGCCTCTGCGCTAGGCGCTTCCTGCTCCAGGAAGTGAATGAAGGCGGCGGTCAGATCGGGTCTGAGCTCACTCAGGTGGAGATCGGAGATAAACAGGGTCTTCATGGGGGCTCGACTGGATAAGGCACAAGGCAAGAGATAGGGGAAAGTGAGGGAGTTGCCTCCCTCGGCGTCACGCGTTAGGCGACGGTGACGCGTTCGATGATCACCTCTTCCTTGGGAACATCGGCATGCCCGCCTGCTCTCCCGGTCTTCACGGCCTTGATCTGGTTAACGACATCCATGCCATCGACAACCGCGGCGAAGACACAGTAGCCCCAGCCTTGAATCGACTCATTTTTGAAGTCCAGGAAATCGTTATCGGCCACGTTGATGAAGAACTGGGCGGTGGCAGAGTGGGGATCATTGGTACGCGCCATGGCCAGGGTGCCAACCTTGTTGGCCAGGCCATTGTTGGCCTCGTTTTTGATGGGGGCGCGGGTCTCTTTTTCGGCAAAACCGGTCAGATACCCACCACCTTGGATCATGAAGCCGTTGATCACCCGGTGAAACAGGGTGCCGTTGTAGTGGCCGTCACGGCAGTATTGCTCGAAGTTGGCACAGGTGAGCGGCGCCTTGTCGGCGAACAGTTCAATTTTGATATCGCCATGGTTGGTGTGCAGGGTGATCATGCAATTTCCTCTATAACGTATTGATGAGTCATGGCCAAATGGCGCCATCACTCAGCCAGTTTCAACTCTACTCTGAGGCGGAAATTCTGCAGCTTAGCCAGGCGGGAGTCCAACACTTTTCACGCCTTGGCTTTGCGGCGGGTTCCTTGTGACGCCATTGCTGAGTTAGGCCGTTAAAAATAGAACTATCAATACGTGATGGGCTTCAAGCTATTGGCCTTTACTCTGCCAGCGGGCGAGGATCTTTGATCCTGTCGACAATTTTTCACGTTCTGACTGTTAGACTAAGTACAACCTGACAGAAATGAGAGGTGACATATGAGCGATAATCTTCTTTGCCTTTCCATGCTGTTGTTCTTGGTCTGCGGGGTGGGTGGCAGTGTGATCTGGTTGTCCCTGTTGACCATTCCCCATAAATGATCCCAGTTACCGCGCACGGGTTGCGCGGTGTTACCGTTTGTTCCCCCTCAACACCTTCCCTTTTTACTCGCGTTGGTTCCCTTTGTGCAATTCAGTCTCTTCCTGAACGCCGCCTCTGTGCCTCTGTTGGCCATGTTCTATACTTAACTTGACGCCGTGATCGGGCCTCAGGCCGGAGGTGACCATGTACCAGGACAGTGATGTGAGTATTGAACTTCCCATTGCTTATGTTCGTGAGCATTGCACGGCATGGGCGCAGTTATGCAAGGAGCTAGATCTTGAGGCGAATGGTTTGGAACGAGCCATCTATCTGCCCAGTGACAGGGTTAGCCTGGATCTGGCTCAAGCCAAACGCTATGGCCTCTGTCAGGAGTGGTGGCTCTAGGCTGTTGCGGCATGACGGATTATGTTCGAGCGCCACCTGATTCAAACTGCACAGCAGTTGTATTTCGGGAGATTTCATCATGCTCAAAGCGAGTGACGTTATCATCGAATTGCCCCTCTATTATGTGCATGACGAATGCCATGATTGGGACGGGCTCTGTGCCGAGCTGGGCATGCCAGCCGATTGCCTGGAATATGGTTACTGTGAACCGGAAGAGAAGGTGCGACTCACCTTGGCCCAGGCGCGACAGCACGGACTGTTTCAGGGGTGGCAGCTTTGATCACCGCTCGCTGATTATCCCCTTCAATCAGGCGGCGCCCTCGGGCTCTGCCTCTCGTCAACGACGGCAAGAATCGCTAGAATGGCCCTTCGTTTTTTTCGACACAGGTTAGGTCATGCTGAAGATTTACAACTCCCTCACGCGGCAAAAAGAAGAGTTCAAACCCATCCGTCCTGGCAAAGTCGGTATGTATGTGTGTGGAGTCACTATCTATGACCTGTGTCATATCGGCCATGGCCGTACCTTTGTCGGCTTCGATGTGGTGGTGCGTTATCTGCGTTACCTCGGCTATGAGCTGACCTTCGTCCGTAACATCACGGATGTGGATGACAAGATCATCAAGCGCGCCGCCGAAAACCAGGAGTCTTGTGAGGCGTTGACCGAGCGGCTCATTGGCGAGATGCATGCCGATTTCGACGCCCTGAACCTGCAGCACCCGGACATTGAGCCCAGAGCCACGTTACATATTGCCGAGATCCTCACCCTGGTGCAGCAGTTGCTGGATAACGGTAACGCCTATGTGGCTGCTAACGGCGATGTGCTGTTTGCCATCGACAGCTTCCCGGAATATGGCCGACTCTCCGGGCAGGATCTGGAGCAACTACAGGCGGGGGCCCGGGTCTCGGTGGAGGAGACTAAACGCAACCCGCTGGACTTTGTGTTGTGGAAGATGTCGAAGCCAGGTGAGCCCACCTGGGATTCGCCCTGGGGCGCGGGTCGTCCTGGTTGGCACATAGAGTGCTCGGCCATGAACTCCAAACATCTGGGCAACCATTTTGATATTCACGGTGGTGGTTCGGATCTGATGTTCCCCCACCATGAGAATGAGATAGCCCAAAGCTGCTGTGCGCACCACACTGCCTACGTCAATACCTGGATGCACACGGGTATGGTGATGGTGGATACGGTCAAGATGTCCAAGTCGTTGGGCAATTTCTTCACCATCCGAGATGTGCTCAAGGTCTACGACGCCGAGACAGTGCGCTACTTCCTGATGTCCGGTCACTATCGTAGCCAGCTCAACTACTCCGATGAAAATCTCAATCAGGCCCGGACGGCACTGGAGCGTCTCTACACGGCGCTGCGGGGGCTGCCTGTGGTTGCGGCAGCCGGTGGCGAGGAGTATGTGGCGCGCTTCCAGGCGGCTATGGATGATGATTTCAATACCCCAGAAGCCTATTCCGTGCTGTTTGAACTGGCCAGAGAGCTCAACCGTCTCAAGGGCGAGGGGGCGGCCTCTGCTGCTAGCCTAGCTGGGCGTCTGCGTCAGTTGGGGGGGGTGCTGGGTCTGCTGGAGCAGGATGCCGAAGCATTCCTTCAGAGCTCTGCCGGAGGCGATGACGAGGTGGCCGAGATCGAAGCGCTGATCCAGGCGCGTAACGATGCCCGCGCGGCCAAAGATTGGCCTGCCGCCGACGTCGCTCGTAATCGCCTGACCGAGATGGGGATAGTACTGGAAGATGGCCCGCAGGGTACCAACTGGCGGCGCAAGTAGCTGAGGTTATCAAGTAACGACAAAGGCTGCCTTGGCAGCCTTTGTCGTCTTTGGCGCTGGGCCCCCCTAATCCGGGACTGAGATCAGTTGGTATTCAGCTTGCAGCTGGCCAAACTCGGGGCGTTGTTGCAATTGCCGCAAGGCCTGCTGGAAGCGCTGGACCACCTCATCACTGATGGCAGCGTTGAAGGCATAGCAATCATCCAGGGTGGCCAGGATTAGCGCAGAATGAAAGGTTTGTGGCTTCTGTCCCAGCTGGCTTAGTTCGTATTGTGCAGTGATCTCATGGACGGCGATAAAGGGCAGCCTATTGGCCACAAACAGGCGCAGTAGTTGATGCATATTTTGTGTGGCGACTATCTGTTGCTCGCTAACCTGCTGGTTCAAGAGTAATTGCTCCCCGACGTCTGCTCGTATGGCGCCAATTTTTTGCGCCTTCAGGTCAGTGAGTTGCTCCAGCTTGGGTGAGTTGTCAGCCTTGCCCAAGATAACCACTCGGCTGCGACTGATGGGGCAGGCCCACTTGAATTGGGGGGAGCGGTGCGGGGTCCGGGATAGGGTAAATAACACGGCATCGGGTTGTTGGGTGAGCAGGTAGTAGGCGCGATCCCAGGCAAGCAGTTGGATCTTGGGGGGCGGAGCCCCTAGTTCCTGCAGGACCAGCTCCAGCAGGCGCACGCTAAAGCCATCGATTGGCCCTTTTCCCGCTTGAAAATTATAGGGTGGCGCCTGCTCGGTATAGTAGTTCAAGGCGGGAAAGGGCTCGGTGGCCCTGGCGTTCCCGAACAATAGCAGCAACAAGAGCGTGATCCGTAACATGGTGCCTCCTGGCTTGGCGTCGTTTTTCTCAGTGGCAGTTGTCCCGTCTAACCTTCAACAGCCTGGCTCCCTGACGGACAGGATTCGATTAGCTCAGAGCCTGCTTACTAAAAGCGTAGCAGCACCCCAGCGCTTCTACGTACAAACCTCTCCTGCCGAACCACGCTATCGTTCCGGGCAACCGCTTTCGCTATCCATTCATGCAGATTATTAACGCATTCTTCGCCGTCTTAATCCCTGCTTAAGGTAGGCCCTCTACTCTCAATTTTATAAGGTGTATATCTCCTGTCTGTTTAGTGGATGGATAGGAGTAGCCACAGTCCTGAAGGGCGCTACGCGCCGGGTAAGGGGAAATGATGGAAGCTGCAACACAGTTTGAACCCGCAAGACTCCACCTCTCGGTGCATATGACACCGCCTGCCGATATTCAACGCTTTGTCTGCCAGCGTTTTGCGCAGGAGCATGGTGCCCAAGTGGCTCAGCTGCTGCCTTGGCAATGTGGGCTCCGCGATGGTGACGGGCGCCTGCTGGCCAGTGCCGGATTACGCTCGGCGGCCTCAGGCCCCCTGTTTTTGGAGTATTACTTATCTGCGCCGGTGGAGCAGCAGCTGGCCGCGCGTCTGCAACAGCCGGTGGCGCGCCACGAGATCCTGGAGATAGGCAACCTGGCGGCAGAAAAGGGGCGAGCCCGTTGGCTGGTATTGAGCCTGATCCGTTATCTGGCTGAGCAGCGTTTTCGCTATGTGGTGTTTACCGCGACCGATCAGGTGCAACAGCTGTTTGCGCGGGTGGGGTTGGCGCCGCTCTACCTGCAGGAGGCCACCCCCGACCGGGTGCCGGATCCACAGAGCTGGGGGCTCTACTATCAGCATACCCCCCAGGTGCTGGCCGGGGAGATCCGCTCTGGCTGGACGCAGTTGCAGGCCATGCCGAGGATGCAGGCGCTGCTGAGTCAGTTGCCGTTAGGGGACAACGATTTACCAGGAGATCGGGGTCAATGAAGCAGATTTTACTACGGCTGGCCGAGTATGCGGCCCAGGATCCGGCGCGGCCAGCCCTGAAGGCGGTCGGGCAGTCACTCAGTTATGGCGAGCTCTGGCAGCAGATCCAGGCGACAGCCGAGCAGCTGCGGCTCTGGTATCCACACGCGGAGCGTCCGTTAGCGCTGTTGGGCGATAATGGACTGGCCTGGGTGATCACTGATCTGGCCTGTGCCTTGGCCCAGCGCCCCTGTGTGCCTGTGCCCCCCTTTTTCAACGAGCAGCAGCGGCAGCATCTGCTGCAACATAGTGGCTGCGCCGGAGTGCTCATGCTCCAGCAGGGCCAGTTGCAGCACCAACCGCTGCCAGCTGTTCCCGGCGCGCCTGCGCTACCGACGGGTTGCGTGAAGATCACCTATACCTCGGGGACCACAGGCACCCCCAAGGGGGTCTGCCTCAGTGGTGAGCAAATTGACCAGACGGTGCTGGCGCTGGCCGAGCGCGTAGGCGAGCTGGGGGTGACGCATCACCTCTGCACCCTGCCCCTGGCGGTGTTATTGGAGAACTTGGCGGGTGTTTATCTGCCCCTTAGCTTGGGCAAACAGGTGAGCCTGCTGCCGCTAGCCGAGCTGGGGCTTGGCTCCCTGCAGCAACCTGAGCCGGGGCGTTTTATCACGGCGCTGGCGGCAAGCGGTGCCGATAGTGCCATCCTCTTGCCCGCCACCTTAAGCTGGCTGGTGGCCGGCGTCGCGCAAGGGGGGATCTCGGCGCAACAGTGGCGCTTGCTGGCGCTGGGGGGCGGCAAGAGCAGCCATGCCCTGCTGACTCAGGCCGATGAGCTGGGACTGCCGGTGTTTGAAGGGTATGGCCTCTCTGAAGTGGGATCGGTGGCCGCCTTGAATGGCCCTCTGGCGCGTCGCTTGGGCTCGGTCGGCCGGCCCTTGACGCATCTGCAGATGAAACTGGCCGCCGATGGCGAGGTGCTGATCCGTGGCAACGCCATGCTGGGCTATCTGGGGGAGCCACGCTCGGTGACTGACGAGGCGTGGCTCGCCACTGGGGATTGGGGCGAGTTTGATGCCGACGGCTTTCTCTTCATTCAGGGACGCAAGAAGTCGACTATCGTCACCGGCTTTGGCCGCAATGTGGCTCCCGAGTGGCTGGAGGCGGAACTCGCTGCGCTGCCCGGTGTGTTGCAGGTGTTTGTCTATGGTGATGAAGCGCTGGGGTTACAGGCGCTGCTGTTTGCCCCTGGTTTGCAGGCTCGGGGTGAGGCCGAGCAGATAATCACAGAGCGAAATCAAAACCTTCCTGAGTATGCCAGGCTGACGGAGTGGCGCTTTATCCCTCTCCCCTTTACTGCCGCGAGCGGTGAGCTGACAGCCAATGGCCGCCTGCGCCGCGATGTCATTTTTGCAAAACATGTCCTATCCGAGGTGTTGTCATGAGTTTTTTTGCCCAATTGGTCGAGGCCACCCAAGCCGAGCGTGCTTACCTGCTGTCGGCACCTATCATACTGGCGTGCCAGCGTGGTGAGGTGTCACTTGGCCGTTATGTGGCCTTCCTGACCGAGGCCTATCACCATGTTCGCCATACAGTGCCGCTCTTGATGGCCTGTGGCAGTCGCTTGGGTGAATCCCATCGCTGGTTACAGGATGCCATCACCGAATATATCGAGGAGGAGCGGGGCCACGATCGCTGGATCCTCAATGACATCCAAGCCTGTGGCGCCGATGCCGATGGGGTCTACCACGGCCAACCCAGCCTGGCCACCGAGCTCATGGTTAGTTACGCCTGGGATAGCGTGATGCGCGGCAATCCGGTCTCCTTCTTTGGCATGGTCTATGTGCTGGAGGGCACCAGCGTCAATCTGGCCACCCCCATGGCGCAATTGATCCAGCAGAAGTTGGCGCTGCCCGAGCAGGCCATGAGTTACCTCTACTCTCACGGCTCCCTGGATCAGGAGCATATCCAGTTCTTCCGCACCCTGATGGAGAAACTCGACGATCCGGTGGATCAGGCGGCCGTGATCCATATGGCCAAGGTGATGTTCCAGCTTTATGGCAATGTTTTTCGCAGCTTGCCCATGGATGAAATATCAGCCGTGATGGATGAAGGCAAAGGAGTACCGCATGGTCGCTAACAGTGGGAGTGTAACGGGAAAATTAGCCCTGGTGACTGGGGCCAGTGGCGGCATAGGGGCTGCCATCTGCCGGCGGTTGCGCCAGGAGGGGTGGAGCCTGGTGCTGGTGGCTCGAGGCCTGGCTCAACTGGAGTCGTTGCAGGCCGAGTTGCTGGCTAGCACACCCGGGGCTGGCACGGTGGCGACCGTGCCACTGGATTTGACCCAGGCCGAGTCGGCCCAGGCGCTGCTGGCCTATCTGCAAGCATGCACCCCACGGCTGGATCTGCTGATCCATGCGGCGGGCACGCAGCGGTTTGCCTGGCTTGCCGAGCAGGATGAAGCCGCACTCCAGCAGCAGGTGAGTCTAAATCTGCTGGCTCCGATCCGGCTCACCCGAGCCCTATTGCCGCTGCTGGGGGCCCAGAGCACAGTGGTAAATGTGGGCTCCACCTTTGGGGCCATAGGCTATCCGGGCTTTAGCATCTATTGCGCCACCAAGGCCGGGTTACGGGGCTTCACCGAGGCCCTGGCGCGGGAGCTGGGCTCGCAGGGGCCACGGATCTGTCTGTTGGCGCCACGGGCGACCGCCACCGAGCTTAACCATGGGGCTGTGGATGCACTCAATCAGGCGCTGAAAAATGGGGTGGACAGCCCTGAGTCTGTGGCGAATGAGCTGATGCAGCTGCTTGGTGACCGGGGGCGGGAGCGCTACATAGGTTGGCCGGAAAAGCTGTTCGTCCGGCTCAATGGCCTGTTACCTGGGGTGGTCGACAGGGCGATAGCGGGGCAACTGGAGCAAATTCGTCACTTCGCCCGCTCGGCCCTGGCTTGGAAGGTGGGGGCGTCTACTTGCTCGAAACACAACGCACAGGAGAAACAATCATGAAGATTACGCGCTATCTGGCTGGCATGGGCAAGATGGGGGCCCTGGCCGCATTGGGGGGGGCTTTTTTGGTTATGGCGGCAGAGGTCATGGCGGCTGAACTCGAGCCTTATCAGGTTTACCAACATAAGTGGGAGTTGGCCCAGTATCAGCAGACGGGTGATGCCCAAGAGCAGGCTCTGGCTACCTTGGCGGCCGAGGTGCGCAACGCGGCCCTGGCTCACCCTGAGGATCTCAAGCTCAAAACCTGGGCCGGGATCATTATTGGCAGTTATGCCGGTGCCAAAGGCGGGCTAGGGGCGTTGGGGCTGGCCAAGGAAGCCAAGAGTGACTATGAGGCGGTGATCGCCAAGGATGCCAGCACCCTCAATGGCTCGGCGCTCACTTCGCTGGGGGTACTCTATTACCGGGTGCCAGGTTGGCCGCTGGGGTTTGGGGATGAGGAGAAGGCGGCATTCCTGCTCAAGCGCGGGCTTAACTTCAACCCGGATGGCATCGACAGCAACTACTTCTATGCCGATTATCTGATAAGCCAAGGCAAGCCAGCCGAGGCTAAGCCCTATCTGCAAAAGGCGCTACAGGCGGCACCGCGTCCTGGGCGGGAAGTAGCTGATGCCGGGCGTCAGAGTGAGATCCAGCGGTTACAGCAGAAGTTAACCGAATGATACTATGGCCCGATAACCTGACAGTACGGGATACGGGCATGAAGATAATGGTGGTGGAAGATGATCTGCTGCTCAGGCAGGGGGTGCAAAAAGCGCTGGGTAATGAGCAATACAGCTGTGATGTGGCGACCAATGGGGCCGAGGCTGACGCCCTGCTACGAGTCAGTGAGTATGGGCTCATTATCCTCGATCTGGGATTACCTGACCTGGATGGATTAGTGCTACTCAAGCGCTGGCGTCAGCGGGGGCTCAGCCAGCCCGTGTTGATCCTCACGGCACGGGATGGCACGGATAACAAGGTGGCCGGTCTGGATTTTGGGGCCGACGATTATATGGTCAAACCCTTCTCGTTGGCGGAGTTGCTGGCGCGGGTGCGGGCGCTATTACGCCGGGATCATGGCAAGGCCAGTAATCAGCTTGTCTGCGGAGAGTTGCAGCTGGATCTGGAGACCAAATGCGTCTTGCTGGCCGGCAAAGAGGTGACTCTGACCCGTCGGGAATTTGCCCTGTTACGCTGCCTGGCGATTCAGGTGGGTAAGGTGGTAAGCCGAGAGCGGCTGCAGGAAGATCTCTACGACTGGCAGGATGAGATTGGCTCTAACACGCTGGAGGTACACATCCACCATTTGCGACGCAAGCTGGGCAGTGAACGGATCCGCACCCTGCGAGGGGAAGGGTATGTGCTTGATGTGTTGAACCATACCCGTCATGACCACATCGACGGTAATAAGGGTCCCTAATTGTTGACGAAATGGAAGACAAAACAGTTCAGTAGCCTGCGTAGTCGCCTGTTGCTGATGCTGGCCACTATCTTGTTTGTCACCCAGAGCATCTCCATTCTGTGGCTCTGGCATGAGAGCCAAGAGCAGGTGGTGGAGCTGGTTAAATTGGCCCAGGAGCCGGGCCACTCCCTGCATGAGTTGCAGAAGGAGGAGCGGGAGACCATAGAGGCGCTCTTTATTCCCTCGCTGGTGCAGGGGATCATGAGTCTGCTGGTCGCCTATGTGGCCATCAGCTGGGTCACGCGCCCGCTGGCCAGGTTGACGCGGCGCCTGATGGATCGCTCCCACAGCAATTTGCAGCCTATTGTCATGGATGATACCAGCAGCGAGATCACCGCCGTCACTGAGGCGTTGAATGACTTGTTGGCCCGGCTCAGCCTGGCGATTAATCGAGAGCGGCAGTTTAGCGCCGATGTAGCCCATGAGTTGCGCACGCCGCTGGCGGGTATTCGCCTCAATCTTGAGCTGTTGCAGCAAGAGGGGGTTGCTGAGATTACGCCTTTGCTCGAGCGCCTGGATGGCTTGCACCGTACCGTAGAGCAGTTGCTTGCTATGGCCAGATTGGAGCGCAATATCATCACAGGCGTAAGCGGGGAGCTGGAGTTAACCCGCGATGTCCTGGCACCTATGGAGTCGGAGTGTCGCGAGATGCTGGCGCGGGATCGGCTGCGTTTGAGTACACAACTAGAGCCCGTGATCTTGAAGGGGGAGGCGGCGTTACTGCGCACTCTGGTTCGCAACCTGCTGGAGAATTGCGGTCGTTATGCCGAGCCTCACAGTGAGGTTTCACTGCGGGTGCAGCGAGTTCGCGAGACGGTGCAGGGTCGCGAGCGGGAGTGGGCAGAGCTCACGGTGCAGGATGTGGGGCCCGGCGTGGATCCCCAACGCCTAGTGCAATTGACGGATGCCTACTCTCGCCTCGATTCCCGCGGGGGCGGGGTAGGGCTAGGGCTCAACATAGTGGCGCGTATCTGTGAGTTGCACCAGGCGCAACTCTCGTTTGAAAACTGCTATAAGCCACGGGGCCTGAGGGTGCGAGTGTTATTGCCCTTGGCATAACGAATCCTCTGGTTGCCTCAGCCGCTCTGGTGGCCACAGGCGCTCTGCTGGCTTAAGAAGCCATGAGGTCAGCCGCTCAAACCCCATTACAACAACGCCCTCCTCTGAGGGCGTTGTTGTTTCTAGGCCAGGGTCAGACTAATAGGGGGTCAGACCACCAGTGGTCGGCCATCCAGCGGATGATGCCACAGCTCGGGGCCAACCCCGTACAGCCTATGCAGCAGCGGGGCCGTCATGGTGTCGCGAGGGGAGCCATCGGCCAGCAGTTGCCCCTGTTGCATCAACAGCACGCGATCGGCATAGCGGGAAGCCAGGTTCAGATCATGCAGCACTATCAGCACGGCGTGACCAGCCCGAGCCTGAGCTTGAGCCAATTGCAGGCTTTGGTGCTGGTGGCCAGGGTCGAGCGCCGACGTCGGCTCGTCCAGCAACAGAATGCCTGGCTGTGAGGGGTCGATCTGGGTCAGGATCCGGGCAAAGTGAAGGCGTTGCCGCTCGCCCCCCGAGAGTTGCAGATAGGGGGCATCCCGCAGCTCCCAGACATCCAGTTCTCGCATGCAGCGCTCGACTCGCTCCCGGTGGGTGGCCGGGTCGGTTCGCCAGGGCAGGCGACCTAACTCGACCACCTCGCGGGCGAGAAAATCGAAGCTCAAGGTGGAGCTCTGGGGCAGCACCACCAGACGCTGAGCCAATTGTTGCGCGGGCCAGCGAGTTCGTGGCGTGCCAAACAGAGAGATTTTGGCTTGAGTGGCTATCTCGCCTGTGATGGCTCTTAACAGGGTCGATTTGCCACAGCCATTGGGGCCGAGCAAGACGGTGAGCTCGCCGGTTCGCAATGACAAGGCAAAGCGGTCAAACAAAGAGCGAACTCCGAGTTGCAGTGTCAGATCGGTAATGGTCAGGGCATTCATCGACTTCCTCCACGCTGTTGTTGCAGCAACCATAAGAAGAAGGGGGCACCTAGCAGCGCAGTAATGAGCCCGACTGGCACCTCGGCAGGCGGGGCCAGTTGCCGCGCCAACAGATCGGCCAACAGCAGCAGTAGCGCGCCCCCGAGTGCCGACAACGGCAGTAGCTTGCGGTAATCGGGGCCACTCATCAGACGCACCAGATGCGGCACCATCAGACCAACAAAGCCAATCATGCCGGCGGATGCAACAGCGATACCGACGGCCAGTGCGCACATAAAGATGGCGTAACGCTTGAGCCGCTCCACATTCACCCCCAGATGGCGCGCCTCGGCCTCACCCAGCAGCAGGGCATTGAGCGCGCCAGCTTGCTGCTGACACCAGCCCCAGAAGAGCCCTGCCATCAGGGTAGAGAGCATGACACGCGGCCAGTTGGCCCCCGCGATGGAGCCCATCTGCCACAGTGAAAGATCCCGCAGCTGTTCATCGTCTGCCACATAGTTGAGTAGTCCCAGCACAGAGAAGGCAATGGCTCCGACGGCAACGCCAGCCAGCAGCATCATGAGCATGGAGGTGCCCAGGCTGCTGCGACCAAGACGGTAGACCAGCAGTGTGGTCAGCATGCCACCGATAAACGCCAGCAGCGTAGTGGAGCCTAATGTCAACCAGGGCAGGGTGAGGGTCGGAAGCAGCACGATTGCCAGCCCGGCGCCGAGGGCGGCACCCCCGCTGACCCCTATGATGCCAGGATCGGCCAGCGGATTGCGGAACAGCCCCTGGAGCACGGCACCACTTAGGGCCAGTAGGGCACCCACGGCCATGGCCATCAAGCTGCGAGGCAGACGGATCTGCCAAAGCACCAGTTGATGGGTCGGGTCGCCCTGACCCCAGAGCGTCAGCCAGATGTCGTTAATGGTCAACGGCATAGCGCCGCAGAGCAGTGACAGCAGGGTTAGCAGTAGCAGTGGCCCACCTAGTAGCGAGAGCGACCAGTGCGTGGGAAGTCGCATCGGTTTAGTGCTCCTGGCTGGTTGGGAGCAGTTGCTGCTGCAGCGTCTGGGCCGCCTGCAATGTGCTGAGGTTGAGCCCGGCAATCAATGCCTGCCCCGAGACCGGATAGAGCGGTAGTTGTTGCAGATCGGGATGGTTGACTATCTGTGGCAGGGCATGTTCCAGCAGTTTCGGATCCTGTTGCAGGCTGCGTTGGCTGACCAGTATGCCATCTGGCTTCATGGCCAAGAGCGATTCCAGGTTGAGTTGCTGGTAGTTACTCAGGCTGGCCGCCGGATTTTCACCGCCAGCTAAGGTGATCAAGGTGGAGGCCGCCGTATTGCCACCGGCCACCATGGCCGGCCGACCCGGATGGGTCATCAGGTAGAGGAGGCGGGGTGGTTTGCTGAGCTCCTTGGCTCCCTGCTGCAACCTGGTGATTTGGGTATCGATACTCTCTTTGAGTTCGGTGGCGGCCGCGGACTTGCCCAGCAGTGCGCCCAGGGTATCGATGTTCTGCTGCAACGTTGCCACATCGGCACGGCTTGAGAGTCGCTCGACCTTTACCCCAGCCTGTTGCAATTGCTGCAGCGTGGTATCAGGCCCCATCTCATCGCTACCAACCAGCAGGCTTGGTTTGAGCGACAGCAGCCCCTCACTGGCCAACTGCCTATGATAACCGACCACGGGCAGCGTCATGCCTTGCGGTAATCGGCTGCTGGAGTCGACGGCGACTAGCTGGTCGCCACTGCCGAGTTTGAGAACCAGTTCTGTGATACCAGCACCGGCGCTGATGATACGCGGCTGTGAGTCTGACGTTTTTGCCTGCAGAGGCAGCAGGGGGAGCAGAGTCAGCAGCGCGATAAGTGATCTTTTCATGATATCTCCATCAGTTGGGGAATAGTGGCTGGCATGGCCAGCCCTGGGGTGAGCCGTGACGCTGACAGGTCAGGTCAGATTAAAACGGACAGGCACCAGGGCCTTACTGGCTCCGGTCATGCCGGATGGGGCGATAAATTTCCAGCTCTTAACCGCAGCCAGTGCGGCCTGATCCAGCACGGAATGACCCGTACTCTGTTTGAGTGCCAGGGTGATGACATCTCCCCGGGTATCCATGAGCACCTCTATGAGGCAGGAGCCTTCCAGACCGCGTCGCCGAGCCATCCGTGGATAGTCTGGGGCTGGTTGGGGGCCGCGATAGCGGGGTGGGTAGCTAGCCGGTACCGCGTCTTCTGGCCGAGCCGTACTCTTTGGTGGCTTGTCGCTTGCTCCCGTCGCTTGGGTGTCCCCGGCAGAGAGCCGCGTTTGGGGTGACGCTGAGTTGAAGGCTTTGGGTGCCGAGTGGTCATGAAACTTAGCTGGGTTGGGACGGCGGGCCTCAGCATGCGCCTTAGTCGCCTGAACACGGGTTGCCTTAGCTGTTTGGCTTGCCTTGGCTGCAGTGGGTTGTGCCGTAGGCTTTTTCGCGACATGCGGTTGGTTTGCCATGAGGGCGGGTTTGGCTTGCGGCGGCTGCGGCAGTGGTGTGGCAGCAACAGGCATGCTGCCCTCGGTGAATGTGACCGATAGGGTGTTTGCTGGGGCTGGCTGTGGTTGTTTGGGCATAGCCTGGGCTTGGTATAACAGGGTCAGGAGCCCGAAGTGGACCCCTATTGAGGTGATAGCCGAAAGCCAGATTATGAGTTTGCGCATTGAGGGTCTCCTCCTCGGACTCTGTCGCTAGGTCGAGTCCATACGTCACTGTTCTGGGAGGCATACTACTTAAAATTCCAATCAACAGCAAATGAGAATCGTTTGCATTGGCGCCCTTGTCGTTTTACTCTTTTCGCCGGTTTCAGCTAAGAATCATGGGAAAGGAGTCAAAAGTGAACGATATATCCAAAGTGGCTATGGCGGTTTGTGCCGTACTCACCTCTGCGGCGCAAGTCCAAGCTGCCGAAGAGGAATCACATACGCTGGAGCTCGTCACTGTCTCGGCAACACGAGACAACAAGCCGGTCGAACAGCAGCAACGCCAGGTTGCGCTCGTAAAACGTGAAGAGATCGAGACTCGCCAAGTCGACTCTGTCGTCGAAAGTCTCAAATACGAGAGCAACATCGAGAATATCGGCGGCAGTCGCCCCGGCGCACAAGATCCGGTGATCCGTGGTCTGAGCGGGGATCGCGTGTTGCAGGTTGTCGATGGGGTACGGCAGAACACCCGCTCGGGCCATCGTGGCACCTACTTTATCGACCCTGAGCTGGTGCAGCAGGTTGATGTGGTCAAGGGACCATCCAGCTCCCTGTGGGGCAGTGGGGCTTTGGGCGGTGTTGTCTCGACTCGTACGCGAGGCGCCAATGATCTGTTGAAAGCCGATCAGGATCTGGGCGGTTACGTCAAACAGGGCTATCACTCCGCCGATGACAAGTCCCTGACCAGCGGCGCCGTCTATGGGCGCACCGATGGCAAGGAGGGCGATTGGTTGCTGAATGGTTATTACAACGACAGCAACAATATTCGTCTGGGTAATGGGGAATCGTTGCAAGACTCGGCGGCCCGTCAGCAAGGGGCCGCGGGCAAGTTCGGCTGGAACCCGGATGATGCACAACGCCTCGAGCTATCCCTGCGTCATAGCGAATCTAACCAGAATGCACCGAGCAACCCGAGTGAGAATGTGAGCTCCTCGGTTCCTTTGGTCGAGCAACAGACCAAGGATTTCAATGCCACTCTGGATTATCACTACACACCCGAGAACCCGCTGATCGACAGCCGGGTGACGACCTACTACAACAAGACCAACTTCGATGAGTATCGCATCGTCAAGGCGCAACAGGACGAGGTCAACTTCCAGACTGTTGGCCTCAATGCCAACAACCGCGCCGAGTTGCCGATTGGCAACCTGTTGACCGGGGTTGACCTCTATGTCGACAAGACAGATGGCAGCCGCGAAGGGGCCAACCGACCGATCCCCTCCGATGGTCGTTCTCGAGTCTGGGGTGCCTTTGCCCAGTATGAGTTGCCGTTCCTCACCGACTGGACTCTGACGCCGGGTATCCGCTTTGACCAGTTCCATACCGAAGATAAGCAGCAAGCCGGTTCGGCCCGTACCGATGATAACTGGTCACCATCCGTTGGTTTGGCTTGGACCGCAACGCGCTGGCTGACCCTGGGGGCTCGTTATGATGAGGCGTTCCGGGCGCCAACCAGTGAAGAGCTCTACACCTCGGGAACCCATTTCTGCATGGGGCCGACGATGTGCAACACCTTCCAACCCAATCCGGATCTGAAGGCGGAAACCGCCAAGAACAAGGAGCTTTCGGCTCGCCTGGCCTTTGAGAATGTGCTCAGTGAGGATCGACTGGCTCTGAATGCCAGCTGGTTTGATAACGATGTCGACAACTTTATCGAACAGCAGGTGATCAACGACTTCCGCAACATGATCTTCGAGACCCGCTACAACAACGTCTCCCAAGCTCAGCTTCGCGGTTATGAGCTGGCGGCGGAATATGGGTGGCAGAGTCTGACGGCGAACCTGGGTTATGGTCAGACCCGCGGCACCAACAAGACCACGGGCGAAGCCCTCTCCGGCATTCCGGCTGATAAGTGGGTGTTTGGTGTGAACCAAGGACTGTGGATGGATCAGGTCACTGTGGGGGCTCGTGTTTCCCACTATGGCCAGCAGGATCGGGTTCCGGCGAGCAATGACGTGGCCAGCTACGACGGCTATACCCTGGTCGATCTGGCCATGCGCTGGCAGCCCAAGCAGAACGGTTGGCAGAACTGGCGCGTCAATCTGGCTCTCGACAACCTGACCGATCAGTTCTACATGCCTGCATTCAACCAGCTCTATGCGCCAGGCCGTAACGGCAAGTTGTCCGTCGCCTACCAGTTCTGATAAGGGGGAAAGGCCCCGATATCGGGGCCAAATCACTATGGATATTTCACGTTTTGACGACTCAATTCTTGGGCGTTTGACACCGGATCCGTTGCAGTTTGCCTTTTCCGGTAAAAAGAGCGCCCATGCGGGTCGTGGCGGTCGTCCGATCCTGGATCCGGTGCAGCAGCAGGCGATGTTCAGTGGCTTGCTCCGCGGCGAGCCAGAGCCGGGGCGGGCCCGCTGTCTTTACTTGCACATTCCGTTTTGTCGGGTGCGTTGCACCTTCTGCTCATTTTTTCAGTATGCCGCTAGTCCGGCCTGGATCGAGAACTATCTGCAGCAGTTGTGGCGTGAGATGGAGGCCAAGGCGGCGATGCCTTGGGTACAAGCTGCACCCTTTGATGCCGTCTATATAGGTGGTGGCACGCCGACCGACATGACGGCGCCCCAGATCCGCGAATTGGGCCATCGCCTGCGGCGCTTATTTCCGCTTAGTCATGATTGTGAGCTGACCCTCGAAGGGCGTTTGAATGGTTTTGATGAGGAGAAGTATCAGGCGGCGCTTGAGGGGGGCTTCAACCGTTTCTCATTTGGGGTCCAGAGTTTTGATAGCAAGGTGCGTCGAGCGGCCAAACGACTCGATGAGCGCGAACAGGTTTTGCAGCGGCTCAGTGAGCTGACCCGGGGGGATGAGGCGCCCATCATACTCGATCTGCTGTTTGGTTTGCCCTATCAGGATGAGGCCTGCTGGCAGCGTGATATCGCCGATTTTCTCGATTCGGGAGCTCACGGTGTCGATCTCTATCAGCTCATCGAGATGCAAGGGACGCCCATGGCGCGACTGGTGGAGCAGGGCAAGCAGCCGCCTCCGGCGGACACCCCACTCAAGGCTCGTCTCTATGGTTATGGCGCTACCGCCCTCGAGCAGGCCGGTTTGACCCGGTTGAGCTCGTGCCATTGGGCGCGCGACCCTCGCGAGCGCAGCTGCTACAACGCCCTGGCCAAGAGCAGTGCCGATGTGCTGCCGTTGGGGGCCGGAGCCGGTGGCTCGATCCAGGGCATCTCGGTGATGCAGCATCGAGAACTGGAGCCCTACCAATCGGCCTGCGAGTCTGGTCAGTGGCCTGTGGCCATGATGATGGCGGCATCCCCTCACTATCAGCGCGATGGTTTACTCAAGTCGGCGTTCGACAAGGGGCGGCTCGACGCTCGTCTCTGGCAGGCGGGGGGACAGCCGGAGCTGTTTACCACACTGACGCCCTTACTACAGGCCTGGCAGGAGCGAGGGCTACTGACCCTGCAAGGCAACAAGGCCGAGCTGACGCTGGCTGGCCGTTTCTGGAACGTCAATCTGGCTCAGGCGGCCCTGATGGCGCTGAGTCCACCGCAAGCGGCTCACATGCCGCCTGCCCATTTTCAACCCGCCCATACTCACTCCATGGAGAAGCAACATGTCCCGCATTAATAATCAGGCGGTCAGCGATCTGCTGGCAAACGATCCTGCACAGAACACACTGGCGATGGCTCAGGCGCTGGGCATCACAGAGGGGGAGGTGATCCGTGCCCTGCCTAACGAGATGGTGACGCTGTGGCCAGGTAGTCAGAGCGAGGCACTGCTGACGCAACTGGCCAGTTGGGGCAAGCTGACCACCATAGTTGAGTCGTGTGGCTCTATCTTCGAATTCAAGGGGCCCATGCCATCCGGTCGCGTGGCGCGCGGTTATTACAATCTGCTGGGGGATGAGGGGCTGCATGGCCACCTCAAGCTGGACGACATCGCGCATATCGCTTTGTTGAGCAAACCCTTCATGGGCACCGAGAGTCACGCCTTTGTCTTCATCGCCTCGGAAGGGCGCTCTGCCTTCAAGGTCTACTTGGGCCGCGACGAGAAGCGCCGCCTTCTGCCCGAGCAGCAGCAACGCTTCCTGGCCTGGCGCCAGCATGATGCCTTACCCGTGAACTAAGCCGCCATCTATCGAGGAGAAAAAATCGTGCAGGATAAACAACAGCGCTTGCAACAACGTCTTGAGCCGGAGATCCAGGCATTCCGCGATCAGTGCCAAACTCTGGTGCTGGCTACCCGGGATAGTGAAGGGACACCCAACGTCAGCTATGCGCCGTTCGCGCTGGGTGATGGGGGCTACTATGTGCTGATTTCCGATATTGCGCGCCATGCCCGCAATCTCAAGCAGATACCCAGGGTCTCCCTTATGCTGATCGAAGATGAGGCTAGCTGCCGCCAGATCTATGCCCGGCAACGTCTAACCTTTGATGCAGCCGTCCAGCTGGTCGAGCGCGATTGCGTACAGTGGCTGGAGGGAACAGCGGCGCTGCAGCAGCGTCATGGGGAGATCATCAGCAACTTGACCAAGATGGCCGATTTCAGCCTCTTCTGTTTTAAGCCCGAGCAGGGACTCTATGTGAAAGGGTTTGGTCAGGCCTATCGGGTCGATCCAAACGATCTGGTAGCCGTGTTGCACCTGGATCAGGGTCATAAGCCGCTAAATGGCCAAGGGTAATGGCGTAGAGGCTTGAATAAAAAAACAGAGGGCTGTCCAAGACAGCCCTCTATGTATTCGGCAACCTGGCGCTGATCAGCTATGGTACTGCTCGCAGGCTTCCAGGGTATTTTCAATCAGGCTGGCGACCGTCATGGGACCTACGCCACCCGGCACAGGGGTGATAAAGCTGGCGCGCTCGGCTGCGACTGCATAGGCCACATCGCCCACCAGACGCCCATCCGCCAGGCGGTTGATACCCACATCGATGACGATGGCGCCCGGTTTGATCCACTCACCCGGGATAAATTCCGGTTTGCCGACGGCCACGACCAAGAGGTCGGCCTGGCGCACGAAGGATTCCAGATCCTTGGTGAATCTGTGGGTGGTGATGGTGGTGCAGCCAGCCAGCAGCAGTTCCAGGGTCATGGGGCGACCAACGATATTGGAGGCACCGACTATTACGGCGTTGAGGCCATAGGTATCGACACCGGTATGCTGGATCAGGGTCATGATCCCTTTGGGGGTGCAGGGGCGCAGTGCCGGAATGCGTTGAGCCAGGCGACCGACGTTGTAGGGGTGAAAACCATCCACATCCTTGTCAGGGCGGATGCGTTCAATCACCTGAGTCGAATCGATATGACCAGGCAAGGGGAGCTGCACCAGAATGCCATCTACACTGGCATCGCTATTGAGCTCATCAATAAGGGTCAGCAAGGTGGTTTGATCGGTATCGATCGGCAGGTCGTAGGAGCGGGAGATAAAACCCACCTCTTCACAAGCGCGTCGCTTGCTCCCCACATACACCTGTGATGCGGCATCTTCACCTACCAGCACAACGGCCAGGCCGGGAGCACGCAATCCCTTGGCGATGCGTTCCTGAACCTTGGTGGCGACTTCCGTCCGAACAGACTGGGCAATCGTTTTCCCATCGATAATCTTGGCTGACATGCTTCCTTCTCACCTTGCGTAGTCGTGGCGCGCATTGTCGCATTTTTTTTCTTGGATCGTTAGCCCGGCTCACGGCGAAAAATGGGTGGGGTCGGCAGGGCGAATAAGAAGTGAGCGACTGAATCATTGATGGGAAAAAGTGTTTGACGCTACAGGGGCATATAGGTAATATTCGGCCCCGTTGTCGGTACGTCTAGACACATGTCGGTGATTAGCGCAGTCTGGTAGCGCATCTGGTTTGGGACCAGAGGGTCAGAGGTTCGAATCCTCTATCACCGACCACGCTTCCCAAGGCAATGCGCCCTTAGCTCAGTCGGATAGAGCAACGGCCTTCTAAGCCGTGGGTCACAGGTTCGATTCCTGTAGGGCGTACCATACTGTTACTGACTATCCATGCGGTAATAGTTATAAAACTCAGTGGTGGCTGTAGCTCAGTTGGTAGAGTCCAGGATTGTGATTCCTGTTGTCGTGGGTTCGAGCCCCATCAGCCACCCCATCATTACCAGGTTGGCGTTGTCTTAATGTAAGATGATGAAAACCAAGCCCTCTTAGCGGAAGTGGCGAAATTGGTAGACGCACCAGATTTAGGTTCTGGCGCTTAGGCATGAGAGTTCGAGTCTCTCCTTCCGCACCATAAAACAAAACCCCGGCCCTAGTGCCGGGGTTTTTGCTTTACCTGGATCAGAAAGCAAAAGCCGGAGCTGGGCTCCGGCTTTTGCTGGGTAGAGTGCTTGGGTGTAAGCGTCAACTGTCACCACAAGACAAACGAACCCGAACGGGTTATGCGGTCGCCTCAGCGGTCTGGCCTATGATGGATTCATCCTCTTTTTCCATGATGCCAAATTCCATCAGCAACTCTTCGAGCTCTTCCATCTCCAGTGGGGTGGGGATGACAAACATCTTGTTGTCTACCACCTTGCGGGCCAGGGAGCGATATTCATCGGCTTGGGTGCACTTGGGATTGTATTCGATGACGGTCATGCGGCGGATCTCGGCATGCTGCACCATGTTGTCACGGGGGACGAAGTGGATCATCTGGGTACCCAGCTTATCGGCTAGGGCTATGATGAGTTCATCTTCCCGATCGGTTTGACGTGAGTTACAGATCAGACCCGCCAGGCGCACACTACCGGACTTGGCGTATTTCACTATCCCCTTGGAGATGTTGTTGGCGGCAAACATGGCCATCATTTCGCCAGAGCAGACTATGTAGATCTCCTGAGCCTTGTTTTCACGGATGGGCATGGCGAAGCCACCACAGACCACGTCACCCAGTACATCGTAGAAGACGAAATCGAGCTCGGGAGCATAGGCACCTTCCTCTTCCAGGAAGTTGATGGCGGTGATCACGCCACGACCGGCGCAACCGACTCCTGGCTCAGGACCACCTGACTCGACACAACGTACATCGCCGTAACCCACCTGCATGACCTGTTCGAGTTCCAGATCGTCCACCGAGCCGGCTTCCGCGGCCAGATGCATGACGGTGGTTTGGGCTTTGGAGTGCAGGATCAGGCGAGTGGAATCAGCCTTGGGATCGCAACCGATGATCATTACCTTTTTACCCATCTCGGCCAGGGCCGCAACCAGATTTTGAGTGGTGGTCGACTTGCCGATCCCACCCTTGCCATAAATGGCACATTGACGAATAGCCACGATAAACCTCCTGTTGATATGGAATTAGTTTCCATATTCAGTAACGCAATGCGTGTGCCATGTTTTTAACCTGCTGTTTTATATAGATAAACTGTCGTTATGTGCCGTTTTTGCTTCGTTTGGCCGTTCCTGGAAGTACAAAGCCGGGCCAATTGTTCCTCTGGGTAATAAGCGCTGTATAGCAACCGGGGAAACGAGGGGCCAGTTGCAAGACGAGCCAGCGGCCAAAGCCGGTAAGACGAAAAAAGGCACCCCGTGCTCAAGAGCGCTAAGGGTGCCAAACTCGCAGCAGTGTGAAGCTAATGGTTAGTCGGGAAGCTCGGTCAGCAGGGCATGTAGTGGCGTTGCCGCCCCTTGGTTCGTGTGCCACTCTCGGCGCCCCATCTCATCGAAACGGTCGGGTGATTTCTGTTTGGCCTTGGCGCGATCGACCCAGGAGAGGCCGCCCTGGACCAGGGCAAAACTCACCTCATTGAGCAAGTCCACCACCTCGTGGCCATAGTCGACAATCACGGGTTGGATCCCAGCCTGCATCAGGCGACGGATGGAGGAGGTGCCGATGGAGGCGGCATAGACGGCCGCACACTCGCCGATAAACTCTATCTTGGCGATCACCTTGTCTTCACTCATCAGCTCGGCTGGCTCAGGCTCTGTGCTGGGCTCTAGTGGGTTCGACTCGGTTTCATGGCCCAGGGCTTTATCTTTGTGTTCCCCCTTCATGGTGGCTTGCTCAAAGTGGCCTATCTGCAGCAGATCTGCCTCGCCAGGTCGAACCGAGTAGATCATCAACTGTTCACTGGCCCCGAAGTGTTGATCCACCTGGTTGCCATCCATACTGGCAAATGCAATTTTCAACATACACGCTCTCCTTGTGAGGCAGGTAATGGCTGGAAGCTTGTCTCTGGCTCGGGCCAGAAACGGGAGTGATAGGGGGTCTGTAGGCGCTGATGGCGCGCCAGCAGGTTATCCAGGTCATAGAGCAACTGGCGGCAGCCTGAGTAACCTATCCATTGGCGTGCCTGAGCCCCAGCATGGCGATGTAAGGGATAACCGGCCGGGAGTAGCCCGATACCCAGCTCATCAGCGAGCTCAAGGGCATGGGAGTTGCTGATCAGCAGATCCGCCTGATGGGTGCGGGCCTGGCTGGCCAGCAGATCCAGATCGCCGATCCTCAGCTCAGGACAAGGCAGTTGGGCTATGGCTTGGCGGGTAGCGGTCAGATCCAGCGTTGGCGGGGCCGTGGGAATGACGGCACTGACCAGCTCAGCCCCCACTTGCGCTAGGGCGGGCGCCAACGCCAGCAACAGATCACACTCGGCCGCCAGGGCAATGCGGGAGACCCCGAGCCGAAATTGGCAATCGAGCATGGCATCCAGCAGTTGGCGGCGTTGGCGCTGCTGTTTGATGGGGACGGCTTGGCCCGAAAGGCGACTGAGCAGTTGGTTCAGGCGATCACACTGCTGCAGATCATGCAAACCGGCAAAACGGTGGTCGGGGATGCCGGTCTGCTGATTGAGCCAGTCGGCGACCCCCTGCAGGCTGGCACCCAACACCAGGGTGGCGCAGCTGCGGCGCATGAGGGCGATCTCCTGGCGTGTGGTGCCGCCTTGGGTTAGGGGCTGGTAGCCCTGCTGGGGTAGGTGGCCATCTAGCGAGCGGCTAATATCCGGCAGCATGATAGGCGTCAGGCCAAAACTCTCAATCCACTCCCGCAGGGCTTCGCCGTCGGCTGGGGTAAAGAGCGGCGAGATCAGCACATTGAGCTGGCGTGGATCCATGGCCACCGGCTCGGCGGCGGGCAGCAACTGCTGCAGTATTGCTTGCAGGGCCAGGGCATACCCCGCTTCCAGCCCCCCCTGGCTATCGCAGGTTTCGACCGGAATGATGCTGATCTGGGCATATTCGGGGTACTCCTGGCGGAAGCGATGAAGCGAGTGCTGCAAAGAGGCCCCCTGGGTGGCGGTGAGGCCCGTGGTGGAGAGACCGATCACCGCAGGCTGGTAGCGCTCACACAGGGTCAGCAGAGCCTCCACCACATTGGCATCGGCCCCCATTACCACGGTCGTCAGCTCCATGGCGGTGGTTTGCAGCGGTATGGGGTCGCGAAAGTGACGCATGAAGAAGAGCTTGTTAAAGGCGGTGCAACCCCGGGCGCCATGTTGTAGTGGCATACAGTCGGCCAGACCAAGAAAGGCCAGGGAGGCACCGATAGACTGACCTACCTTCAGCGGGTTGATACTCAAGGGGTTATGGTATGGAAGCAAACGGGCCATCTTCTTCTCCTCTAGGCAACTTGGCTCATGTCTGATGCGGGCGCCAGGACGGGGAGCTTGGGCTCCCAGGGGGCGGGCTCCTGGACCAGGCGCCAGATCGGGTTGGCCAAGGCTCGGCTCAATTGAAAGGCCAGCTCGCGCATGCCAGCGTAGCCGGCATAGGCGAGGGGGCGCACATGGTCCACATCCAAAAAGGGGATGCAGGACTTGAGACTGGGGTAGATGTAGCGATCCCCGGCGATGAGAATATCGGCCTGGTAATGGCTGAAGGCCGCTATGATGGCCTGCTGATCGTTATCCGCCAGGGTAATGGCGGCCTCGCCCATCAACTCCTGGATCCGGGCCTTATCCTCTTCGGTGGATTTTTCGGTGCCTGTGGCCACAACGGTCAGCCCCAACTCCTGCATGGCGGCCACCAGGGACCAGGATTTGAACCCCCCGCTGAAGATGAGTACCCGCTTGCCCTGCAACAGGGGCAGGGTGGGGGCCAGCTCCTGCTGGAGTGCCTGCTCTTCGCGCTGCACTAACTGCTCGGTACGCTGTTGGAGATCCTCATCTGCCAGCAGCCCAGCCAAGGCGCGCAGTACGTTGGAGGTATTGTGCATGCCGTAATAGCTCCCCTCCACATAGGGGGTGCCATAACGGCTCTGCAGCCCGCGCGCCACATTGAGCAGCGCCTTACTGCAGATGAGCAGATTGGCCTCGGCCCGGTGCAGGGTCTGGATCCGCGCAAAGCGCCCATCACCGCTCACAGTCGCCAGCACCCGCAACCCCAGCTCGTCGAGCAGGGGTAACAACTGCCAGTACTCGCCCCCCACATTCCACTCACCAATGATGCCGATGTCATGCACCTGAGTGACGCCGGGTGGCGTCCAACGACAGGGCTCAGGCTCCCGGCGGCCAATCACCTGATTGAGCAGCACTTCGCCTCCCTGGCGATTGCCCAGATTCTTGCTGCCATAGTAGCCGGCACAATCGATGGCGATGACGGGGGTGCCCCAGCGCTGCTCGGCGGCGCGGGCTACGGCGGCCACATCATCCCCATGCAGGGCGGGGATGCAGGTGGTGTAGATGAAGACGGCGGCGGGTTGGTAGTGCGCCACTATCTGGCCTATGGCGAAGAAGAGTCGCTCCTCACCGCGTCCCATTATGATGTCGATATCGCACAGATCCGTGGTGAAGCCCTGGCGATAGAGAAGCGGGCCAGACGAGCGGGAGCCGCGACTGTCCCAGGAGCTTCCGGCACAGCTGATGGGGCCATGAACCAGATGAGCCACATCGGCAATGGGCAGCAGGGCATTGCGCGCGCCATCGAAGAAACACCCCCCCTGGGTGGCCCCTGGCTTGGCGCGGGCACAGCCACTCTTGCCTCCCTGATTGTGGCGACAGGCCGGTTCGTTTTGTAAGGCGTCTAGTGTCTGTTTATCCATATCCACTCCTTCACGGCATTTGGCTCTGAGGCGAGCTAGGTAGCCTGCTGCTGATTGATGCCTACCCCTGCCTCGCAAGGGGCGTACCAGATGTGCTCTCCCGCGGCCGAATAGCGGCGCAAGCCGGTGATTGCCGCATGGAAGCGGGGAAAACGGGCGTGACATAGGCCCATGGCGCAGGGAAATGGCGCCAAAAAATCAGGGGGGAGCGTGAGTCGAGTGGCGGGGAGGGGGTATGCCCTGGCGCATTCTGTACTTGGGGGTACAGAGTGCGCCGGGGCTGTTCCCTGGCGTGCTTTTTTAGGGCTTGCCCTGATGCCCGGCGCCGGGCGTGCGGAAGTTTTTATAGTTAAGCTGGTACTTGTTCATGCGTAGGCCCAGGATGCGCCGGGTCATGCCCAGATGATTGGCTGTCTCGCTGACATTGCCCTGATACTGGGTCAGCGCTTCGACGATCAGCTCATATTCCACCTGGGAGATGCGCGCATCCATGCCTCCCTGAGCGGTGATCTCATCGAGCACGGCCGGTTGCAGATTGGCGGGCAGATGATAGGCGTGGATCACCCCCTCTTCGGCCAGCAAGACCGCCCGCTCCATCAGGTTCTCCAGCTCGCGCACATTCCCCGGCCAGTGATAGGCCTGCAGCAGGTTAAGCGCCGGCGTGGTGATGCGCGGGACATCCACCTCCTGCTCCTGGGCAAAGCGGGCGACGAAGTGATCGGCCAGGGTCACTATGTCATTGCCGCGCTCGCGCAGCGGGGGAATAGTGATAGGGAAGACATTGAGGCGATAGTAGAGATCCTCGCGAAATAGCCCCTTGGCCACCATCTCCGGCAAGTTGCGGTTGGTGGCGGCGAGAATACGCAGATCGACCCGGATTGTGGTGTTGCTGCCGACGCGCTCGAAACTGCGCTCCTGCAACACCCGCAGCAGTTTGGCCTGCATTGGCAAAGAGAGCTCCCCCACCTCATCGAGGAATATGGTGCCACCATGGGCCTCTTCGAAGCGTCCGGCACGGCGAGCCGTGGCGCCGGTAAACGACCCCTTCTCGTGACCAAAGAGTTCACTCTCGATGACGCTCTCCGGCAGCGAGGCACAGTTGAACTTGACGAAGGCGCCGCTGGCTTGCGGACTATGGTAGTGGATGGCACTGGCCACGCGCTCTTTGCCGACGCCGCTCTCCCCCAGGATCAGCACGGTTGTCTTGGAGCGGCTGACCTTCTCGATCAGCTTGTAGACCTCCTGCATGGTCCGGGAGTTGCCTATGATGTTGCCAGGTTTGAATTTTTCCTTCAGGGCATGACGTAGCCGACGGTTTTCATCCAGCAGGGCACTCTTGTGGATCCGCTCTAGCAGGTGTAGCTCCACCACCTGGGCTATGACGGCCGCCAGTATGCCCAGTATCTCCCGATCCAGTTCCAGCAGGGAGGGGTTGTCGTAACAGCGTTCAACGCTGATGGTGCCCATCACTTTCTGGCTGCGGATGATGGGGACACAGATAAACGCCAGCGGCTGATCCTCTTTGCTCCAACTGCCGGTACGATTCAAAAAGGCGGGCTCATCGGCAATGGAGGGTACAACCACCGGCTTACCGCTCTCTACCACCCGTCCCGTGATCCCTTCCCCTGGCTGATAGATGCCTCGGGCTATCTCCTCCTCACTGAGGCCCAGCCCTTCATGGATAAAGATATGGCCTGTACCGGGATCGTAGAGGGAGACCATACCCCGCAATACCTGCATGTGTTTTTGCATCAGGCGTAGCACCAGATTCAGGGTTGAGGGGAGATCCCCCCCCCGGCTCACGGCTTTGCTCACTTCCGATAGCAGGGGCAACAGCTCGGTTCGGCATTCGCCCAGAGAGCAGCGACAGACTGGCTCGCGATCCCGGCCATAGGCTGGACGCATCTCTGTGGCTAGTGCACTGGTAAGTTGCAGCATCTGGGTCATATCTTCTCCTTAAGCGTGGGCATCCATGCAGTTCGTGCGCTGATGAAGAGCAAGTTGCGCATTTTGCGTGCACCGCTATATCTATCGCTATACAGCGATGAGTAAAGAGTCGCTGTATCTGTTGCTATATAGCGCGTGGTGCACTGAACCCATGACATCTACATGGCTGAGTCAATGCAAAATTGGCGCCAGGGCATGCATGAGGCTCAAGGGGTGAGGGTTGGGAGTGAGGAGTAGCTTGATAAGGTGGGAGGGTCAGGCTGGGGCCATTGTGTTTATCACGGGACAACAAAAACGCCAACCCAGGGTTGGCGTTTTGATTTAGAACGTGGTGTTTCGATTTTCAAAGGGGCCTCTTAGGCGGGGACGCCCAGTACCACATGGCTGGCCTTGATCAGCGCCGAGGCGGGGGCGCCTAGGCTCAGTTGCAGTTCGCTGGCCGCGTCATTAGTGATCACGGCGTAGACCAGGCTGCCACCTGGCAATTCGATAGCTACCTCAGTGTTCACCGCGCCTGGGGTGATGCTCTTTACCTTGCCGCTCAACTGGTTACGGGCGCTGAACTTCATGCTGCTCTCACCCGCCAGCACTATGACCCAAGGGGCTTTAACCAGGGCGGTGGCGGGCTTACCCACGGCCAGCTCCAGGGCTTTGGTGCTGCCTTCGGTGACGATAGCGACCAGCTTGTCGCCACCGGCCAGGGTCAATTCTACTTCACTATTGACTGCGCCGTTGATCAGGGCAGAGATGGTGCCTTCAAAGACGTTCAGGGTACTGACTTTCATGCTCTTTTCCTTGTTATCGAGGGGGATCCGTAAAATGGCTTGCCTGCGCTATAAGCGTAACGGCATAACGCCAGGGCTAACTCCAATCGAATCTACTTCCGCGCGCTGTAGCATTGCAACCATAGCGACAAGGTAAATGGAGTTTTTGCACGAAACTCTCAGCGCCAAGTACAGCCCGCCCCCGCACGCATGGAGAAAGGGGAGGGCGTATCTGCCCTTCGTTACCTCTCACCATCGAATGGGATCTGGCTATCAGCGTCAGCCTTGGCTCACTGCACCGGCGAGTACATTCACTCGTCATCTGTACATTGCGGTACGGCTTAGACCACTTGTTGGCGAGACTTTCGAGGTGGGGCTTCTGGAGGGTAAATAGATAACAAATTGAAAAATAACAATTTTAGCTTTGGGTGAGTTCCGTTTTGTCAGCGTGAAATGGAGTTGGCACAAGGGATGCTCTAGTGGCTTCGGCAATCCAAAAATTTACCGGGTTGAAGCTAAGCCAGTTGCCAGACTGGCCAACTCACTAGAGGAGTCTGACAAAATGCCAATGGTTCTATTGAATTGTGACAAGGATATTCCCGAGCGGCAGAAACATGTGTACCTCAAAGCCCCTGAGGAGAGCACCAAAGAGTATCTGCCTATTGCCAACGTGGCCACCATACCTGGCACCCTCTCCGAGCGGGGTTGTGCCTTCTGTGGTGCCAAGCTGGTGATCGGTGGCGTGGTCAAAGACGCCATCCAGATGATCCACGGCCCCATCGGCTGTGCCTATGACACCTGGCACACCAAGCGTTATCCCACCGATAACGGCCATTTCCCGCTCAAGTATGTCTGGTCCACCGACATGAAGGAGAGCCATATCGTCTTCGGTGGTGAGAAGCGCCTGGAGGAGAGCATCCACGAGGCCTTCGATGCCATGCCGGAACTCAAGAGCATGTTCCTCTATACCACTTGCCCGACCGCGCTCATCGGCGATGACGTCAAGGCCGTAGCCAAGAAGGTGATGAGAGAGCGGCCCGATGTGGACATCTTTACCGTGGAGTGCCCCGGTTTCTCCGGCGTCAGCCAGTCCAAGGGACACCATGTGCTCAACATCGGCTGGGTGGATGAGAAGGTGGGTCAGGTTGAACCCGAGATCACCAGCCCCTACACCATCAACTTCATCGGTGACTACAACATCCAGGGCGATACCCAACTGCTGCAGAAGTACTGGGATCGCCTGGGCATCCAGGTCATAGCCCACTTTACCGGTAACTCCACCTACGACTCGCTGCGTGCCATGCACAAGGCTCAGCTCAACGTAGTCAACTGCGCCCGCTCTGCCGGTTACATCGCCAACGAGTTGAAGAAGCGCTACGGCATCCCGCGTCTGGATATCGATACCTGGGGCTTCAACTACATGGCCGAAGGGATCCGCAAGGTGTGTGCCTTCTTCGGGATTGAAGAGAAGGGCGAGGAGCTTATCGCCGAGGAGGAGGCCAAGTGGAAGCCGCAGCTGGATTGGTACAAGGAGCAGCTCAAGGGCACCAAGATGGCCATCTGGACCGGGGGGCCCCGTCTGTGGCACTGGACCAAGTCGGTGGAGGATGACATGGGGATCGAGGTGGTGGCCATGTCCTCCAAGTTCGGTCACGAAGAGGACTTCGAGAAGGTGGTGGCCCGTGGTCGTGAAGGTACCTACTACCTGGATGATGCCAACGAGCTGGAGTTCTTCGAAATCATCGAGTTGACCAAGCCGGACATCATCTTCACCGGCCCGCGCGTGGGTGAGTTGGTGAAGAAACTGCACATTCCCTATATCAACGGCCACGCCTACCACAATGGCCCCTACATGGGCTTTGAAGGGTTCGTCAACATGGCTCGCGACATCTTCAACGCTCGTCGTAGCCCGATCCACAAACTGGCGGCTCAGGATATCCGTGAGCTCAGCGCCAAGCCCGCATTGAAGGAGGCTGTGTAAATGGACGCTCGTATCAAAGAACTCTACGGCTATGTGCAAGAGCGCTGCCTGTGGCAATTCTTCTCGCGGAACTGGGATCGCGAGGAAAACATCAACGGCATCCTGGCCAAGGCCGAAGAGCTGTTTGCTGGTCTGGCGCCCAAGGATGACACGCCAGCCGACCGCTGCCATTTGGCAGACGCCAAGAGCTTGGTGGCCGACTTTCGCAGTCGCTTTCCCTGGATCAAGGAGTCGAGTCTCGAAGAGATCAAGGCTCTGCTGGCGGGTCTGAAGGCGGAGTTGGTGGATACCACCATCACCCACTCCAAGAATCGTGAATTACGCGACCGCCTCTATTAATTCCCGGTGCGGGGTTCAGCCCCGACACCCATCAAGATAAGGAACAGAATATGTCTTGTGAGATTGCAGAAAAATCGGCCGCAGAGGTCAAGGTTCTGAAGAAGGAGCGCTCCGGGGTGATCAACCCCATGCTCGACTGCCAGCCCGCGGGCGCCCAGTTCGCCTGTATCGGCATCAAGGATTGTATCCCGCTGGTACACGGTGGCCAGGGCTGCTGCATGTTCGTCCGTCTACTGTTTGCGCAGCACTTCAAGGAGAACTTCGACATTGCCTCTTCATCCCTGCATGAGGAGTCGGCGGTATTCGGGGGCACCCAGCGCATCATGGATGGCGTCATGGTGTTGGCCAAACGTTACCCCGAGCTGCGCATCATCCCCATCATCACCACCTGCTCTACCGAGGTCATTGGGGATGACATCGAAGGCACCATCCGCATGGCCAACAAGGCCCTCAAAGAGGAGTTCCCGGAGCGGGAGATCCATCTGGTGGCGGTGCATACCCCCAGCTTCAAGGGCAGCCATGTCAGCGGTTACCACGAGGCGATGAGTTCACTGGTGAAGACGCTGGCCAAGAAGGGCAAGCCGACCGGGCAAGTCAACCTCTTCACCGGCTGGGTCAACCCGGGGGACGTGGAGCTGCTCAAGTATTACCTGAGCGAGATGCAGATCCCCGGCCATGTCTTCATGGACACCACGGCATTTGACTCGCCCATGTTGCCAGGCAAGGAGATCACCACCCATGGCCGCACCACGGTGGAAGATCTGCAAAACAGCGCCAATGCTATCGGCTCCATCAGTCTGGCCCGTTACGAGAGTGACAAACCGGCCCAGTTCCTGAGCGAAGAGTTCGATGTGCCTTTTGTGCCGACGGCGACCCCTTATGGCATCAAGGCCACCGATCTGCTGCTGCAAAACTTGAGCGAGCTGACGGGCAAGCCCATCCCCGACTCTCTGGTTCATGAGCGAGGCTTGGCGCTGGATGCCCTGGCCGATCTGACCCATATGTTCTTCGCCAACAAGAAGGTGGCCATCTATGGTCATGCGGATCAGGTGTTAGGGCTGGCGGAGTTCTGTCTGGAGCTGGAGATGGAGCCTGTGCTCTTGCTGCTGGGGGATGACAACAATAAATACAAGAAGGACTCGCGTATTGCCGAGCTCAAGAAGAAGGTCCACTTCGACATGGAGATAGTCACCAATGCCGACTTGTGGGATCTGGAGAGCCGCGTCAAGGATGGCACACTGCAGCTGGATCTGATCCTCGGTCACTCCAAGGGGCGCTACATCGCTATCGATAACAAGATCCCCATGGTGCGGGTGGGCTTCCCTACCTTCGATAGAGCCGGTCTCTACCGTAAGCCGCTCATGGGCTATCGGGGCGCGATGGAGCTGGCTGAAACCATAGTCAACACCCTCTTTGCCCACATGGAATACACCCATAACAAAGAGTGGATCCTCAATACCTGGTGAGTTCGCACTACTTGGTGAACGCCCTCAGGCCGCCCTTTCCGGGGCGGCCTGACTCGGGGTCTGGTCGGGTAGCCTGGTGGCGCCTGATGAGCGGTAGGGGAAATCAGCGAGGAGAGTGCCATGACATTTGAGTCTCAGCCTCTGGCTCCAATCGGCAGCCTGCTGGCGGCCTATCAGCGGCAGTTCGGATTGTGCTTGCGTCTGCCTGAGCTGCGTGAGTTGGAGATGTACAGCGGTAAGCGGCGCACTCTGCCGATGGCCGTACACGCTGACTGTGTGCCGATGCAAAGCGAGGTCCGTATCGATTGGCAGTTGCTGCCCTGGCTTGATGGTCCCTGGCAACTGCTGCACCTGCTGGAGGCCAGTTTTGCACTGGCACCGGATGGGCAACTGGAAGGGACAAGTAGTTGGCAGCGTTATCTGAGCCTGCCGCGCCGTAACCTGAGCGAAAAGTTGGTGGCCGAGAGCTATCGCCTGCTGCGGATTGTCCGGGTCGCCTTGCTGCATCCTCAGGGACAGGTAAAGGGGCGCTGGACGCGGGAGGGGGCACCAGAGCTGATCCGCTTGGGGTGCCATGCCAACGCCTACCCGTTGCAGTTGGGGATCACGCCTGTGGGGCTGCAGCTATTGCAATCCCTGCTGCTCTACTACCTGCAAGAGCGGGATGCCGATCGGGTTGGCCCGGCCTATCTGGAGGCCATGCTGCAGAGCTACTTCACCGATCTGGTGGGTGAGTTGCGCGGCTTTGAGGATGAGGACAGGGCGCTGTGCCAGTTTCGCCCCGGGATTGGCCTCAACCGCCATTGGCGTCTGGTCTGCCATAACCCCCGCTACCGAGTGGAGGAGGGCTATTGCCTGTTGCAACTGGGTCCACGCTTTGCCGCGGGGGAGTGCCACCCCATAGATTTTATTTTGCGGCTCAATGACACGCTCTATCGGGTACCTATGGAGGCCCTGGTGGCCCAACCCGGTAGCCAAGAAACCCTGCGCCACGCTATCGCCCTGCAGGCGCTGGCGGGGTGGCAGATCCAGGCTGGGGATGCCGGAGCCGATCTGAACTCATCGGCGACCTCTTTCACCACCTTGTTCCACGCCAAGGAGATCTAACCATGTCAAATTCAGCTTCAAGCAAGATTGGCCATCTGCGGGTGGCGCTCTGCTCCAATAACCTGACCCATGTGGATGCCGCCTTCTCGTTTGCCCGTCAGGTGGTGTTCTACGACGTGAGCTATGACCAGATCGAGTTTCTGGATGTGGCCAAGTTTGCCGCGCCAGCCCGGCGCAGTACGGCCGCCCAGCAGGCTGAGAAGCAGGGCCCGGGCGCCGGGCGTAAGGGCGGCTGTTGCATGGCCGAGCTAGGCGGCAGTGAGGTGGATCAACTGGCGGCGCGGGTGGCGGCGCTGGAGGGGTGCTCGGTGATCTTCAGCTTTGGTCTTAACGATCTGGCGGCAGTACGCATCCGCGATGCCAAGGTCTTCCCGGTGAAGATTGAACAGGTGCGCGAGGTGGATCAGGTTCTGGGCTCCTTGCAGTGGATGATGAATCACAACCCGCCCCTCTGGCTGCGCCGAGCCCTGGGCTATGGCATAGCCGATACCGACTATCGGGTGGCGCTGGCCGTTTAGCTAAACAGCTAAGTGCGGTCAGCCAGATAGAGGATTGGAGCTGGCAAGGTACTCATGAGGAAGGGGTAAGCATGGAGCAGATCAAATTGATGGTGATGGCGCGCAGCGTGGTGGATGGCTCTTTGCCTCTGCCGCTGGAGCCCATGACCGGCAGCCCGGATCTGGCACACGCCAGCTGGGTGCTAAACCCGTTTGATGAGGTGGCCATTGAAGCCGCAGTACGACTACGCGCCACGCTGGCCGCCGAGGTACCCGCCCTAGCTTGCGAATTGCTGGTGGTGGGGTATGCCGATAGTGCTGGCGTGGCTGCCGTAGAGCGGGCCCTGGCGCTGGGGGGCGACAGGGCCCTGCTGTTGGCTGAGATGGCCCCCTCATCGCTCTTCCATTCCACCCTGACCAGTCAGGGCCTGCTGCCCGCACTGCTGGAGCTGATCCACGCCGAGCAGCCCCATCTGCTGCTGCTCGGGCGCATGGCCTATGGCCAGGAGCAGGGTGAGCTGGCGCCTATGCTGGCAGGGGCGTTGGGGTGGCCGCTGGCCATGGCGATCAGCGAGGTAACGTGGGGCTCATCGAGTGAAAACGGGGTGAGCGGCTCGGCAATTCAGGTGCTGCAACGGCGCAGCGAACGGCTGCACCGTGCTTTGCTCCGCCTGCCGGCCGTGGTGAGTTGTGAACTGGACTTGGCTACACCGCGTTATCTCTCTTTGCCGGCTCTGGTGGCGGCCCGCCGTAAGCCCAAGCAGAGCTGGCTCTCATCTGCAACGGGCGCAGCGCGACCTCACCTGCAGCTGACCCATTGGCAAGGGCAGCCCGCCCGAGGCGCGGTGCAGAAACTGGCCAATGTGGCGGCGCTGGTCGAACTGATCCAGGCGCAAACTCAGTCAGCAGGAGGTAAACCATGAAGTGGTTACTGTTAGCCGATCAACGTCAGGGAGAGTTAACCCAGGCGACCCTGCGCACTCTGGGTGCCCTGCAGGCGTTTGCCGGGGAGTCTCACCTCTGGCTGCATGCCTTGGCCTCAGAGCAGCCCCGACTGCTGGCCCAGGCTGCTCAATTGGGCATAGCGCGACTCTTTTTTATCGAATCCCCGGCGGCTGAGGCATTCAGCCTGTATCGAGAGGCGGCGCTATTAGGCGACATGCTGGGCGACTATGTTGCTCTACTTGCCCCCCACCACCATGAAAGCGTGGCCCTGCTGGGGCTCTTGGCCGGACAACAACAACGGCCCCTCTACTGCGAGGTCTCCGCCCTAGCCGGGGTTGAAGACGAGGCAAAAGACGAGGCGAATGGACAAGAGGCAAAAGCGACACCCACTCGTCTGTTGCTGCCGCTCTTTGATCAACATGCCGCCTGGGTCACCCTGCCACCGGCTCCCATGCCCTGGCTGATGACCCTGCGCAGCAGTCACTTCCCGCTGGCCGAGAGCCGGGGCAGTGAGGGCTGGTTACCGGAGCAGCAGACGCTGCAGCTGACTGAGCCGAAGCCCGAGGCGTCAACGCCATGGCGTTCGTTGCGGGTGGATCCATTGCCGCAACCCGAGCAGCGCCTGGATGAGGCGCGCTGGGTGGTGGCGGGCGGTCGCCCTCTGGGTAAGCGGCTGTTGCCTCTGCTGCAACCCTTGGCCGATGCCCTGGGCGCCGGGCTGGGGGCCACACGCGGAGCCGTGGATGCCGGCATGGCGCCAGCCCGCTGTCAGATTGGGCAGACCGGAGCCCATATCGCCCCCGAGCTCTATCTGGCTGTGGGGATTTCTGGCGCCCCTCAGCATCTGGCCGGAATAACGCAGAGCCGCTGCATCGTTGCCATCAACAAAGATGCCAATGCTCCTCTGGTGCAGCAGGCCGACTATCTGCTGCAGGCGGACATGTTTGAGGTGCTGCCATCACTGCTGGCGGCATTGGAGCGCGAGCCGGTGACCGGGGGCGTGAGCGATGCGCTTTGTGTCGATGCCGTAGGCTGAGAGTCGTGAACAACGGGAGGGGCGCGGATGAGTGAGCCTAAGCATGATGAGCTGGCAATGGAGTTAAGCTATGACGTGGTCATAGTGGGGGCCGGTCCTGCCGGGCTGGCGGCAGGCATAGCGCTGAAACAGCGGCAACCTGCCCTGCAAGTCTGCTTGCTGGAGAAGGGGGCCGAGGTGGGGGCTCATCTGCTCTCCGGCGCCCTGGTGCCCCCGGATCTGCTTGATGATCTGTTTGCCGATCACGCCTGGCACAGCGAGCCGCCACAAGGCACCCGGGTGCAGCGTCATAGCTGGCGTTATCTGCTGGCTAAGGGAAGCCTGGATGTGCCGATGAGCCTGCTCCCCCCTGCGCTGCGTCGAGCCCATGAGCCGTTACAGATCCTCTCGCTGGGTGCCCTGTGCCGCTGGCTGGCCGATGAAGCCCAGGCGCTGGGTGTCGAGATCTTCACGGCTCAAGCGGTCGTAGCGGGCTGTTATAACCGGCAAGGTAGACTGGTCGGCGTCCAAACCGCTGAGGCAGGACGAACCCCGGAAGGAGAGGTGGGGCCAGGTTATGCCCCCGGCATCCGCATCGGCGCCCGCTATACGCTGGTAGCCGAGGGGGCCCGAGGCTCCTTGAGTCGCGAGTTGGAGGGGCGTTATGAGTTGCGTCGCGGTGTCGCCCCACAACGCTATGCCCTGGGGCTCAAGGAGTGTTGGCAGAGTCCCACCCCGCGCTGGCCGGCCGGTGAGGTGATCCACACCCTGGGTTGGCCTATCCCGGCGCTGGCGGGGGGCGGTTTTATCTATGCCAGCAGTGAATATGAGCTACAACTTGGTCTGGTCCTGCCCCTGGACTATGGCGATAGCGAGCTGGACCCGTTTGCCCGGTTTATGCAATTTAAGCAACATCCCCAGATAGCCAAGTTGTTGAGCGGGGCCGAGCGCCAGGGCTTTGGTGCCCGAACCCTGGCTGAAGGGGGGTGGCAAGCCTTGGGTCGTTTGAGCTTTCCCGGCGGAGCCCTGCTAGGGTGTGCCGCCGGACTCCTGGACTTGCGCCGTCAGCAGGGCATACCCGCCGCCATCGCCTCGGGCATAGTGGTGGCCGAAAGCCTGATCGGCGCCTTGCGCCAAACCCTGGATGGGAGACCCATCCCACAAACTCTAGATGGGACACCCATCTTGCCAACTCTAGATGGGACACCCATCTCAGATAGGACCCCCAATGTTAATCCGCCCAATGTTAATCCGCTAAGGCAGGAGGGATTCCCGCTGAGCCAACCGTTGGCGGCAGGGATGCCGCCATCGAGCCCCCAGGGAGGGGTTGACGGCGTGTTGGCGAAGGGGAATGCCTCAGCATCTGTCTCACTCACCGAGGGGATGACCGAGGGGACACCAACTCTAGATGGAACACCCATCTCAGATAGGACCCTCAATGTTAATCCGCCCAATGTTAATCCGCTAAGGCAGGAGGGATTCCCGCTGAGCCAACCGTTGGCGGCAGGGATGCCGCCATCGAGCCCCCAGGGAGGGGTTGACGGCGTGTTGGCGAAGGGGAATGCCTCAGCATCTGTCTCACTCACCGAGGGAGCCCTGACCGAGTGGACACCAACTCTAGATGGGACACCCATCTCAGATAGGACCCTCAATGTTAATCCGCCCAATGTTAATCCGCTAAGGCAGGAGGGATTCCCGCTGAGCCAACCGTTGGCGGCAGGGATGCCGCCATCAAGCCGCCCCCAGGGAGGGGTTGACGGCGAGTTGGTGAAGGGGAATGCCTCCGCATCTTTCTCACTCACCGAGGGAGCTCTGACCGAGGGGATAACCGAGGGGACACCCACCGACTTAGCCGCCTATGATATGGCGGTGCGGGAGGGCGCGATAGGGCAGGCGCTGCGCGAGGCGCAAGCGATCAAACCCGCCTTCACGCGTCTGGGCGCGCATGGCGGCTTGCTCTATCTGGGCCTTCACTACTGGTTAACGCAGTGGGGGCTGGGCTTGCCCCTACTTAAGGGGGCGCAGGCCGATCACCTCGCCTGTTTGCAGGAGGCGAGGCGTTTGCAGGCGCAGCGTGAGGGAGAGCTCTTCTGCCCACCCGAGCCTGCTGCAGTGGCGCCAGGTTCGCAGTCTGGTGAGTTGCAACAGGAGCGGGATAGCGCGCTGTTTTTCGCTCACTTGACGGGGGGAGTGCAGCCCTGTCATCTGCAAGGGGTGAAGGGGGCTAGCGTGAATGATGAGCAGCAGAAGCTGGCGCTGCGGGTGCTCAGCCACTGCTGCCCGGGGGGCGTCTATAGTCTGGAGCAGGGGCACCTGAGCTTGCAGCCGGAGAATTGCCTGCACTGCAAATGTTGCGAGATCAAGGATCCGCGCCAGCAGGTGCGCTGGACACCGCCAGAGGGGGGCTCGGGCCCACGTTATCGACTGCTCTAGCTCTGTTTCTCATCCACGTCTGTGACGCTAAGTGCAAAACAGTTGGAGCTCAGCTCTGGCTGCGGGGGATACCCTCTTTCGCCAACTCGCCATCAACCCCTCCCTGGGGGCTCGATGGCGGCATCCCTGCCGCCAACGGTTGGCTCAACAGGTTATCCCCCTTTGCTAAGTGACTGGACCTTGCTCCTGCTTGTTTAGCGACCTACTGTTTAAACATGGGATTAGATGAAGTCCGTTTGTATCTCCGTTCACTCGCTGCTTTTTTTTGGTAATACTCGCTAGATAATGGTTCTGGGGTGTGGTGATGAAAAGTAATGTGAGTATCGGACTGATGATATTGGCTCTGTGCATGTTTCAGCCATTGGCGGCTAAAGATTGGAGTCCAAATACTCTTGCTGAGGTACAGCAAGCAGCCGAGCAGGGGCTTGCCGAAGCGCAGTTTGCCCTTGGGGCAATGTATGCCGATGGTCTAGGGGGGACTCAGGATGCTCAGCAGGCGGAGGCTTGGTTTCGCAAAGCAGCTGAGCAGGGTCATGCCAAAGCGCAGTTTGCTCTTGGGGCAATGTATGCCAATGGTCTAGGTGTAACACCGGATGCTAAACAGGCGGAGGCATGGTTTCGCAAAGCGGCCTTGCAGGGGCTTGCCGAAGCGCAGTTTGCTATCGGGGCAATGTATGCCGATGGTCTGGGTGTGACTAAGGATGCTAAACAGGCGGTGCTCTGGTTCAGTAAGGCGGCCGAGCGGGGGCTTGTCCAAGCTCTGTACGCCCTTGGAACGAGCTATGCCACCGGGCAAGGGGTGACAAAAGATGCTAAACAAGCCGTGGCATTGTATCGCAAGGCAGCCGAGCAGGGGCATGCTCGAGCGGAGTACTCTCTCGGGGCTATGTATGCCACTGGTCAAGGGGTGACACAGGACACCACTCAGGCGATGACTTGGTTCCGCAAGGCGGCCATGCGGGGAGATGTCGATGCACAGTTCGCCCTCGGAGCTACTTATGCTACCACACAGGATCCTCAGCAAGCTTATGCTTGGTACTCTGTCGCTGCCGCCAACGGGAATCAAAAGGCCATTAAATATCGTGATAACGCGGCCGAGTTCTTATCTCCTACTGCGTTGTTGGAGGCTCAACAGCTGGCGGCACGTTATTTTGAGCAATGCCAGACGAAACCATAGCGGCAATTCCGAACTAAGGAAGCTATATCATCACCTATACACAACAACTCCCGTTTGTTTGCTAGTCATTAATTCACCTCAAGAAGCAGGTGTGGGTAACAACGCTCGGCTGGCGTGTTCGCCAGTGGATTCGCCCGAGCGTTAGTCGAATCGTTCCGCCCTGTACCTTTACTCTGGGGTCTGCACCTCCAGGTACACAAGCCATCGCAGCCAGGAACAGATCACTTTATGGTCTCTTAGCTTGCGCAATTTATCCCTCTCTAAAATCGGTCACATTGCCGCGCTACCTTTCAGATTATCTCTCCACACCAGTTCATCTCGCTAAATCTGGCCATTTTATGGATTTTGCACCGATTGGCACAAGGCTTGATACGCAGTGGAACAAGGCTTGAGAATTCGTGCTCAATGCCACTTGCAGCCAAACGGTTAGGGAGTTGTATGGAGAGTCAGCGCAATCCGGCATTGGCGTTATTGCTTGAACGACGCTCGGATCCTCATCTGTGCGAGCCTGCGCCTGATGGTGACGAGTTGGCCCTGATGATGTCGGCGGCCCGGCGGGTGCCGGATTTTCACCATCTGCAGCCCTATCGTTTTTTGCTGGCTCAAGGGGAGGGGCGACTCAGGCTCGGCGCCTTGATGCAAGAGGCTGCGCTGGTGGCGGGTAAGCCTGAGACGACTCAGGAGCGCGTGAGGCGAATGCCGCTGCGGGCGCCGCTCATCATACTGGTGGTGGCCTCACCCAAGCCTAACCCCCTGGTGCCGTTATTTGATCAGCAACTGGCGGCTGGCTGCACTGTGCTCACCCTGCAACTGGCCGCCCGGGCTCTGGGATATGGTGCCATCTGGCGGTCAGGTTGGCTTATGTATGACAAGCACTTTGCCCGGCTTCTGGGGTTGGGGCCGGAGGAGCATTTTGTCGGGTTTCTCTATGTTGGCACTGTGGATCTGAGGGGTGAGGTGGAGTCGGGGGCAGCCCCATTGCCTCTGAACTCGGTTATGTCAGACAAGGCAACGTCAGCCAAGTCTATGGCAGAGCAGAGCGTGTCAGAGGATAGGGTGCAGTGGCTATGAGTTTCCAAGGAGGCGTTATGAGCTATGGATCCTGTGTGGAGGAGGTATCGCTACGCTGCGGCATAGAGTACGAGTACCTCTTGTCGGTGCAAGAGAGCGGCGGGAGGCGGTTGCTCGATCACACCACGTTGGCGTTTGCTCAACTTCAGGCCTGGTTGGCGCATAAGCCAGGGTGCTGCGATCTGAGTCTGGCGACCGGCGATCTGGGGGTGAAGAGCGGCTACTGGTATCTGGAGGGCGATGAGCGTTTCGATGAGCAGGGCCATTTCACCACCCTGGCAGTGAAGGGGATCGAGATCCGCACACCGCCCAGACCCAGTGTCGAGGCGGCGCTCGGCTCCTTGCTGGCCATAGAGCAGGCGCTTGCCAGCGTGTTGGCCAGCCGCCAGATGCAGTTGGCGATAGCGGGGTTTAACCCCTATCTGGACAGGTATGAGCATCAGCCCCCCTTAAACGGTTGGGAGCGCCAGCTGCGTTCCGAGCACCAGGCCTATGATGCCGCCCATGTCTCGACCCTGAGCTTTGGCCCCGATATCAACCTCTCCTTTGCCCACTTTTCCCAAGCGCAGGCGCTGGCGGCCACGCGGCGCCTTATCAGTTGGGCGCCCTACATAGTTCCCTTTAGCTTTAGCTCTCCTTGTTACAGCGGGCGGCGTTGGGAGGGGTGGTCCAAGCGTACCTTCGAGCGCCATACCCTGCGCCCTACCGCCAAGCTGTTCTGGGCTCAGGCTCAGGCCAAGTTTCAGGATCAACCACACGCCGTTACCGAAACCAGCGAGAGCCGCCACCCGCTGATCTATCCGCCCCGGCTGCCGAGTGAGCAGGGTCGAATTGAGTTCAAGGCCTTTGATGCCATACCCAGCCAAGAGTTGCTGCAGGCCTGCTGCTATCTGCTGATAGGGCTCTGTCTGGCTGATGAGATGCCCGAGCCGGCTGAGCTGGACGCAAGCGAACTCTTTCAATTGGCGGCCCGTCAGGGCTTTGATGAGCCGCAGATCTATGCTGGTGCTCAGCGGGCACTCATCAGTGCCCGGTGTGCACTGCTACAGCGGGGAATGGGAGCAGGGGTACTGGCGCTGGCCCCCCTGGCCCAGTTGCTTCAAGCGCGTTCCACTCCCGCTGAGTCTCTCTTGCACCACTATGCCCAGAGTGGATGCCTCTATCTGCCGGGTGGCTTGCAGGCCTACCCTACGTTAGGGCGGCCTGAGCCTCGCCTGACGCCATCCTTGCCGCACTATCCGGGGGAAAGTGAAGATGCTGAATGTCGATTCACCCTGTGCTGAGCATGTTACCCCACCTGCGCCTGACTTGAGCCGGGCGCAGCTTGGGGTGGCCCAAGCGGCGGCTCCCCATACGCCTTTGGTGACGGCACTGGCCACTTGCCCTGATTTTCTGGGGCGTATGCCCATTCCATTGCGATCTGTCTTCAAGGCGGGGATCGACAGGGTTGTCGCCCAACATCAGGCCGCCACAGGTCGAACCCTGCGGGCCAATGCGCTGACGGGGGGCGAGTGGTTTGCCCCCTTTGCCAGCGTGATGCAGAGCCGTCGGGCCGAGGATCTGCCCGCACTGCTGGCGGTCACCTGCTCGGCCGAGATGCTCAACACCCCGTTGCAGGAGCACTATCGCTGTGGACCTCTGTTGCCGCAGCATGCTTATCACCCCCTGTGTCAGCAGGCCGGGCTTATTGATCCGCTGGGCATATTTCAACTGCTGGCACTCATCCCCTTTGTGCTGCTGGTGGATGAGCAGAAGTTGGGGGCGCTGCCCCTGCCCAGACGCTGGGCCGATCTGCTCGACCCTTGCTATCGCCAGCAGATCGTCTTCGGTGGTTGGCGCGCCTCGCCCCATGAGCCCTATCAGGAGTGCAACCGCTTCTTGCTGCTCAATCTGTGGCAGGCGTTTGGCCCCAGCGGCGTGCAGGCCTTTGCCGCCAATGTGCGTGGTTTACTGCACCATGCACGCATAGCGCGTGACTTTGCTCGTCCAGGCAGTGACGAGTGTGGGGCCATTGCCATACTGCCCTGGGCCCAGGCCCAACTCTGCCCCCAGCGCCAGCATACCCGCATCATCTGGCCGGAGGAGGGGGCCTACACCATGCCCATCGCCGTCATGGTTCAGCCGGGTGCCCGCTTGCGCGTTAAGCCGTTGCTCGATTACCTGTTGGGGCCTGAGCTGGCCTGTCTGCTCAACCGCAACTTTTACCCGTCGGCGCTGCAGGCGGATCTGTTCGCAAACGAGACACCGCCGTGGGCGCAGTTGCCTGAGGCGGCTCGTTTTAACTGGTTAGGCTGGTCTCACGTTCGCGCTCAGGATATGAACGCCCAGAGCGAGGCCGCCCAGCAACACTTCTTCAACTGCTGGTCTGCGCAAGCGACTCAATCGATTCAATCATCTCAACCTATTCAATCTGAGCCAGCGTGGGCAACTGGTAGTCGGGAGGGCGTATGCAGCTAATTACCGTGGCGGGAGCCCCGTCAGTCGGCAAGAGTGCCGTGATCGTGCAGGCCATCAAGCAACTGCGCAGCCAGGGGCGCAAGGTGGGAGTGGTGAAGTTCGATGCTCTCTCCACTGCCGATGACGAACTCTATCGTCGCCAGGAGGTGCCGGTACGGGTGGGGCTCTCGGGGGCGCTCTGCCCGGATCACTTCTTTGTCACCAACATAGACGATTGCTTGAGCTGGGGAGTACAGCAGGGGTTTGATCTGCTTATCAGCGAAAGCGCCGGCTTGTGCAATCGTTGTGCCCCCCACATCAAACAGGTGATGGCCGTCTGTGTGGTCGATGCCCTGGCCGGGGTGCATACCCCCAAGAAGATAGGCCCCATGCTGCGCATGGCTGATCTGGTGGTGATCACCAAGGGGGATATCATCTCCCAGGCCGAGCGGGAGGTCTTTACCTTCAACACCCGGCTGGCTAACCCCAGGGCACGAACCCTGCTGTGCAATGGTATCACGGGGCAGGGGAGCCGCGAGCTGGCCCGCGCCATGAGCCAGGCGGCGGAATTTACCTCCCTGGTGGGCAACCATCTGCGCTTTCCCATGCCATCGGCCACCTGCCCTTACTGCGTCGGCGAGACCGCCATAGGTGAGCAGCACCAGCGTGGCAATGTGAAGAAGATGAATTTCGATGTGTAAGCAATTGAACGAGATGCTAGTAGCGAACAACCATAAGGAGTCCGTGATGACAGAAGCAGAGCTCTGTGCCATGCCCATGAGCCAACTGTTGGCGCGCCAGTCCGAGATAGCGGGCTTCGTCTATGAGCTGGGGCTCTCGCCCGCCCAGCAAGCGGGCAGTGTCGGCGCCTGGCTTGGGGCCTTGAGTGAAGAGCAGGTGGCCGATAGCGGTCTGCCCCGCGCCCTCTTGTTGCCCCATCTGTTGCAGATGTGGCAAGAGGTGGGACGGATGCGACAGGCGTGTGAGCTGCAGGTTCAGAGCCTGACCCTGGTTCCGGGGATCAACAAGTTAGGGGAGCCTGAGTCACAGGGGTTGACGGTGCGAGCCGGAGAGATCATCTCAGTGGTGGGGCCGACCGGCTCGGGCAAGAGCTGCTTGCTGGCGGATATTGAGTCTCTTACCCAGGGGGATAGCCCGACCCAGCGCCAGATCTTGCTAAATGGCTCCCCTGTGGGAGAAGCGTTGCGCGGCACACTGCAGCACAGGCTGGTAGCCCAACTGTCGCAGAATATGAACTTTGTGGTCGATCTGTCGGTGGCCGAGTTTGTCACCCTGCACGCCCGCTGTCGTCTGGCCGAGCCCCTGGCTCCCCTGGTCGAGCAGGTAATAGCGTGTGCCAATGAGCTGACGGGTGAGAAGTTCAACGCCAGCACCTCGGTCACCCAGCTCTCAGGCGGCCAGAGTCGGGCCCTGATGATAGCCGATACCGCCCTGCTCGGTGCCGCCCCCATAGTGCTGATCGATGAGATAGAAAATGCCGGGGTCGATCGGGAGCGGGCGCTGGCCCTCTTGGTGAGCAAGGAGAAGATCATCTTTATCTCCACCCACGACCCGCTGCTCGCCCTGCGTGCCCACAAGCGCCTGGTGATCCGCCACGGCGGCATCCACGCCATCTACACCACCTCGCCACAGGAGCAGGAGAACCTCACCCGTCTGGAGCAGTTAGAGCAGGTGATGCTGCAAGTGCGTGACGCCCTAAGGCAAGGCGAGCGGATAGAGGCGGTGGCGTGGAGTTAGGCTGGAAACCTGCTTTAAAGACCACTATGATGACCTAATAAGAGACCGATTAGGAGCATCTATCATGACGGCGCGAATTCTTGCCGATGTAGCGGCCAGCATCACCGAATTTAAGGCGAACCCCATGAAGGTGGTGGGCAGCGCCTATGGTGAACCGGTTGCGGTATTAAACAGAAATGAACCCGCTTTTTACTGTGTTCCTGCCGAGGCCTATGAGCGCCTGATGGAGCGGCTTGAGGATCTGGAGCTGCTGGCCATCGCCAGAGAGCGCCAGAGCGAAGCCAGCATAGCGGTAAACGTGCATGACCTATAGCCTGGCGTTTAAAAAATCGGCGCAAAAAGAGTGGAGTAAACTGGGCTCAACGGTTCGGGAGCAGTTCAAGAAAAAGCTAATTGAGCGGCTGGAAAACCCCCATGTGCCTGCCGCAAGGCTCTCAGGTGCTGACAATATCTACAAGATCAAACTACGGCAATCGGGATATCGGCTTGTGTATCAGGTGGAGGATAATATTATTACCGTGATTGTCCTTTCCGTTGGCAAACGTGAGCGCAGCGAAGTATATAAGGCGGCAATTAGCCGAGTTGAGCAGTAGGTTGAGCCTAAACCGGCTTAACGCGCACCAAGCCTAAATCTAGAGCCAAACCCCATCCCGGCCTTCCCCTTGAAAAAAGGGGAAGAAGCAAAAGCCCAAGTCAAAATCAACGCCCAAGTGTTACCAGCCTGAATGGGCCACTGCGCAGCGCTCGGGCAGCAGCACTTGTCGGCCGCTTTGCAGGGTGTGACAGGCGATGGGCAGATCGTAGAGCTGTTGCAAGTTGGCAGGGGTCAGCACCGCCGCGGGGGGGCCACTTTGTAGTATGCGCCCCTCATCGAGCAGTATGACGCGGCTGGCGGCGTGCAGGGCATGCTCCGGGTGGTGGGTGGTCATCAGGATGCCGAGCCCACTTGTAGCCCCGAGCCCACTCGTAGCCCCGAGCCCATCGGCAGCAAGAGTAGCGAGCGTCTCCAGCAAGCGATACTGGTTACCGTAATCCAGGCCGTTGACCGGCTCATCGAGGATGAGCAGCCGCGCCTCCTGGGCCAGGGCCCTGGCTATCATCACCAGCTGGCGCTCGCCACCGGAGAGCCGGGTGTAGGGACGGTGGGCCAGATGGCTGATGCGCAGTCGCTGCAGAGTTTGCGCGACCAGGGCCTCATCTTCCGCCGAGGGTTGGTCAAACAGGCCCTGGTGGGGCAGGCGCCCCAGCATCACCACCTCGTGGGCACTGTAGGGAAAGGGGGCTTGATGTTGCTGGGGCACATAGGCGATGGCGCGGGCCAACTGCTGGCGGCTGTAGCTGGCAAGTGGCTTACCATCGAGCCAGACGCTCCCCTGCAGGGGGTCTGCAAAGCCCAGCAGCAGGCGCAGCAGTGTGCTCTTGCCGGCACCGTTGCGCCCCAGCAGCGCCACGCACTCGCCCTGTTGCAGTTGCAACTCGGCGCCGCGCAGTACTGGCTGTTTCTGATAGCGGTAGTGCAGATCCCACGCGGCCAGCCCCTGTGGCGGCAAGGTGGTATGAATGGGGTGATTAGCGTTAATCACGGTGTGCCCCCTATTCTGTGATGGTTCATTCAATGGAATTTCCGGTTTTTATTCATTTACTCACTGCCCACTTTGTTCGTTCCTGGTGCCTGGTGTAACGAAGGAGAGATAGCCCTTCGAGCCAACCGTTGGTGGCAGGGATGCCACCATCGAGCCCCCAGGGAAGGGTTTATGGCGAGTTGGCGAGAGGGGATATCTCACCCGATAGCCTGTTGACTGATCAGCATGACCTCTTCAATTCCACCCCTTTCGCGCCTTGTGCAGCACCAGAATAAAGGCCGGGATCCCCAGCAGCTCGGTGACTATGCCGATGGGCAGCTCGCCGCTGGTGATGAGCCGCGAGATAAGATCGGCCAGGATGAGGAAGATGGCGCCCACCAGGGCGCTGGCCGGTAGCACCAGCCGGTTGGTGGGCCCCAGCAGCATGCGCACCAGATGGGGCACTATGATGCCGATCCAGCCTATGATGCCGGCGATGGAGACCGTCATGGCGGAGATCAGGGTCGCCAGCAGGATCACCCCGTAGCGTACCCGGTTGACCGGCACCCCCAGCGAGCGTGCCTCGTCATCCCCCATGGCCAGGGCATCGAGCAGTTTGCCGCACAGAGACAGCAGCAGCAGGCAGAGGAGGATGGGAATGGCCACCAGCACTACCTGCTGGCCATCGGCCTGGGAGAGATTCCCCATCATCCAGTAGACGATGGAGGGGAGCACGCTATAGGGGTCGGCCACATACTTGATGATGGCAAGTCCAGAGGCAAAGAGGGCCGAGCTGATCATGCCCCCCAGGATCAGGGTGATGATGCTCTGGCGGCCAAACAGGTTGGCCAGTCCCACCGCCACGGCAACCGCCAGCAACCCCAGGGCAAAGGCCAGCAGCTGGATGGTGGCCCAATCGAACTCCAGCAACATGCCTAGCGCGGCGCCCAAGGCGGCACCACTTTGCACCCCCAATAAACTGGGTGAAACCAGCGGATTGCGGAATATGGCCTGGAAGGCGGCACCGGCACTGGCCAGCGCCGACCCCACCAGCAGGGCCACCGCCACCCGTGGCAGGCGGATATCCAGCAGCACGCTCTGGATATTCTCCTGATCGAGTTGTGGCAACTCACTCAATCCCAGCCGATAGCTCAGCAGTGAGCCTATCTGGCCCAGTGTGATGGGGTACTTGCCCTGGGTCAGGGCCAGGAGCACCACCGCCAGTAGCAATAACAGCAGGCCGGGCAGCCAGCCCAGTTTCCAGACCAGCTGCAAGCCTCTTGCTCTGGGGAGCGCCAGAGCGGACGTGGTCATGATTTACCTCCGTCAGTGGCGGGGGCCGTTGCGGCTTGCTCGGGTTGCAGCAGCTTAGTAAGAGCCTGCTCATCCAGGGTGACATTGAAAAAGAGCTGGTAGAAGTGACGGGTCTCGCTCGTGATGTCGATCGTTACCTGTTCGGGGTAGAGCAGGCTGGCCAGCCACTGGGCACCCATGATGCGCATATAGGAGGGGGGGCGATCAAACCAGTTGAAGGGCTGGGTGGGGATGGCATAGACCTTGTGGTTGCGCACTGCCGAGAGGCGCTGCCAGCGCGGATCGCTGGCAATCTGGGTGGCGGTGGCGGCAAAGCGGGTGATGATGACATCCGGATCCAGCTTCAGCAGGCTCTCGAAGCCGGGGGTCACGTTGTTGCTCTCCAGATCGGCCGGTTTTTGCTGATAGCCATCCACCTCCTGACAGGGCAGGGCATTGCTGGCACCGGCGAGCCAGATCACCTCGGCCCTATCCGCCTTGCCGCATTGGGAGGTGAGACCATCCAGAGATTCAGCATAGTAGACCCGTAGTCGCTGTTGTGGGGCTATGTGTGCCGTGGCCTGCTGCAGCCGCTGGTTGGCCTGCTCGATATAGCTGGCCAGCGCCTCGCCGCGCTGGGGTTTGCCGAAGATCTTGCCCAGATAGCGGAAGGTGGCCGGGTATTGGTCGAGCTTGTCTACCTGCACCAGCAGGACAGGCAGCCCGATGCGCGCCAGTTGCGCTCCCTGCTCGCGGCGAAACCCCTGGGTATCCCAGCCGATGGCCAGATCCAGATGTTGGGCCTTGACCCCTTCCAGATCCAGATTATCGGCCTGGGGCAGCGGCTTGAGCTGGCGGGCCGCCTCGGGTAGATAGGCCTGGGCCCCCGCGCGTTCCAGAAACTTGGCCGGGGCGCCGCTTAGCAGCTCGGGGGCCAGCGCCACCATGATGGCAAAGGAGTGGGAGAAGGTATAAATCCGCTCAGGATGAGCCGGAATGGTCACCGGTTCACCAGACATCTGGCGAGTCTCGATCTTGCTCTCCTGACCATGGACGCTACTTATCAGGGTGAATAAACCGGCCAGCAGCGCCAGCGGCAACAGAGCTTGGAATCGTTTCATCTGCTATCTCCTTAGAAGTCGAGCTGCAGTGTGGTCTTGAAGGTGCGAGGTTCACCCATATAGGCGCTGGCGCCTGCCACCGTATCGCCATCGGTACCGCCCGGCATCAAGGAGGCCCAGTAGTGTTCATCGGTGACGTTATTGATGCCAAGGCGCCAGGTGAGAGGCTTGCCAAAGGCCTTGGTTTTCAAGCGGGTGCCCAGATCCAGGGTGGTGTAGCCATCGGCCCAGAGGGTGTTGGTATTGTTGGCGGCGCGCTTGCCGGTGTAGTGCAGGTTGCCGGTGAGGGCCAAGCCGGGCACCTGGGGCAGGTCGTAGCTGGCCAGCATGTTGGCCTGCCACTCGGGAACGCCGATCACCTGCTTATCGTCCGTGCTGGCCAGCTTGGTGTCATTGAGCTTGGCATCGATATAGGTGACGCCGCCAAACAGGGTGGTGTTGTCGCTGACCTTGCCCTTGGCCATCAGCTCCAGCCCCTTGTTGAGCTGGTTGCCCTGCTCGCGGTAGACATTATCCAGCCCGGTATAGGCCAGTGGCCGCTCGATGCGAAAGGCTGCAGCCGACAGATCGATGCGGCTCAACTCCACCTTGTAGCCAACCTCGTACTGGGTGGTGTCGTAGGGTTTGAGCGTCTCGTTGGCATTGCGTGTGCCGGTCGGGGCCGTGCCGCCGGGTTGCACGCTGTCGGCGTAGCTTAAGTAGCTGCTCATATTGCTTCTGGGCTTGTAGATGAGGGCCGTGCTGTAGCTGAAGGCATGGTCAAAGCTGTAGTCCTTGCTGTGATCGGCGTAGTTTTCGCTGTCGATCCAGCTATTGCTGGCCACGGCCATCAGTGACCACTGCTCGTTAAAGAGCAGGGTGTCGCCCAGCAACAGATCCTGGTATTGGCTTTGCCCCGTCTTGCTAAAGGAGCCGTAGCCGCTCCAGTTGGGCTCGGGGCTGATGATACAGGGCGCATCCAGGGTACCGGTGCAACTGGAGATCACCTTCTTGTTACTGGCGGTGGCGGCCTGATAGGCCGGGTTCTGGTAACCGTTGCTGCCCAGCACCAGCTCGTGAACCAGTTCTCCAGTCTTGAATTGACCGTTGAGATAGATCTGGTTACTCAGCAGTTTTTGCTTGGTGTACCCCTCCGGCGTGCTACTGCTGGCGAGCAGGTTGAAGCTGTCGCTGGCGGGTAGATAACTTGGGGTATTGCTGGCGCTACGCATCTCGCGCAGCACCTCCTGCTGCTGGAGACCCAGGGTGAGCTTCCATGCCGGGTTGATATGCTGGGTGAGACGCACGCCATAGAGATCGCTGGTCACCTTGGAGTTGGCAAAGGGCTGGCCATAGCCGACTGTGGTGGGATCCGGCGCCTCCGGCATCTTGGCCAGGGTGGCACCGATGGCAAAGCTGCCGGGGTAGCCGGTCTGATCATAGATGTAGCGGCTGGTGTTTAGCTCCAGCAGTGTCTGCTCCGTGAGGCGGGCATCCAGCGCCAGCCCAGCCAGCTCCCGGCGCAGATTGCTGTTTTCCACATAGCGCTCGCCGTCGCCGTGCATCAGGTTGAGGCGGTAACCGAATTTGTCATCGGCTCCCATCCGCCCACCGGCATCGATACGGCTGGTCAGTTGGGTCGCATCCTCATAGGTCACCCCCGCCTTGAGCTGGGTGGTGTCGGTGGGGCGCTTTAATATGCTATTGAAGATACCGGCGGCGTTGGAGGGGCCATAGAGGGAGCCGGCCAGCCCGTAGAGCACATCCTGGCGTTCATAGAGCTCCACCGGTTGCGGAAAGTGGGCGCCTACGCTGTAGCCATCGATGCGGGTGTTCTGCAGCAGATCAGCCTGAAAACCCCGTGACTGGGGGCGGCCTATCTCGCCGCCGCCGCGATACTCCACCTGGGTCGAGGGAAGATACTTGAGCAGCTCAGGGGTGCCATCCACCTGCTGATCCTGGATCAGATCGCCGGAGAGGCTGTGCACCGAATAGGGCTGATCCAGCGCCTTCTTGTTGCCCAGCGGGCCGAGATTGACCTCGCTGACCCGGTAACCCTCCTGGTTCTTGCCCGTGCTTTGCGGTGTGCCCGAGACTTGAACAGTTGAGAGTTGCTGAACCTCTGGAGTCTGCGTGGCCGCCTGGGCTGGGAGCCACAGTAGAGGTAACAGGTAGAGTCCAACCTGGGTAGAAATATGGGAAACCGGAAATTCTTTCATGTTCTGCTCCTTATTGTATTTGTACCTATCATCCGTTGAAAAACAGATGGCAGTGCGTCTATACAGAGCATTCCAATAGTTATGCCAACAAGAGTGTGCTTTTCATATCTATATGATTTTTAAGGGGTGCCAATGATGATGAGTACGTTTTGCTCACCTTTTGTACCTGTGGGTCATAAAGGGTGTTCTTCGAGGTAATTTGTTCCGAAATCATTGTTCCTGGCCGTGCAAAGTCCAATGTCAGATGCACACCGCGGGTTAGAGGGCAGATGGCGAAGCTTGTAGAGGAGAGATGTGGTTGCTAGTGGCTCTGTATTCTTCAGCTCAGGCGTTGCGCCATCTGCAGCTTGCGGGCAATCATCTTGTCGGCCAGCGACAGGGCGCCGCCATGAGCCATGATCACCTGCCGGATCGCTTCATCCGGGATGGCGACCACTATCCTGATGGCCTGCGCCAGCGCCTCATCTGACATGTTGCCAAAGAGTGTGAGGGCATGGGGGTTCTGCGGGTCGTTGCGCAGGGTATCGAGTTCGTTTACCTCGGAGCCAAAGGCTTTGCCCTTGGGATCGCCATGGGCACGAAAGGCCAGGGCACCGCCCACATCCAAGGTCAGGACCTGGCCCTGATAGAGCCCCTGGTTGTCACCATGTAAGCCTGCAGCATCCCAATTGGCAGTCCAGGCGTGTACGCCAAACCAACGCTGCGCCTGTTGTCGTTCCCCTTCACTAAACTGGCTGATCCGACTTTTTTCCAGTGGCAGCCACAGGGTGGCAATCTGTTCTGGCTCTTTGGTATGGAGGTAGGTCAGCGTAGGGGCACCGGCAAGCTGGTAGAGTCGGGCGGCGATGAGTTCGTTGCGGACATGGGCGGCGGAGTCCAGCGTTTTGACATAGTAGCGGCAGCCATGGGCATCTTGATAAATACCGGCCGGGTTGCTGCCGATCTGCCCGCCAATGCGTTGCATACGGCTGATATCGAGCAGGGGCATCGGGTGGATCATTCGGGTTGGGCATCCGTTATGGCCACAGTGCGGCGCACCAGCGCCAGTTGTGACGGCGTCTCTATGGCTCCCCGCCGCGCACGGCGCACTGCATGGATCGCAGCCTCCGGCACCATGCCCAGCTCCACCAGCAGGCGTGCGGCTATCATGCCCGCGCGGCCCAGGCCACCCTTGCAGTGCACCAGAATATCTTCGCCATGGCACAACCTGCCGCGCAATTCACGGCCCTGAGTCTGCCAGATCTGTTCGAATCGTTCATCGGGAATTGAATAATCGGCGATGGGCAGATGGTGCCACGCCATCCCTCTGGCATAAACGGCTTCACCCAGATGGGGAACCTTGAGCATCAGCAATTCGGCGGGCTCGACCAGGGTCACTACGGCGCGGGCCCCCCAGGCGGCGATGGCGTCCAGATCCTGCGCCAGATCCCGTGCCCAGGCGCCCGAGACGGCAAACTGATCATGTTTACCGGGGCAGAAGGTGATGCCGATCCGGCCATGAGCCGGGCTGGCCCTGACCTCGGCGATCTGCAGCGGATGGCTCTGGCTGGTTCTGGTGCCTGTCATCTTGGTTTGAGTCTCCTGTACGCATAGTGGGCAAGTCGAGATGAGCTTATCACAATGAGTTGTGCTCAGACCAAGCAGCAGCCAAGCAGCAGCCAAGCAGCAGATAGAAACGAACCGCAGGGTAGAGGGAGTGATCCGTTGCGTACCGATTGGAACATTTAACGGCGCTGTTGTGCATCCGGGTACATTATCGATCCATTTCCCTTTCGGTCGCGCTAACAGGGCGCGTCGCTCATCTCAGATGAAACAGCGGGCTCAGCTCTCCAAATCAGGGAGGCTGGGGGGATTTGCCGGGTCAGGGCTCTTGTTTTTCCCGGTTACCGAGAGCTTGGCACCTTAATTGCGTTCTCTGCGTCAGTCACTATCGACACAGAGCCAATGTAAGGAGGCGCTAGATGACACAGAGCGGTTTGGTGCTCAAAGGTTCGGGTTGGCTCAGCCCAGAGCCATCTTCTAATACAGGGTGGTGGCGCGGAATAGTGTTACTCGGCGTTATTGCCGCTCACGGGCTCTTGGCCATGGGGTTGCCAGCCTGGTTTGGTGCCTCGCCGCCACTGGCCGCCTCGTCTGTCGGAGTTCAAGCCCAGCCCCTTAGCATTGCTATGCTGGCTCAGGCCACGCCAGTGAGCGACTCCCATTTGCGAACTCAAGCCCCGGCTTTGATGCCCACTGCAACGCCGTTGCGATCCACGGCTATGTCCATTCCCGTTGCCAAACGCGCCGCCAAGCCCAAACTCATCGCCACGCGCCGCGCTGCCGCCAGTTCAGCGCGCATCAAGATCGCACAGCAGAGGAGCTCTGCACCCGCTTCACGCTCGCTTGCGACTGAGATGCCGCCCGCGCAAGCGGCTATGGCCTCACTGCAAGAGGGGGCTGCCGAGCCCGCCCAGAGTCAGGCCCGTTTCGATGCGGATTATTTGCATAACCCCATCCCTGCTTATCCCGCCTTCTCGTTGCGGTTAAGGGAGGAGGGGCGCGTCTTGTTAAAGGTGTGGGTGACGGCGCAAGGGGGGGCCAAAACGGTGCTGATGGCCCGTAGCAGTGGGTATGCCAGGCTGGATGAGGCGGCCCGGGATGCGGTTCGCCAGTGGCGTTTTGTTCCGGCTAAGTCCGGTGAGCAGTTGCTGGATTCCTGGGTCTTGGTGCCCGTGCAGTTTAGTTTGCGAGGTGAGGCATGAACGAGTTACTGAAGGGGGAGGGCGTTATGCCCTGGCTGCAACTGGTGGGCAGTGGCCCCGGCGCCCTGGCGTTTTACCTCTTGGTGGGGATGTCCCTGCTCTGTTGGTATCAGATCTGCCATCGGCTCGGTTCTTGCTGGTGGCGGGCAAGCAGGGAGCGCGAGATCCGGCAACAATTCGTCTGGTTGCAACAGCGCCAGCAGTTGCCTCTGCTACTGAGCCAAAGCCGTGAGAGTGCCCAGCGCCGTTTGATGCGGGCGGCTTGGCACTGCTGGCAGGAGATCCAGAAGAAAAACCTGACTCAGGTTGAAAGTGGGCCCTGGCTGGAGGCCTCGATTGGGCAGCAACTGGAGCGGGAAAAGCTCGGGTTAGAATCGGGTTTGACGCTGCTGGCCTGCATTGGGGCGTGTGCCCCCTTCGTGGGTTTATTTGGCACTGTGTGGGGCATAGTTCATGCGCTGCAGAGCATAGCGCAAAGCGGTCAGAGTACTCTGGATAAGGTAGCGGGTCCTGTCGGGGAAGCCCTCATCATGACGGGAGTCGGGTTGGTGGTGGCGTTACCGGCCGTGCTGGCCTACAACGGTTTTGTCAGGCTCAATCGCCGGGAGCTCGTGGGGTTAAATGGCTTTGCCAATGAGCTTTATGCCTTGCTGGCGTGCGAGTTGCCGCTTATGGCAACAGAGTCCAGACGTGAGCCGACACCGGCCTGGTTGGCCGCAGGAGCCATGGCATGAATTTTCATCAGCATGAGGGGAGTGGCTCCCAACCCATGGCCGAGATCAATATGGTACCCATGATCGACATCATGCTGGTGTTGCTCATCATCTTCATCATCACGGCCCCCTTGTTGACACACTCGGTCAAGATGGAGCTGCCCCAGGCCAGTAGCCAGCTTAACCAGAGCAGGCCTCAGAGCATCATGTTGTCGCTGGATGCCCAGGGCCACTACTACTGCAATGGCGTTCGCTATAGCCATGATGCCTTGGTGGCACATCTGAGCAAGTTCACCAACCAGCCCGAGCTGCCGCCGGTCCAACTCTATGTGGATCGGCAACTCTCGTATGGTTTGTTGGCCAGCCTGTTGGCCGAGCTGTCAAACATGGGGTTGCACCAGGTGGCGTTTGTGACTGAGCCGGAGAGTGGCAGGAGCTAACCTCCGCCCATAAGAGAAGCTAGAGGACATCCACTCGGTCTCGTTATCCAACGGCGAGGTCAACCGCCATGCACAAACGGTCGTTAGCTTTAGTGCAATAGTGTTGGTCATTTGCCCTACGGCAGGCTGAAGTGATGCCATTCACCGATTGCGTGGTGTGGGGGGCTCGCGCACTATTTGCCGGTTATGGTCATGGGCGGCATTTGTCGGCTGGCAGGCATCTACTCTGGAGCACTCTTTTTTATGGCATGGGATAAGCGCGTTTCTCTGGTTACCGGCGGCTGGTTGTTTATTCTGACGCGCTGGCTGGTTCGGGGCGTACTCGGCTTGCTCTACCGGGTCGAGATCCAGGGGCTGGAGCATGTGCCCCCGCAGGGCAAGCTGGTGCTCTGCTCCAATCATAGTGCCTGGATTGATCCCTTTTTCTACTATGGCTTCTTTCCCCGGCAGCCACTGTTTATGGGGAAAGACTCTGCGTTTGCCAACCCGTTGATCGCTTTTTATCTCTCGCGTCTGGGGGTCTTTCCGGTGGCGCGCGGGCAACGGGATGAGCTGGCACAACAGCGTGCGTTGGCGGTGCTGGAGGCTGGTGAAGTCTTGGGTATGTTTCCCGAGGGGACCCGGGTCAGGGGATTGCAGCGGGTGAGGGCCAAGCGGGGCACCGGCTTTTTTGCGGTGACCGCTGATGCACCGGTGATCCCCATGGCGCTGATCAGCAGTTTTCGCCCCTTTAGCAAGATCCAGTGCAAGATTGGCCAGCCCTATCGGATTGATAAGGCTCGCTATCTGCCGCTGGATAACGATAAATATCACCAGATCAGCGATGAGATCCTGCAGGCCATCTACGGGTTACGCGATGAGCTGCTTGGTCGCCAGGGGGCGGCTGTCTATCCGGATCCTCTCTAGCTCTCGGCTCTCCTATCCAGCAGCCGCTGGGCCTTGCCCTCACTACGCGGCAAGCTGCCCGCTGCTACCAGGGTGACCTCCATATGCAAGCCGGTGATCTGCTCCAGGGCCTGGGCGATGCGCCGCGACAGCGGGTGCCCGGCCTCGGCGGTCATCCCGGCAGCCTGCTCCACCTGCACGCAGATCCGGTCCAGCCCCGAGTGGCGGGTCAGCACTATCTGGTAGTGGGGCAGGTCGGGGGCGGCCTTGAGCAGTGCGCTTTCTATCTGGCCGGGAAAGATATTGACGCCGCGAATGATCAACATGTCGTCGCTGCGTCGGCTGATGCGTTTGATGCGGCGCAGGGTGCGACCACAGGCGCAGGGGGCGGGCTCGATGGCGGAGATATCCCGGGTGCGGTAACGCAGCAGCGGCATGGCCTGCTTGCTGAGGGTGGAGATCACCAGCTCCCCCTCCTGACCATCGGCGACGGGCTGCAGGCTGTCGGGGTCGAGGATCTCCACCAGAAAGTGATCTTCAAAGATATGCAGTCCGCTGCGGCAATGACACTCGGCTCCCACGCCGGGCCCGATGATCTCGCTCAGGCCATAGATGTCATACGCCTCTATGCCGGTCTGTTCCTGAATGTAGTGGCGCATGCCGTCGCTCCAGGGCTCGGCCCCAAAGACGCCGCGCTTGATCTGGAGATCCCGTTTGAAGTCCAGCCCCATGCGGCTGGCCACCTCCATCAGATGAATAAAGTAGCTGGGTGTGGCGCAGATGGCCGTGACATGGAAATCTTTCATCACCATCAATTGCCGTTCGCTATTGCCTCCGGAGATGGGGATGACGGTGGCACCCAGGCTTTCTAGCCCACCATGCAGCCCCAGACCGCCGGTAAAGAGACCATAGCCGTAACAGTTTTGCACCACATCGCCACGGTGAAACCCGGCGGCATGGAGTGTGCGCCGTACCACCTGACTCCAGATCTCCATGTCTGCGGCCGTGTAGCCGACGACTATGGGTTTGCCCGTGGTGCCCGAGCTGGCGTGCAGGCGCACCACCTCACTCATGGGGACGGCAAACAGACCATAGGGGTAGCTATCGCGCAGATCCTGTTTGCTGCTAAGGGGCAGCAAGCGGATATCTTCCAGCCTCTGGATGGCCTCGGGGGGGACGCCTGATGCATCCATGCGCTGGCGAAAGAGCGGTACATGCTGGTAGCTATGGGCGGTGATCGCCTTGAGTCGTTGCAGTTGCAGCTCGCGCAATCGGGACTGTGGCAAAAAGTCTATGGCGCTGTCGGGCTGGAAGGTTCCTTGCTGATCATTCCATTGATGTCTGGTCACCCTGCTTGTCCTTGCGTAGTGAGTGTTAGCTCATGCTGTGATGGCGGCGATTTTACACGCTTAGGCGTCCAGGGATGAGGCGTGCCTGCCCGGCTGATGGCTCAATTTAGGGGGATTCTCGACGGCCAAGCCATCCTGCCTGATTACCCTTTGCAGGAACAACGACCCAGCCGGGGGGCTTGCCCTACACCCTCAAGGACTATCTGCTGCTAATAGAGTGGACCGGCAGAGCACGGCGTTGCGATAAGCGCGGAGCCATTCTTGCTGCAATGCCCCCGATTTTGTCTCGCCTGGGGATAACGTGACCCCAAAGGACATATATCTCCCTTTTGGGGCTCTTCTTGGGGCTGTCATTGGGGTATACCCGCCATTTGTACGACAAACTTATGTGCCCTGTGCGCCAACCCCTTTCCGGCCTAAGATTTAATGATGCAAAATCAATGCATTAAACCTTGGTTCGCTTCTTGCTCAGGTCACAGCTCATTCATTTATCGTGAGGGCTAAACAATGGCCAATCTTTACTTTTCATCTCCGACCATGGAAAAAAACAAGAAGGTAATTGCGGTTGCCGGTAAGCGTGAGACCGTATTGGGGGTCGCCAAGGCTAACGGCATCAAGATCCCCAGTGACTGTGAAGATGGTAAATGTGGCGCTTGCCTCATCAAGGTGATCCATCTGGATGGCATGCGCATCAAGGGCATGAGCCTCACCGATAAGGAGAGGATCGTACTGAAATCGCTGGGCAAGCTTCCCGCCAGCGAAGAGGAGAGGGCGCTGGTGGAGGATCTGCCGCCTACCTACCGTCTGGCCTGCCAGACCATAGTGACGGATGAGGATCTGCTGATTGAGTTTACCGGCGAGCCCGGTGGTGCTTAAGCCGTGAGTGTGCTGATCCGGCGACAGCTTAGCTAGCTCATGCCCGAACTGACTGGTAGCAAGGCTCGGCAGAGATGGCGAGCCTTGCTTTTTTATTGCGCGTAAAAACAGCCTAAAACCCAACAGATACCTAGTTGGTAGTGGGTCAGGCTGGGATTCACTCTCGGTTCTGGCTCTGAAGAGCAAGGCCCCAACTGGTCTGTGTGCACAACAAGAGACGGGCGTGCTTATTTCGATATCGATTTATTCTGATTGTGTTGGGTTGCCTGATTGGCGTTAACTTGAGCCTGGATGTTTGCAGCGAGTTCCCGGCTTGTGCTCTGGCGGCGCTCTCCCTGATCGGTGTGGGCCAGGTAACCGGCCATAGGCTAATACTCGTGGCCTTGCTCTTCGAGCCTGCTGGGGGGCGTCAGGCGCGCTTTTATTGTTCGCTACTCCGCTCAGAGTGGTTAATGCTCGGCACGATTGACTACAGTTAATAGTAACGACTGGAGGCACCGGGACTTGGCATATGAACCATGCACAGAAGTTATTGCAGGAGCGGCTAGATAACGGCCGTGAGTTGCGGAAGCAGATTCCGCGCAAAGCCCAGGCCGAGGTTGGGCAAACCCAGCGTGATGTGGTGGCCTTGCTGGAGCGCTCGAGTCACGATCGCCTGCAGCGTCTGGTGCCGCTACGTTATGGCCGCATGCTGAGTTCTCCCTTTGCTTTTTTCCGCGGCTCGGCCCTATTACAGGCTCATGATCTGGCAGCTACGCCTTGCAGTGGCCTGATCCAGCAGATCTGTGGCGATTGTCATCTGCTCAACTTCGGTGGTTTTGCCACGCCTGAGCGCACCTTGGTCTTCGATTTGAATGACTTTGATGAAACCCATCCTGGCCCCTGGGAGTGGGATCTTAAACGCCTGGTGGCCAGTTTCCACGTGGCGGCGACCCACTTCGGCTTTAAACCTGAGGCGGCGGATGAGCTGGTATGGCAGTTGGTCACCAGCTACCGTCAGCACATGGCCAACTATGCGCAGATGGGGGCGTTGGAGATCTGGTATGATCGACTCAGTTTTGACCGTCTGCTCAAGAGTGTAGAGCATGCTTCGGCGCGACACCTGTTGCGCCAGGCGATGGAGCGGGCGGCGCGCCGTACGCATGATGAGCTGTTGCCGCGAATTGCCGAACGGCAGGGCGAGAGCTGGCTACTGAAAGATGCGCCGCCATGTCTGTTCCATCTGCATGGCAGCAGCTCTTTGCTGACGGCCGAAGATGGCTGGATGAACGCCCAGGAGTGGCGGAGCCTCTTTGTCGGCATGTATGAGCAGTACTTGCAGACCCTGAGTGCCAGCCACCGTCAGTTGTTGGGTTATTTTACCCTGCAGGATCTGGCCTTCAAGGTAGTGGGAGTGGGTAGTGTGGGCACCCGTTGCCTGGTGATGCTGTTGACCGATGCCATGCAGCGGCCGCTGTTTTTGCAGATCAAAGAGGCGCGCGAGTCGGTACTGGCGGGTTATGTGCCTGCGGGTACGTCAGGGTATGCGCATCAAGGCGAGCGGGTGGTGATAGGGCAGCGGATGATGCAGGCGTCGAGCGATGCCTTCCTGGGGTGGGCGAGTGGTCCCCGCGGGCGGCACTACTTTCTGCGCCAACTGCGGGATATGAAGCTGACCCCTCAACTGGAGCTTTATGATGCCGAGTTGTTTGGCTTATATGCCGGGATCTGTGGTTGGGTGCTGGCGCGAGCTCATGCCCGTGCGGGTGGTATGGCACCCGAGATCGCCGGTTATATCGGTGGGAGCGAGGCGTTTGCCGAGGCCTTGGTGAAGTATGGGCGTAGCTATGCGCAGCGGGTTGAGCAAGATTATGAGCTGTTTCGCAAGGCATGCCGCAGTGGGCGGCTACAGGCCCAAAGTGAGGCAGACTTTAGTGCAGATAGCTCCATATGAATTATTGTGCGCCGGTCTGCTCTCGGGGGGCGTAGTGCCAAACTTTGGCAGAATATTCAGCATCAATGAGTAAGGGATGACAGGAGTCGACGATGTTAGGTGTGTTGTTGGTGGGGATGCCGGTTATTTTGGGCAATATGTTGCTGCAGTCCCAGATCAGCGTCTGGAGTGTGCGTTATTACCTGAGTCGGCTTGGTAAACCGACCCGTTTTTCCATTGGTGCATTGCCGCTCTTCGGGGTGATCACCATTTTAATGTTGGGGAATTTTATGCAGATTGCCCTTTGGGGTCTGTTGTTTTGGCTCTTGGGGGAGTTCGATACTATGGAGTTGGCTGTCTATCATTCCGGGGTCAACTTCGCCACCCTGGGTTACGGTGATATCGTCATGACGCCAGCGTGGCGGTTGTTGGGGCCATTGGAGGCGGTGAACGGCGCCTTGATGATCGGCCTCTCCGGGGCCAGCATGCTGGCGGTGCTGCAACATCAGCTCAAGAGCAGATTTGGGGAACAACTCTAACTGTATCAGCTGAAACCTCACCCGTTAATCGTCACCCTGTTGAGAGATCAGGCAGGGTGACGAAGCTTGAACTCAGGCCGCCGCTTTTCGCTTCATCCAGCCTAGCGCCCACTGGCGCACATCATCCACGTAAATAAATACCACAGGGATCACCAGTAGACTCAGGAAGGTGGAGGTGATCAGCCCGCCTATGATGACTATGGCCATGGGGGCGCGAAAGCTGGGGTCAGAGCCTATGCCCAACGCGATCGGCAGCATACCGGCCCCCATTGCGACCGTGGTCATGACTATGGGGCGAGCCCGCTTGGTACAGGCATCCAGCAGAGCATGCCAACGATCTAGCCCCTTTTGCTTGCGCGCCATGATGGCGTACTCCACCAGCAGGATGGAGTTCTTGGTGGCCACCCCCATCAGCATGATGAGGCCAATCATGGCCGGCATCGACAGGGCGGTATGGGTGATAAACAGGGCGAGGATGGCACCGGGCACCGAGAGTACCAGCGCGGCCAGTATGGTGACAGGTTGCACGAAGTCTTTGAACAGCAGCACCAGCACCACATAGATGCAGAGTACCCCGGTGATCATCGCCAGACCGAAGCCCTGGAACAGTTCGCCCATGGCCTCGGCATCCCCTACCGCCGTCTTGCTGATCCCGGCTGGCATCAACTGCAGGCTTGGCAGTGTGGCCACCGCCTGCTCCATTTGCCCCAAGGCTATGCCATTGAGTTCCGCTTCGATATTGATGTTCCGCGCACGATCGAAGCGGTCGATCTGGGCCGGGCCGCTGGCCAGATGGATATCCGCAATATTGGCCAGCATCACGGCACCGCGACTACCGGGGACGGTCAGACGTTCGAAGCGGCTGAGATCTTCGCGGGTAGCATCCTTGAGTTTGACCACTACGGGCACTTGGCGCTGGGCCAGGTTGAGCTTGGCCATGTTCTGCTCATAGTCACCCATGGTGGCGATGCGCAGCGTGTCGGCTATGGTCGCGGCGGTGACCCCCAGATCGGCCGCCTTGGCAAAGTCGGGGCGGATCACCAGTTCGGGGCGTACCAGGCTGGCGCTGGAGGTCACATTGCCGACGCCAGGAATGGCGCGCATCTCGCGCTCCACTTGGCGGGCGAAGATGGCCAACTGTTCACCCTCTTCACCGGAGAGCGCCAACTGATACTTTTCGCCCGAGCCGCCCAGGCCAACTTTGACGCGCACACCGGGTATCTGCTCCATGCTCTGACGCAACTGAGCCTCTATCAGCTGTTTCTTGACTCCGCTTCGTTCACTTCGCGGGGTGAGGTTGATGGTCAAGGTGGCCTTGCGCACTTCACCACTGGCTTGGGGGGCAAAGGGATCACTGCCCGAGGCGCCTCCGCCTAGGGTGGTATAAATGCTCTTTACATGGGGCTGTTGCCAGGCCAGTTGTTCGGCCTGATCGACGGCGGCCCGGGTCTGGAGCAGGGTGCTGCCTGGGGGGAGCGTCAGGCTGATCTGGGTTTGGGAGAGATCATCCGGCGGAATGAAGCCAGTAGGCAGCAGTGGCGTCAGCCCGAAGAGTATTCCCACAAAGAAGAGACCACTGATGAGGGCCGTCTTGAACTTATGCTGCAGACACCAGGTGGCCAGGCGCAGGTAGAGTCGCTCCCAGGCGGCTTGGCCGTGGTCTGTCATGGTGGTGGAGAGCAGGTAGGCGGCCATCATGGGGGTCAGCATGCGGGCCACTATCAGGGAAAAGAGCACGGCGATGGCGGCGGTCCAACCGAACTGGACAAAGAACTTGCCGACAATACCCGTCATGAAGGCGGTGGGCAGGAACACGGCGATCAGGGTGAAGCTGGTGGCGATCACCGCCAAGCCGATCTCGTCGGCCGCCTCCATGGCTGCCTGATAGGGGCTCTTGCCCATGCGCAGGTGGCGGATTATGTTCTCGATCTCCACAATCGCATCATCTACCAGAATGCCGACCACCAGCGACAGGGAGAGCAGGGTGACCTGGTTGACGGTGAAGCCCAGAAAGTAGATGACCCCAAAGGTGGGAATGATGGAGAGGGGGAGGGCGGTGGCAGAGACCAGGGTGGCGCGCCAGTTGCGCAAAAACAGCCAAACTACCACCACGGCCAGAAAGGCCCCCTCGTACATCAGGGACATGGAGCTGGCGTAGTTTTCCACCACAGGATTGACGAAGTTGAAGGCTTCGGTGATCTGAATATCCGGGTGTTTGCCCTTGAGTTCGGCCAGGGCGGTGCGCACCCCCTCCATCACTGCTACCTCACTGGCGCCGCGGCTGCGGACTATCTCGAAACCGACCACGGGGCGGCCATCCAGCAGAGCCTGACTACGCGGTTCCGCTATGGTGTCAGTGACGCTGGCGATCCGATCCAGGCGAATGGCTCGGCCATCAGCCAACGGCAGCTCCAGGGCGGCCAGCTCTTCGGCGCTCTGCACCGTGGCTATGGTACGTACCGATTGCTCTGTGCCCCCCACATCGGCTCGCCCCCCTGAGGCCTCCTGCTGGATGAGCCGTACCCGGCGCGAGAGGTCGGCGGCAGTGATATTCAGGGCCTGCATCCGATCTGGATCCAGCTCGACCCGGATCTGGCGGGTAACACCACCGACCCGGCTCACGGCTCCCACGCCCTTGATGCTCAGCAGGCTCTTGCTGATGTTGTTATCGACAAACCAGGAGAGAGCCTCATCATCCATGCGGCTGGAGGCGATCGTGTAGGTGAGGATCGGGGTGCCAGCCAGGTTGGATTTGCTGATCACCGGATCCTGCATATCGCCTGGCAGCTCGGAGCGAATGCGGCTGACGGCATCGCGCACGTCATCCAGGGCCTCTTGGGTTGATTTCTCCAGGCGAAATTCCACCGTGATGGTGGCACTGCCATCCTGGATTGTGGTGTAGATGTGTTTGACGCCTTGCAGTGCCGCCACCGAGTTTTCGATCTTGCGGACTATCTCGCTTTCCATCTGGGAGGGGGCGGCGCCTGGCAGTGAGGCCGAGACAATCACCATGGGGAGATCGATATCCGGCATGTTCTGGATCTTCATCAGCCGAAAACCCATCAGACCTAGCAGGGTCAGCATCACAAATAGCAGCACAGTGGGGATCGGGTTGCGGATTGACCAGCTGGAAAGACTCATGAGCCGCTCTCCGACTTCACTACCGGTGAGGCAACGACTCTGACCCTATCCCCATCGTTGAGGAAACCGACGCCACTATCAACCACCCGTTCACCAGCCTTGAGACCGGAGAGAATGGCTATCTCGCTGCCACGGCGTGGTCCGACGCTGACCTTGCTCTGGATCAGCTCTTGCTTGGCATTGAGCCGGTAGACAAAGTGAAAGCCGTCCCGTAACAGTACCGCCGCTTGGGGTAGGGTCAGTCGTTGCTGCTCACCGGTCTGGATCTCACCGCGTGCGAACATGCCAGCACGCACACTGCCGTGGCTATTCAGATCGACATACACCAGGCCATTACGTGTCTGGGGATCCAGGGTGGGGGCCACTGTGCGTACCGTGCCGACCAAATCTGTGCCGTCAGGTGCTGTCACTCTGACGGCCATGCCGGGGCGGATCTGGGCCAATTCGGTAGCAGGCAGTTCGGCGCGCCATTCCAGGCGATCGCCGCGGATCAGTCGATAGAGTTCATCGCCGGTCTGGACTACGGCTCCCAGTGTGGCATTACGTGCCGTGATGGTGCCATTGTCTGGCGCCAGCACCCGGGTCTGACTCAGGTGTATAGTATCACTCTGGAGCCGGGCTTTGAGCGCCTCAACCCTGGCTTGGGCGGTCAGTTCGGCGGTGAAATAGGCGCTGGCCTGTTGCTCACTGACCGCACCCTTACTCTGTATGCGTCTGGCTCTCTCGGCATTACTCTTGGCATCGAGCAGAGTGGCCTGGGCCTCGGCCAAGCTGGCGCGGGTCTGGGCCAAGTCGGCAGCAATTGTCTCTTGCTGCAACGTGGCCAGCAGCTCTCCTTTTCGCACCCTGTCACCCACATTCACCAACACCTCGGTCAGACGCAGACCACCGACTTCGGCGCCGACGATCGCCTCTTGCCAGGCGGTGATGTTGCCATTGGCGCTGATCTGTTGCGGCCAACTCTGCTGGCGGGGCGTGGTGACGGTGACGCTCAGGGCCGCTTGAGCCGAGCCGAGCGCGGGGGCATTTGAGGGGGGCGTTGGTGCCAGCAGCAGATAGAGACCGCCCGCGGCGGCAGCCAAGCCAACGAATGTCAGTGCGGGGTGGGTGCGGAGCTGGGTAAATAGCGTCATCTTCGTAACTCGTGATATGGAACCAAGTGGGCACCTTGGAGTGTGGCCCTAATGTATGTGATTTCCGCTGTTTCGCCCAGAGTGGAATGGCTGGGCTCTGGTTGTTAGATCCTGGTTGTTAGATCCTGGTTGTTAGAGCCAGGTTTCTGGTTTAGCGGCTGATGGGTAGTTCGCCAGTGCGCTCCAGGGTCAAGGTGGGCAGCAGCCCCCCCAGATCCAGTTTGCCTTGCAGCTGGTAGTTGAGATGAGCCTGGGGTCGCTGCATCAGTTGTTGCACCAGCTCGGCTGAACCCAGCACATCTGGAGTGGCGCTGAGTGTCACCATGGCTTCACCGTAGGCGGCGATAGTGGGTAGTTGATTGGCAACCCCGCTGAGTACCCTGTGATTGTTCAAGGAGAGCTCATAGGCGAAGCCGCGCAACGGCAGGGGCACTGAGTTGGGGTTGCTGACCAGCAGATCAATGGCTAAGTCGGGTAACAGCCCCTTACCAGGCAAGAGGTGAATGGCTTTGACATTGATAGTAGGTTGCTCCAGCGAGGCGAAACTGCTGCAGGCGCACAAGCCTAGCAGCAGTAAGGCGAGCAGGGCGGCTCTGAGGTGAGAAGGGGGCATGGATAATCGTCTAGTGCGGTGGCAGATGGCGCCCAATGTACCTAAACTCAGGATCAAGGTCACGTTGATGCTGCTTGGCTGAATGCTTAGACTCTGAAACCCTTTTCACTGGTGTTTGAAAACATGATCCAGCTAGCAGAATCGTTATGGTAGATAGGTAGACTCAATATTACCTTGAATGCGTTTTCAGGGTTGTTTTGGCATGAACCAACTGCATTCCGTAGAGCACACAACTAGAGATATAAGGATAGACAACAATGGTAACCAGTTATCGGGTGGCAAAAAAGACCATAGCCATGGTGTTGGCTGGCGGTAAAGGGGAACGGTTGGCTCCACTTACCCAGTCGCGTCCCAAGCCAGGGGTTCCCTTTGGTGGGAAATACAAGATCATCGACTTTGTGCTGAGTAATTTTTTCAATTCGGGCATCAAGAATGTCTACATACTCACCCAGTATCAATCCTATTACCTGAACAAGCACATCCGCGACTCTTGGGATAAATGGAGTGGCTGGGATGAATATTTTGAGGCTATTTCGCCTGAGACTAACAGTGAAGGCGAGGAGTGGTTCAAGGGGACGGCGGACGCGATTAGCCACTATCTGCGCTTCATCGAGGACTCTGATGCGGACTATGTGGCCATCTTCGGTGGCGATCATGTTTACAAGATGGACATCCGTCAGATGATCGATTTCCACAGTGCCAGTCAGGCGGATATCACCATAGCCGCACTGGAGGTGCCTCAGGCGGAGGCAAAACGCTTTGGCGTCTTTTCGGTAGATGATGAATTGCGTGTAACGGCCTTCACCGAAAAACCAGCGGAACCGACCACCATACCTGGCCGCGATACCTGTTTCGCCTCCATGGGCAATTACATCTTCTCCCGGGAAAAATTGATTAGTGTGATCAAGGAGGGACGCAAGCTGTTTAAAGATCTCGATTTTGGCATGCACGTGATCCCCATGATGCTGGCCCAGGGCGACCGCGTCTTTGCCTATAACTTCAATGACAATCTGATCCCGGATATGACGCCTGAAGAGAAGGGGTACTGGAAGGATGTGGGAACCCTGGACTCCTATTATGAGGCGAACATGGATCTGATTGCCGTGTCACCCCAGCTGAATCTCTACAACTACAAGTGGCCCATCATGACCAAGCCGAGCAATCTACCGCCGGCCAAGACGATATTTAATGATGATGACCGTCGGGGACATAGTCTGGACTCTTATGTGTGTGGTGGTTGCGTCATCAGTGGTGGCGTGGTGCAGCGCTCGATCCTGGGGCCGCGTTGCCGCGTCAATAGCTTCAGCCAGGTGGATGACTCCATCTTGCTGGATGGGGTAATAGTGGGGCGCAATGCCAAAATCAAACGCGCCATCATAGATGAGGGGGTTGAGATCCCGGATGGTACCGAGATTGGGTATGATCACGATGAGGATCGCAGACGAGGCTATACAGTGACGGCCTCCGGCATAGTGGTGGTTTCCCGCTAAGGAAGCGCCAGAGTCGAAATTGCCAATGCGAAATTGCCAATGTTAAGTGCCGTGTTTCACGGCACTTTTTTTATTGGTTGTTATCTGCGGCTGTTATGGGGTGGGAATAAAACTGTAGCGAGCATGGTAGGTGGTGAGTGCCTGTTTACCGTACTCTTGCATGCTGTCCAAGATAGGTTTAATGCTCGCTTTATCCTTTTTGACAATGCGATCACTGCTTTCCATCACGAAGCTGAATTGGGGCTGATACTGACTCTGATACTCTATGGTGGTTTGCAGCTTGATGCGCACATCGCTACTCCACATGGCGCTATCAAATTGTACCGGGGTGTAGGTGCCCGAGGTGTCACTGCGCGCACGCTCATTGATCAGCTGAATATACTGCAGCACTTTTTCTACAGCCTGGGGATAAAGCTCGGCCGGTGAACTTTCGACCCGCAGTAACTCGCCGTTATCCGCCACCCGGGTGATCACCAGTTGGCTAGTCAGGTGCTCGGCGTACACGTCCCCCAGCTTCACCTTGCCATCAGTCAGTTGCAGGGAATTTTCTGGCGTGAACCAGTGTTGTCCGTCACCCAGTTGGGTGATGACGGCGGCTGCCACCATGCCCAGGGCCAGGATGAGTGCCGGTCGACTGAAGTGTACTCGTGCTGGCTTGTGAGTGCTGAGGGGGGTAGCGTCGGGCATAGGGGCGCTCTCGCCAGCCGCTCGAGCGCTATGGAGGCTGCTACGGTTGGGGCTGACATGTGTCTGAGTTGGTTGTTTCATTTACCCATTCCTTGCTTAGCGTTGAGCCGCGGCCACTACTCTCTATCTGGATTGTATCTCAGAAGTGGCCTGGTGCCGAATTCGCAGCTGGAAATATGTAGCCAGCTTCATATCCGATGGCGTTGGCACAACTGGCTATTGTCTGCCTCTGCGCAACCAGATATGGTTTGAGCGAGAATTTTCCCAGGGTGAGTGACAATGATGAAACAGATTCTGATCGTAGGCCTGTTGCTGGGGTCGGTGGGGGTTGCTCAGGCTCAGAGCCTGCGTTGTGGCAGTAAGCTGGTGGTTGAGGGGGATCAAACTGTAACACTGCTCACCAAGTGCGGCCAACCTCTGTTAGTCGAAGAGATCACGCGCACGGCCCAAACTGAACAGGGGGAACTGACCCAAGTCAAGGCGGGTGAGCGCTGGACCTATGACCAGGGTAAGGGGAAGTTTATGCAGATCGTGACTATTCACAATGGGGTGGTTGAATCCATAGAAAATGGCCCGAGAAACTAGCTCGGGCCGAAAACCACAGGAATTACAAAAAGCAAAAGTAGGCTTAGCCTGAATCGAATGAGGAGCTCAGGGATGAAAGCGACGCAAGTCACGCACCACGCGGTTGATCTCGGCAATCGACTTAAGTGAGGCGTTGCCATGATGGGGCTCATAGCAGACCGAGCCATTTTCAAAATGGTAGGGCCCCTGTTCATCAATGAAGAAGATGCCGCAATGAAAGGCTTTGACATAACGAGCAATCTGCTTGGGTTGGAACAGCTTGAATATCTTGATCATCACTCACCTCCCTCGATTCAGGCGTCGCCATCTTAGGATGGATATGTGTCGATTATGTTGCTGCTCGATGAAGAGATGAAGACAGCTCCTGGCCGCCTCAAGCCGGGACGTTACCTGATGTATGCGAGCCGCTAATGAAAACAACGAATTTCAATTGAGGCTAGAGCGTCAGCGATGCCGGGCCGTAATGGTGCGCTGTCAGAGCGGCTTAAGTACCACAACAGCATCAGAGTGGCGAAAAACAAGCCTTATATTTCCCTTTTTTGCCTTTTAATTAACATGAGTCATCTTTCTCTGGATAATCTTTCTGTCATAATCCGCCGCGGTCAATTCGCGACTATAACCGTAAAAAAAACCTATGTTGGATATGTTTACTGGCCTGAGTTTTGAACTCGGCATCGGTCTGTTTTTTGCGTTGGTGTTTGTCTTGGCCTATGAGTTTATCAATGGCTTTCATGACACCGCCAATGCTGTGGCAACTGTGATCTACACCAAGGCTATGCCGGCTCATATGGCGGTGGTGGCATCGGGTATCTTCAACTTTGCCGGCGTTATGCTCGGTGGCCTGGGTGTCGCCTATGCCATAGTGCATCTGCTGCCAGTCGATTTGCTGCTGAATGTGGCGTCGGTACATGGCATCATAATGGTCTTTTCCCTGCTGGCATCAGCCATCCTCTGGAATTTGGGCACCTGGTATCTGGGCTTGCCCGCGTCCAGCTCCCATACCCTGATCGGTGCCATTCTCGGGGTCGGGGCTGCCAATGCGTTAATCACAGGTGCGCCCATCAGCTCGGGTATCAATGTGCAGAAGGCCATTGATATCATGCTCTCGCTCATCATCTCGCCGACTGTGGGTTTCATGGTCGCCGGTCTGTTGTTGCTGCTGGCCAAACGCATTTGGGGTGTCAGCAAGATGCACAAGACACCTGAAGAGCGTCAGCTAGTGGATGGTAAGAAGCACCCGCCGTTCTGGACTCGGTTTACCCTGATTGCTTCGGCTATGGGTGTGAGCTTTGTGCATGGATCCAATGACGGCCAGAAAGGGATTGGCATGATCATGCTGGTGCTGATTGGCGTCGTGCCGGGTCAGTTTGTGGTCAATCTGGAGAGCACCTCCTATCAGATAGCTCGTACCCATGATGCGGCCTTGCACATGCAGAGCTTCTACGAGCGCAATCAGGAGCAACTGGCCTCCATTATGGTGCTGGGCCAGGATGCCAACCATACTCTGCCTCCCATCTTCAAATGCGATGCCCAGCAGACGATCCCGGCTATTCAGACGCTGACCCAGAAGTTAGAAACTGTGACCAGCTATACTCAGCTAGACACTGAAGCGCGTCGTCAGGTGCGTCGTCTGCTGCTCTGTATCGATGATACCGCGAAGAAAGTCAGCAAGATGGAAACCATTAGCGCCAAGGAGCGTGAAGACCTTGGCAAGTTGCGCAAGGATCTGACGGCGACCACCGAATATGCCCCTCTCTGGGTGATCATAGCCGTGGCTCTGGCCCTGGGTGGTGGCACCATGATAGGTTGGAAGCGGATTGTGCTGACTGTGGGTGAGAAGATTGGCCAGAAGGGGATGACCTACTCTCAAGGGATGGCAGCCCAGATCACCGCGGCTTCGGCCATCGGTATCGCCAGTCTTACCGGCATGCCGGTATCCACGACTCATGTGCTCTCCTCGGCGGTAGCGGGTACCATGGTGATGAATCGCACCGGCCTGCAATCCGGCACGGTCAAAAGCATCATGTTGGCCTGGGTCTTGACTCTGCCAGCGACCATCTTGCTCTCCGGTGGCATGTTCTATCTGTTGAGCCACTTCATTCACTAAGTCGAGTAGTGCATAAGTAGCGTCATGAAAAAGGCCAGTCAGTAATGACTGGCCTTTTGGTTTAATGGGGATCTTACCTTCAGCTCGCCTGTATCAATTCCAACTGCCAGCCCTGGGCTTGCAGATACTCCTGCTCCCGCTCCAGATTCTGCATCAGCAGGCGATTGGCCTCACACCAGCTAGCCGGGAGTGTCAGTATGCAGCGAGCGCCTTCGGCTGAGAGCGTGAGTGCAGGCAGCAGATGATCCAACCGTCTATGATTCAAGGCGATAGCCAGGCGCAGAATGCGGATGCAACGCCAGATTGCTTGATCGGGGTAGTTGGGGATGGGGCTGAACTCCTGGCGGCGTATCGGTTTGCGATGAAACCGCACCAGGGTAGCGAGACAGCTCTGCTCTTCCAGATTGAAACCGGGCAGATCTGAGTTCTCCAGAATATAAGCCGAGTGGCGCTGGATTGCCGTGTAGTTAATGGCGAGCCCGATCTCGTGCAGCATGGCTGCCCAGCAGAGTAAGGGGCGGTAGAGCTCCGCATCTAGCTCCCAGGCCCTGGCCACCTGATCAAATAGCACCAGAGTGGTGGCTTCGACCCGGGCCGCCTGCTGTTTGTCTATGTGATAGAGCTCGGCGATGCCAAAGGCGGTACGGGCGCGGATGTCCTGATGCTGTTGGCGCTGCTCAAACTCATACAGCAAGCCTTCACGCAGGGCACCATCAGAATACTCCATGCGCTCTATGCCTAACCCCTGGAACAGGGCAATGAGCACGGCGACCCCGGCAGCCAGAATGGGGCGCCTATCTTCAGTCAACCCTGGCAGCTCCAGTTGCTCTACGCGCTTTTGGGCTATGAGGCGGTTTTTCAACCGCTCCAGTTGGGCCAGGGTGAGGATGCCATTTTCGTCTTTGCTGACCAGCAGCTCCCGCACTGTCTTGATGGTGCCAGAACTGCCCAGGCAGGTTTGCCAGCCTAACCCCTGATATTGGGTCAGTATGGGTTCGAGCTGGTGGAGCCCTGCCAGTATGGCGGCGTTGAAGTTCTTTTCATTTAACTTGCCATTAGCAAAGAACTGTTTGGTGAAGGTGACACAGCCCATCTTGCGGCTGGTGAGCGCCAAGGGGGTGAATTTTTCCCCTATGATGAGTTCGGTACTGCCTCCGCCTATGTCAATGACCAGTACGCGCCCCTCCAGGTGTTGGGTATGGGCAACCCCCTGATAGATGAGGCGGGCCTCTTCCTGGCCCGAGATGATATCTATGGGGTGGTGTAGCAGGGCTCTGGCTCGGTCCAAAAAGACCTGGGCGTTGGCGGCGGCCCGCAGGGTGTAGGTGCCGGTGATCCGCACTGTATCTGGGTTGATACCACTTAACCGTTCAGCGAAGAGCTCAAGACAATCCAGGCCTCGTTGCATGGCCTCCTCGTTGAGCTGTTTGTCGTCATCCATCCCCTCGGCCAATCGGACTCGCTGCTTGAGCTTGTCGATGATTTGTATCCGGCCATCCAGGATCCGGGCTACCACCAGATGAAAACTGTTGGAGCCCAGATCGATGGCGGCCAGCACATTATTTGGCATAGGGTTCTTGCTCCCGTTGACGCAAGTAGTCATAGATGGCGATCTGGGAACGCAACTTCTTGCGGTTGCCCCGAGCGACATAGTTATTGCACTGGGTCACATCGATCACCCGAGCCTTGGTGGTATCGCAGAACTGCAACTCCAGAATGTCCAGTATCTGTTGGCGTAAGTTTTCATCATAGATGGGGGTGCCAACTTCAATACGGAAATCCAGGTTGCGGGTCATCCAGTCGGCCGATGAAATATAGACCTTTTGCTGACCATTATTATGGAACACCATGACGCGAGGATGCTCCAGATAACGGTCGACTATGCTGATCACCTCGATATTGTCGCTGATGCCGGGTAGGCCAGGTATCAAAGAGCACATGCCGCGGATTATCATCCGCACCTTGACTCCGGCCTGACTGGCGGCATAGAGCCGGGTGACCATGCCTTTGTCCACCAGGTTGTTGATCTTGAGGGTGATCCGGGCAGGCAGGCCAGACTTGGCGTTGCTGATCTCGTTATCAATCAGACTGTAGATATGGCGTCGCGAGTTGATGGGCGAGACCATCAGATGGTTGAACTTGAAACGCTGGAAGGGGTGCTCAATAAACTCAAACACATTGTTCACTTCATTGGCAATTTCCTGGTTGCGTGTGAACAGTGAGAAATCGGTGTAGATCTTGGCGGTCTTTTCGTTGAAGTTACCGGTCCCTATATGCGCGTAGCGCACCCTCTCACCCTGTTCATGGCGGGTGATGACACAGAGCTTGGAGTGGATCTTCAGGCTGGGAATCCCAAACAGCACCTTGACGCCTGCCTCTGTGAGTCGATTGGCCCACTGGATGTTGGCGGCCTCATCGAAACGCGCCTGCAGCTCGACGACCACAGTCACTCGCTTGCCGTTATTCGCGGCATCAATCAGCGAGTCGATCACTCGGCTTTGACTCGCCACCCGGTAGATATTGATCTTGATGGAGATGACGGCCGGGTCAAACGAGGCTTGTCTTAGCAGCTCGGTAAAGTACTGGAACTTATGATAGGGGTAATAGAGCAGGATATCGCCTTGGGCTATGGCTTGGCATAGGGTCTGGTGATTATCAAATACCCGGCTGTTGAGGGCGGAGAGCTTGGGGTTTTCCAGATAGTCGCGGCCCACATTGGGAAAGCCGATAAAATCCTTGAAGTTGTGATAGCGGCCGCCCGGCATGATGGAGTCATAGAAACTCATCTTCAACTTGGAGGTCAAGAAGGTGACCATGCTCTGGGGGGTTTCGCGGTCGTAAGCAAAGCGGACGGGCATGGCCTTGAGCCGTTGCTTGAGTCCATCACTCATGTTTTCCAGCAGACTGCGGTTGAACTGTGCCGAGAGGTCATATTCTGCATCCCGGGTCATCTTCACCGAGTAGGCGGCAATCTCGTCGTAATCGAAGAAGCCACAGAAGATATCGTCCAGGCAGAAGCGAATGATGTTGTCGAGGATGATCAGCGCCTTGCGCCGCTTGTTGTTTTCATCTGGCGGCATGGGTACGAAGCGGGGCAGGTAGTCGGTCGGCACTTCGATGAGCGCATACTGGACTCGTTTTCCCTCCTTCTTCATCTTAACGGCCAGATAGGTGTACTGATCCTTCAGGAAGTCGATGGGATCACTATCTTCAGTCAGCAGTATGGGGCTGATATGGCGCAGCACCTTGTCTTTGAAATACTTCTTGATCCAGGCCTGGTGGCTAGGAGAGATCTGATTCTCGTTGAGCAAGAAGATATTGTGGCGCGCCAGGGAGATCATGAGTTCACGGTAGGTAATATCGAAGGTCTCACCGAGCAGCTTGACCTTGTCCTGGATGGCATGCAGCAGATCTTCGGCTTCCGGATCGCCGCCGTGCTCCTTATGGATCACCACTCGGCGTTTGACGTCGGCCACGCGAACCTTGAAGAATTCATCCTGATTATTGGAAAAGATCCCCAAGAAACGAACCCGTTCGATAAGCGGTACGCTCTTGTCCATCGCCTCTTGTAAAACCCGCTCGTTGAAAGAGAGCCAGCTTAGCTCCTTTTCAAACCATAGATTGTCACTGCTCATCTAGTTCCTCTATCGTGCTCTTGGGCCTGTTATCGATGATGCGCCAAAGCCGTATGGGCGCTACAGGCAGGGTGGCATGATTGCCGCACCCTTATATGTCAATAACATGACATATTTATGGCTCGGCTGCCAAATTCCTGAGCGGGAAAACGCGGCTTCTTGCGGGCTTGGATGAAAAAATCGGCAGTTAGTGGATACGGCAACCCGAGATGTCTGTAATCGTCAAAGTGTCATGCTTACGGCTCAAGCTGATAACAGGCTGTGAGTATCGGCAGAGACATACTCACCCTGTAACAAAACTGTCATGTAAACGACATAGAATCCGCAGCAAGCAAAGAACCAATCGAGGTTTGTTGATGTCAATTGAAACCGTTAATGCGACTATGTCCGGGAGCCGAAAGCGGCGCGTCACGGATAAGTTAGCCAGCATCAGCGTCACCGCCGGGGGCATACTAGTCCTGGTGGCGTTGCTGCTTATCTTTTTTTACCTGCTCTATGTGGTGAAGCCCATCTTCGAGTCGGCGTCTATCGATGCCAAGGCGGAGTTGACGCTTCCCGTTCAGGGCCAGACCGCCCTGTTGGGGATCAATGATCAGAATCAGATCGGTTACCGCTTTAGCCAGCAGGGTCACATCGATTTCTTCTCGTTGGACAGCCGCTCAGGTTTCCCGATTGGCACAGCCCTCAAGCATGTGGCCATTCCGGGTGAGGTGACTTCAGTCGCCGCCACCTCCTTGGGCAAGCGTCAGATGGTCTACGGTTTTGCTGATGGTACGGCCCTGGTGGTGCAACCTGATTTCGACGTGACCTATCCCAACGATAAGCGGGTCACTGAAGCCGTGGTGAAATACCCCTTGGGTCAAGAACACCTGGTGCTGGATGAGCAGGGGCGGGCGATAACCCACCTGGCCTATGAGGCCACCAGTGCGCTGGCTATCTTTGCCGCCACCACAGCCGATGGTCAGACCCTGTTGACCGCACGGATCGGCGAGGAGAATTTCCTCTCCGGTGATGTGGAGTGGACGACCAAGCGCTATACCGTCCCCTCGTTGAGCGGCAAGGCAGATCAAGTACTGTTGACGCCCGATCTGCGCTATCTGTTGGCACGGGTGGGCAACCTGCTCTCCATCTATGACATCAAAAATTTGGATGCCATTACCTTACGCTCGGCCATTAAGATCAATGCCAAGGGGGCAAATGTCACCCAACTGGCCCTGCTCAGTGGCGCGTCATCGTTGCTGGTGGCCAATGATAACGGTGTGGTCTCCCAGTGGTTTGAGGTGGTGCGAGATGGTGCCCGGGAATTCACCTATATCCGTGAGTTCCAAGCCGATGCCGCCGTGCGTGATCTGGCCCCTGAGCACAGCCGTAAGGGCTTCATGGCTCTGACGGGTGACAAGCGCATCGATCTGTTTCACACCACCGGCAACACCCGTCTGCTCTCCGAAACCATAGGTGAGAGCAAGATCGACAGTCTGGTGTTGTCACCGCGTAACAATACCCTGCTGGTCGAGTCTGCAGATAAGTTCTACTTCTTCAAAGTTAAGAATGAACATCCTGAAGTGACCTGGTCAGCCTTGTGGCAGAAGGTATGGTACGAAGGCTACCCCGAACCCCAATTCGTTTGGCAGTCCACGTCAGCCTCCGATGATTTTGAAGCCAAGCTGAGCCTGGTGCCGCTGGCATTCGGTACGCTCAAAGCGGCGGCCTACGCCATGCTGTTTGCGGTACCGATCGCCCTGGCGGGAGCCATCTTTGCCGGTTACTTCATGTCGCCTGGCATGCGTACTGTGGTCAAGCCGACCGTTGAGATCATGGCCGCGCTGCCTACTGTTATTCTGGGTTTTCTCGCCGGACTCTGGTTGGCTCCCATGATCGAGCAGCACCTGCCTGGGGTCTTCCTCTTGTTCCTGGCCTTGCCGCTCGCCATGTTACTCACGGCCTTCGCCTGGTATCAGCTGCCTAATCGTATCAAGGAATCGGTGCCCGAAGGGTGGCAGGCACTAATCCTCGTACCTGTGTTGGTGCTGGTTGGCTATCTCTGTCTCGCTTTCAGCCCCGTATTGGAAGGGTGGTTCTTCGGCGGTAATGCCCGCGGTTTCATCACCAATACGCTGGGCATGCGGTTTGATCAGCGCAACTCCCTGGTGGTGGGTATCGCCATGGGTTTTGCGGTGATCCCGACCATCTTCTCCATCGCCGAAGATGCGGTCTTCTCGGTGCCCAAGCACCTGACTCAAGGTTCATTGGCGCTAGGGGCCACGCCTTGGCAAACCCTGAGCCGGGTGGTGATCCTGACTGCCAGCCCAGGGATCTTCTCTGCTGTGATGATGGGCCTGGGCCGGGCCGTGGGTGAGACCATGATAGTGCTGATGGCCACAGGTAACACACCCGTGATGGACATGAGTATGTTCCAGGGCTTGCGTACACTGGCGGCCAATATTGCCGTTGAGATGCCGGAGTCCGAGGTGGGGAGTTCCCACTACCGCGTGCTGTTTCTGGCGGCGTTTGTGCTGTTCATCTTCACCTTCATCTTCAATAGCGTGGCTGAATTTGTGCGCCAGCGTCTGCGTGACAAATACAGCTCCATGTAACCGGGCATAAAGGAATCAAACGACAATGAACAAGTGGTTTAAAACAGGAGCCCCCTGGATCTGGATGACTGGGGGAGCCGTCAGTTTGAGTCTGATTGCCGTGATCGGTCTGCTCGTACTCATAGGTTGGCGGGGTCTGGTCTACTTCTGGCCTCATACCATCTATCAGTGGGACATTGACGAGAAGGGCAAGGGCGAGAAATATCAGCTCATCGGCGAGCTTTATGATGCTGAATTTGTCCCTACCGCACGTCTGCGCGCCACGGGGTTGGCCATGGCCGGTGAGGAGCGCGAAGTCATCGAGCGTTATCTCATCAAGACCGGGAACCGGGAATTTGTGCCCCTGGATTTCCGCTGGGTACTGGAAACGGACATAGTCTCGCGCACGACGCCTGAGGAGTTGGCCGTGCTGGAGCGCACCACCAATGGCAACTTCTATGGCTACATAGAGCAGGTGCAGGAAAACGGTAAGCCAGTATCGGGTGAACTGCATGAGCAACTGCAGCAGCGTATTGAGCGGGTAGCGGCCATCAACAAGCAGGTGAGTCAACTGCAGACGTCCGATATTGGGGCCATCAACTACCAGTTGGAGAAGTTGCGCCTCAAGGAGCGTCGCCTCGAGCTGGATAACGAGCTGACGGCTGAAGCCACACAGGCCATTAGTGCCGAGCGTAAGCGTCTCAACGACAGCTATCTGGTGCTGGAGCAGGAACTGTTTAAGTTGCGTGACCAGACAGCTCGCGACTCGCTGGTGGTCAAGGATATGCGTGGCCAGAGTGTCACCATGCCGCTGGCCAAGGTGTTGGATGTGAGCTGGCCGAACCGCATGAACCTGATCTCCAAGATTGGTTTCTGGTTCCACCAGATTGGCAAGTTTGTCTCATCCGAACCGCGTGAGGCTAACACCGAGGGGGGCGTGTTCCCGGCCATCTTCGGCACAGTGTTTATGGTGTTGTTGATGACGGTCATAGTGACGCCCATGGGTGTGGTGGCGGCCGTCTATCTGCATGAGTATGCCGGCAAGAATGTCATGACCAAGTTTATCCGTATCGCGGTGATCAATCTGGCGGGTGTCCCCTCCATTGTCTACGGTGTGTTTGGTCTGGGTTTCTTCGTCTATGTGCTGGGTGGCTCGCTGGATAAACTCTTCTATCCCGAAGCGCTGCCGAGCCCGACCTTTGGTACCCCGGGTGTCATCTGGTCGGCGCTGACCTTGGCCATCCTGACCCTGCCGGTGGTGATCGTCTCCACCGAGGAGGGGCTGGCGCGGATCCCGAGCACAGTACGACATGGCTCGCTGGCATTGGGCGCTACCAAGGCCGAGACCTTGTGGCGTATCGTGTTACCTATGGCGAGTCCGGCCATCATGACCGGGCTCATTCTGGCGATAGCCCGGGCTGCAGGTGAAGTGGCGCCGCTGATGCTGGTGGGAGCGGTCAAGTTGGCCCCCACTCTGCCGGTGGATGGCAACTTCCCCTACTTCCATGTGGAACGTAAGTTCATGCACCTGGGCTTCCATATCTTTGACGTGGGCTTCCAGAGTCCGAATGTGGAGGCGGCGCGTCCATTGGTCTACGCCACCTCCTTCTTGCTGGTGACGGTGATCGTCGGCTTGAACCTGACGGCCATCAGCATTCGTAACCATTTGCGTGAAAAATATCGGGCGCTGGATAACTAACCAGCCGGCCTTTGCCGAATTGAGGTAGAAGATGATTAATGTAACTCCCACTATGAGCCAGAGCGAAACCATGGATCTCGTGAACCTGCCAGTGGAAAAGACAGCGCTGGAGATCAAGGGGCTTGAGCTGTTCTACGGCAACAAGCAGGCGTTGTTTGACGTCAACATGAAGATCCCCAAGGGGCAGGTAACGGCCTTCATCGGCCCGTCGGGCTGTGGTAAGTCCACTCTGCTGCGCTGCATCAATCGCATGAACGATTTGGTGGAGATTTGCCACATCAAGGGGGCGATCACCCTGCATGGTCAAAACATCTATGACAAGAGCGTGGATGTAGCGGCCCTGCGGCGCCGGGTGGGCATGGTGTTCCAGCGTCCGAACCCGTTCCCCAAGTCCATCTATGAGAACGTAGTCTACGGGCTGCGTCTGCAGGGGATCAGTGATCGCCGTCTGCTGGATGAGGCGGTGGAGCGCTCCCTGCGTGGTGCAGCCATTTGGGATGAGGTGAAAGACCGACTCCATGAGAATGCCTTTGGTCTCTCCGGTGGTCAGCAACAGCGTCTGGTGATCGCTCGTGCCATCGCCATCGAGCCGGAAGTGCTGCTGCTGGATGAGCCCACCTCGGCGCTGGACCCCATCTCGACCCTGACCATAGAAGAGCTCATCAATGAGCTCAAGAGCAAGTACACTGTGGTCATCGTCACCCATAATATGCAACAAGCGGCGCGGGTTTCAGATCAGACCGCCTTCATGTATATGGGCGAGCTCATCGAGTACTCTGATACCAACACCATCTTCACCAAGCCGAAGATGAAGAAGACTGAAGATTACATTACTGGCCGCTACGGCTAATTGAACTGCATCCGAGGAGTTGACCATGGATAACATGAATCTGAACAAGCACATCTCCGGTCAGTTCAATACTGAACTCGAAGCCGTGCGCAATAACGTACTGGCCATGGGGGGGCTGGTGGAGCAACAGCTCTCCGACGCTCTGGTGGCGATACATGATCAGGATTTGGAGCTGGCACGCCGGATCGTCGAGACCGATCTGCAGGTCAATAGCATGGAGATGAGCATAGATGAGGAGTGCACCCGCATCATCGCCAAGCGGCAGCCTACCGCCTCCGATCTACGGCTCATCCTGATGATCTCCAAAGCGGTCACTGATCTGGAGCGGATGGGGGATGTGGCTGACAAGTTGGCGCGTATGGTGATCAACAGCAGCAATAATCGCTCCCAGCCGCCGTTGGTCTCGCTCGAGAGCATGGGGCGCCAGGCCATCAAGATGCTGCACGATGCCCTGGATGCGTTTGCGCGCATGGATGTGGAGGCCGCCATCCAGCTCTATCACGATGATGACAAGATCGATCGGCAGTATGAGTCCATCATTCGTGAGCTGATGACCTATATGATGGAAGATCCCCGCACCATACCCCAGGTACTGGAGGTGCTGTGGGCCGCACGTTCTCTGGAGCGGATCGGCGATCGTTGCCAACATATCAGCGACTACATCATCTACTGCGTCAAAGGTAAGGATGTTCGCCACACCAAGATCTCGGATCTTGACTCCATCTAGGAGCGTGAGCACAACAAAGGCGCCGGAAGGCGCCTTAACTTTATAAATAAAATCAATTCGATAACAAGCCCTTAAATTAGCAGCAGATAATAAGTTGATGTCATGGCTTATCTCATACGTGCCGCCCCTTCACCTTCCAGCCCGATCCTCCTCTTGAAAAATGATAGAGAGAAAAACGACTCCCGCTCGGGGCGAGTAAGGGGGGGTATGATGGCCATCAGCTCAGTCTTTTGGATACTGTTTGTTTTGTTTGGCGACTGATCAGATGGCACAAATTGGACTGAGTTCCCTTCCTTCAGTGATCTACTATTCGGAACAGCTATTTATTGTAAAACAGAGCAATTTTGCACATCAGACCAGAGGAAAAAACTGAAGAAGGTTGGCCGGGACGATAAGTATCGGGTACAACCATTTCTTGGTTAAAAAACCAATGAAGTGTGCTCCCGCCCTGATTATCTGGTGGGGTTAAAATGCTTAACAACACGTAAAGGGAACCGCGCCACAATGGGGCTGGCTTAACTGGTGGGTCTTGTTAAAATGGGGCGCGAATTATTAAGTCTTTAGATATGTTATCTAAGGCTGGTTTTGTTAATAGATGAAAGGATAACGCGAATGAAGAACGCACTGATTCTGGCGGGTATGGTTGTTGTGGCTCTGACTGGCTGTGGCGAGAAGAAAGCTGAAGAGGCTGCTCCTGCTGCCGCCTCTGCTGCTGTTGCTACTGCTCCAGCGGCATCTGCTGCCGTATCTGCCGCTGCACCAACAGTTTCTGCTGCCGAAACTAAATAAGCCTCGTTGTAGGTTTGGAAAAGCCGCCGTTGTTAGGCGGCTTTTTTGTAGGTGGTGCGTCGGGCATGGCGCGTAAGCGCAACCGGGTTGGCTGTGGTGGCCCAAATGGTGACTTGGTGCTGAAAGTCCACTACATACTCGGCAAGGGGGCCCATCGTTAGGTGGGATCCGAAAAAGGCTTAAAGCAAAATGCTGGCCTGACAGAGGCCTGACAGGACTCCCACTCTAGATTGCTGTGTATAAAAACAGCATCTACGCTTTGATCATGGTTGTGCTGTTGGAGTGGATGATGATCCTAGCTCACAGCCAGCTGATTTGCACATCGTCAACGCCTTACTATCTCTGTATCTGCCGCTGTGTGCGCCGAGCTTTTCTGTGCGGGAGTATGTCTTGACCGGCAAGGATTACCGCTATCGCAAAGGCTGGGTGCTGACTAAATCCGTTCGTGGTGAGATCCTGTCGAACCATGAACGGGTTAATAAATTGATATTATTAGTTATTTTCCCTTCGACAAGCTCAGGGTGAACGGAGTTAATACGCTTAAGTGACGAACATTGGCGCCGCAAGGCGCCTTTGTTGTGGGAGCAGTTTGCTAAAACTGACTTATGGGTTTGCCCAGCTCTTCGAGCATCTGCTGGGTGCTACGCAGTTGCACTGGCTTGGCACAGATGAGATTACGCCACATGCTGTTATGGTGGGTGATGATGCTGCGGGCGTCCAGGTGCGGGCGATCGGCCGTGGTGTGGGCATCCGAGATGGCAAACAGCTGATAGTCCAGGCTGGCGGCGATGCGCAGTGTGGTATCGACACAGTAGTCAGTGGCACAACCGGTGATCATCAGCGACTTGGTGCCCATGGAGTGCAGCAGCGGCTGCAGCCCGGTGCGATAGAAGCTATCGCAGCTGGTCTTGCGAATGCGGTGAGCCGCCTGGGTGCGGTGCAGGTTGGGCAGTAGATCCCAGCCTGGGCTATGGGGTTCAAGTTCATCGCCGTGTGGGCCGTCATGTTGCACGAAGATGACGGGGATAGCCTGCAGATGACAGGCGTCGATCAGTCGATTGATATTGGCAATGACGCTAGCACTCTGATAGCGAGGTTGCCTGGCGCTAAATAGCCCTAACTGCATATCAATGACCAACAGGGCGCGGGGGGATTTGCCTGCCATCAATTTCTCCAGTATGAACAGAGGGCTCATGCTATCAGAGGGGCCGATCCAGAGTAGTATGGTTTTTACTATCAGAAGAAGGGGGTGCTAAGTATGAGTAACAAACGAGGATTACTATTCCTCCTGTCGGGGCTGTGCTGTGCAACGTTTGCTTTGGCCGGTGAGGTGCAGATCGGTACTGATCATGCCTCGGGCAGCACTATCATTTCCACCCAGGGGCGTTCTCCCGAGCTGATACTACCCGTGGGGACGGGAGCAGAGCGCATCTGCTGGTTTGATGGTCATCAATTCTCCAAGGGGGCTCGCATCAAGGCGGGGGATGCCTGGCTTGAGTGTACCCGGGAAAATGATTATGAAACCAATGGTGCCCTCAGCTGGCGTCCAGTCGGTTCCAGCAACGAAGCGGTCACTCGCGGCAAGATCCAGGTCAACTAGTCATGGCTTCAGCCGTCTCAGTCAGCGGCAGCATAATGTCGGCGCGGGCATAACAGCAACAGGGCAGCAGCTCACCCGGGGCCAGCAGGGCCAACGGCGGGGTGGGATAATGCAGGGCTTGTGTCAGCTTTGTGTCGTTCACACGCAATCGGCAGGCGCCGCAGTAACCACTGCGGCACTGGTATTCCACGCTATGGCCGGTACGTTCCAGCGCCGCCAGCAGGGTTTCCCCTGCTTGCAGTTCGAAACGACCGAGTGGGGTGATGAGTCGTGGTGCTGACATGATTACAGGCTGAAGCCGTCCAGATCGCTGGCGTTGAATTCGCTGTCGATCTGACCCACCAGATAGGAGCTCACCTCCACCTCTTGCGGAGCCACCTGGACGTTGTCGGAGCTGAGCCAGGCGTTGATCCAGGGCAGGGGGTTGGGCTTGTCGGCAAAGGGGGGCGTCAGCCCGACCGCCTGCATCCGTACATTGGTGATGAACTCTATGTACTGGCAGAGAATGTCGCGGTTCAGGCCAATCATGGAGCCATCCTTGAATAGATAGTCGGCCCACTCCTTCTCCTGCTCGGCAGCACGCAGGAACAGGGCTTGGCACTCATCGCGACACTCGGCGGCGATCTGCGCCATGTCGGGATCATCCTTGCCCCCTTGCAACAGATTGAGCATGTGCTGGGTGCCGGTCAGGTGCAGGGCCTCATCCCGGGCGATCAGTTTGATGATCTTGGCGTTGCCCTCCATCAGTTCCCGCTCGGCAAAGGCAAAGGAGCAGGCAAAGCTCACATAGAAGCGGATCGCCTCCAGGGCATTGACGCTCATCAGGCAGAGATAGAGTTTCTTCTTGAGGGTTCGCAGATCGACCGTGACACCTTGCCCATTGATCTGGTGTTCCCCTTCCCCCAGTTGCTGCCAGAGCTGAGTGGCGCTGATGAGTTCGTCGTAATAACCGGCAATATCATCGGCGCGCTTGATGATCTCCTGGTTGATCACTATGTCATCGAATACCAGGGCGGGGGCCGCCACAATATTGCGGATGATATGGGTATAGGAGCGGGAGTGTATGGTCTCGGAGAAGGCCCACGTCTCGATCCAGGTCTCCAGCTCCGGCAGGGAGATGAGCGGCAGCAGCGCCACATTCGGGCTGCGTCCCTGAATAGAGTCCAGCAGGGTCTGATACTTCAGGTTGGAGAGGAATATGTGCTGCTCATGAGCTGGCAAAGCCTGAAAGTCGATGCGGTCCCGGGAGACATCCACCTCTTCCGGGCGCCAGAAGAAGGAGAGCTGCTTTTCGATGAGCCGCTCGAAGATCTCATGTTTTTGCTGATCGAAGCGTGCCACATTGACGGTTTGGCCAAAGAACATGGGTTCGTGCAGCGCATTATTGGCCTGCTTGCTGAAGGTGCTGTATGCCATGATCAGGATCCTTTTACTACCGAGTCAGAGGCCGCCTCGCGGCGGCCTGTCGAGGGAGTGCCCTCATAGAGTGTTACGCGGGTCAGAGCCGCCTAGATCTTGCAGGCGCCACCGGCACAGCCATCATCCTGGGTCTGCTGGGCATCATCGGCCCCATCCCGGGTGTTGTGGTAGTAGAGGGTCTTCACCCCCAGTTTGTAGGCGCTGAGCAGATCCTGAAGTAGCTGCTTCATGGGCACCTTGCCGCCGTCAAAACGGCTTGGATCATAGCTGGTGTTGGCCGAGATGGATTGGTCCACAAATTTTTGCATCACCCCGACCAGTTGCAGGTAACCCTCATTGGAGGGCAGGCTCCACAACAGCTCATAGGCCTGCTTGAGTTCGGCATAATCGGGTACCACTTGCCGCAGTATGCCATCCTTGGAGGCCTTGACGCTGATGAGGCCGCGGGGTGGCTCTATGCCGTTGGTCGCATTGGCGATTTGGCTGGAGGTCTCCGAGGGCATGAGCGCCGTCAGGGTACTGTTGCGCAGGCCATGTTGCTTGATTTCTTGACGCAGGCTTTCCCAATCCAGTTGCAGCGGCTCGGCACACACCTCGTCCAGCTCCCGTTTGTAGCTGTCGATGGGCAGTATGCCCTGGGCATACTTGGTCTCGGCAAAGCGTGGGCAGGCTCCTTGCTCTTTGGCCAGGGCTACTGAAGCCTGGAGCAGATAGTATTGAATGGCCTCAAAGGTGCGGTGGGTTAATCCCAACGCCGAGCCATCCGAGTAGCGCACCCCATTTTTTGCCAGATAGTAGGCGTAGTTGATCACGCCAATCCCCAGCGGACGCCGCCACATGGCGCCATTCTTGCCGGCCAGCACAGGGTAATCCTGATAATCGAGCAGGGCATCCAGTGCCCGCACTGCCAAGTCGGCCAGGGGGCCGAGCTCCTCTAGCGACTCCAGCGCCCCCAGGTTGAAGGCCGAGAGGGTACACAGGGCAATCTCACCCTGCTCATCGCGCAGATCGTTGAGGGGCTTGGTGGGCAGGGCTATCTCCATGCAGAGGTTGCTCTGGCGCACCGGGGCCAGCTTGGGATCGAACGGGCTGTGGGTGTTGCAGTGATCTACGTTCTGAATGTAGATGCGTCCGGTGCCGGCCCGCTCCTGCATCAGCAAAGAGAAGAGCTCGCTGGCCTTGAGCTGTTTCTTGCGGATCGTCGGATCTGCTTCGTACTGCAGATAGAGACGCTCGAACTGCTCCTGATCGGCAAAGAACGCATCATACAGACCGGGGGCGGCGGAGGGGCTGAACAGGGTGATGTTGCCCCCCTGGATCAGGCGCTGGTACATCAGCTTGTTGAGTTGCACCCCATAATCCATATGGCGCACCCGATTATCGTCAACGCCGCGGTTGTTCTTTAGTACCAGCAGGGATTCGACTTCCAGATGCCAAAGGGGATAGAAGACGGTAGCCGCCCCACCGCGCACCCCACCTTGCGAGCAGCATTTCACCGCCGTCTGGAAGTACTTGTAGAAGGGGATGCAGCCGGTATGGAAGGCTTCCCCGCCGCGGATCTCCGAGCCCAGGGCGCGGATCCGACCGGCGTTGATGCCAATCCCCGCCCGTTGCGACACATAACGCACTACGGCCGAGGCGGTGGCGTTGATGGAGTCCAGGCTGTCGTCGCACTCTATCAGTACGCAGGAGCTAAACTGCCGCGTCGGGGTGCGGACTCCGGACATGATGGGGGTGGGCAGGGAGATCTTGAAGGTGGAGCAGGCGTCATAGAAACGCTTCACATACGCCAGGCGTGTGGCCTTGGGGTAGCGGGAGAAGAGGCAGGCGGCCACCAGCATGTAGAGGAACTGGGGGCTCTCGTAGATCTCGCCGGTGACCCGGTTCTGTACCAGATATTTGCCTTCGAGCTGCTTGATGGCCGCATAGGCGAACAGCATGTCGCGCTCATGGTGCAGGTGGGTGTCCAGCTCCTGGAACTCGTCGGCACTGTAATCTTGCAGCAGGTGGGCATCGTAGCGTCCCGCTGCCACTAATTTCTGTACATGTTGGTAGAGGGGGGGCGGCGTGAACTCGCCATACGCCTTCTTGCGCAGATGGAACATGGCCAGACGGGCGGCCAGGTACTGGTAGTCGGGAGCCTCGGTGCTGATGAGGTCGGCGGCGGCGCGGATCAGGGTCTCATGAATATCGGCGGTCTTCATCCCCGGGTAGAATTGGATATGGGCCCGCAGCTCGACTTGGGAGACGGAAACATTATCCAGCCCCTCGGCGGCCCAGGTCACCACCCTATGGATCTTGTCCAGATCCAGAGGCTCGCTGCTTCCATCCCGTTTGGTGACCAATAGATTGCTATTCATACCCGTCCCGTTCCTTCTTCTTAAGCTGGCGCCACGCCAGGCGTGATCGTGATGACACTATGTGCTGGCTGGCGTTCTGACCTCTGAATAGGCAATGGCTAGAGGAGTGAAGCTGGCTTTAAACACAATATATGGTGTCACTTTCGTAATTAAGCACAAGATAGCGGGTGGCTGGGTCGGCCGCAAGGGGGCGAAATGGGGATGGGTTGTGGATAGATCTTTACAGCGCAGGCACAACGCGGCTTGGCGGCGAGTGGAAAAAAATACATTTTTTTTCCACCTTTGGCCAGTGCGGAGTCTCGGCGTCTTACCGAGGGCAAAAATTAGCAGGTTGAGGGCTCAGTGCCGGCAACCGGAAAACCAGTGATGCAGGGCCGGGACTGTATCAAAGCTCCAGTCCGCGCCCCAGGCATGGGTACACTCGGCCGGATCCAGGTAACCCCAGGCGGCGATGGCGGTTTTCATGCCAGCGGCACGGCCCGCCTCGATATCACGAATATGATCGCCCACATAGAGACACTGCTCCGGCGCGACCGCTAACTGAGCGGCGGCATAGAGCATGGGGGCGGGGTGGGGTTTGCGCTCGGGCAGGGTATCGGCACTGACGATGACACCACACAGGGCGAGCTCATGCACCTGAGCCATCAGGGGTTCGGTGAGAAAGGCGGGTTTGTTGGTCACTATGCCCCAGCGGATCCCCTGGGCGTTGAGCCAGGCGATAAACTCGACCATGCCCGAGTAGGGGCGGGTGCCTTCATAGAGGTGAGCGGCATAGTAATCCAGTAGGGCCTGGCGCAGGGCCGGGGTATCGCGGTGGCTCAACTCGGCCTCGCCAAAGCCTGCCTTGAGCAAGCCCAGCGCGCCGTCTGAGGCGATGCGGCGCACTATGCAATCCGGCAGCGAGGGCATCCCTTCGCTGGTGAGCACATGATTGGCGGCGGCGCCCAGATCCGGGGCTGTGTCCAACAGGGTGCCATCCAGATCAAACAGCACGGCGGCAAAGCGGGGGGCGGTCGCTGTCATGGTTTACTCCGGTTTCTGGCAGTGCAGCATGTAATTGACTCCCACGTCGCGGCTTAAACGAAATTGGCCGGTCAGTGGGTTATAGAGCACGCCGCTCATCCGCTTGAGCTGCAGCCCAGCCCGCTCGGCATAACAGGAGAGCTCGGCGGGGCGGATAAACTTGGTGTGGTCGTGGGTGCCCTTGGGGACCATTTTCAACAACTGCTCGGCGGCCACTATCATCAAGAGCCAGGCTTTGGGATTACGGTTAATGGTGGAGAAGAAGAGCTGGCCGCCGGGCTTGGCCAGGCGGGCACAGGCGCGCACCACGGAGGCGGGGTCGGGCACATGCTCCAGCATCTCCATGCAGGTCACCACATCAAACTGGCCAGGAAACTCTTCTGCCAGCGCTTCTACTGTGCCTTGCCGATAATTGACTTCGACGCCGGTTTCCAGAGCATGCAACCGTGCCACCTGCAGCGGCTCCCGGCCCATATCCAGCCCTGTGACGTGGGCGCCGTGGCGGGCCATGGACTCGCTGAGGATGCCACCGCCGCAACCCACATCCAGTATCCGCTTACCAAACAGCCCCTGGCTATGGGTGATGATCCACTCCAGGCGCAGGGGGTTGAGTTGGTGCAGGGGTTTGAACTCCCCCTCCAGATCCCACCAGCGGCTGGCAACGGCTTCAAATTTGGCAATTTCCTGGTGGTCCACGTTCATGCTGGAATATCCTTCCGTTAAATCGTCGGCACTGCGTCATCGGAATTGCGCGCGCCCGGTTGTTGGCCATTATAACCAAGCCTCTGCTCTGTGACAGCAAGCCGTTAGCCCCTATGGGGAATTGCCCTTTTTTGTGCTAGAATGCCGCCCTTATGCTTTCAAGTCGATTGATGTAGGGACCTTGGGTTATATGAGTGAGCTGGCCAGAGAAATCACGCCAATCAACATCGAAGAAGAGTTGAAGAGCTCCTACCTTGATTACGCCATGAGCGTCATCGTGGGGCGAGCGCTACCGGACGTGCGAGATGGTTTAAAGCCTGTACACCGTCGAGTCTTGTTCGCGATGAACGAACTGGGCAACGACTGGAACAAAGCCTATAAAAAGTCGGCCCGTGTGGTCGGTGACGTGATCGGTAAATATCACCCTCACGGTGACAGTGCCGTCTACGACACCATAGTCCGCATGGCGCAAGACTTCTCCATGCGTTACATGCTGGTCGATGGCCAGGGTAACTTCGGCTCCGTAGACGGTGACTCCGCTGCGGCCATGCGTTACACCGAAATCCGGATGGACAAAATCGCCCACGAGCTGTTGGCCGATTTGGACAAGGAGACGGTGGACTGGGTGCCTAACTACGATGGCACCGAGATGATCCCGGCTGTCATGCCCACCAAGATCCCCAACCTGCTGGTCAACGGCTCGTCCGGGATCGCCGTCGGGATGGCGACCAATATTCCGCCTCATAATCTGACCGAGGTAGTGGATGCCTGTTTGGCGCTCATCGACAACGGTGAGTTGACCATAGATGAGCTGATGCAATATGTGCCGGGTCCGGATTTTCCGACGGGCGGTATCATCAATGGCCGCTCCGGCATCATAGACGCCTATCGCACCGGCCGTGGCAAGATCTATGTGCGTGGCAAGCACCACATCGAGGTTGATGAGAAAAACGGCAAAGAGAGCATCATAGTCACCGAGTTACCCTATACGGTGAACAAGGCGCGTCTCATCGAGAAGATTGCCGAGCTGGTCAAGGACAAGAAGATCGAAGGCATCACGGCCCTGCGTGACGAATCCGACAAGGACGGCATGCGGATCCTGATTGAGCTGCGTCGCGGCGAAGTCACCGAAGTGATGTTGAACAACCTCTATGCCCATACCCAGTTGCAGAACGTGTTCGGCATGAACATGGTGGCATTGGTGAATGGTCAGCCCAAGACGCTGAACCTCAAAGAAATCCTGGCTGCCTTCATCGATCACCGCCGTGAAGTGGTTACCCGCCGCACCGTATTTGAACTCCGCAAGGCCCGGGATCGTGCGCATATTTTGGAAGGTCTGGCCATTGCCCTGGCTAACATAGATCCCATCATAGAGCTGATCCGTCACTCATCGAACCCGGCGGAAGCCAAGCTCGGTTTGTTGGCTCAGCCCTGGGATCTGGGCAATGTCGCCGCCATGTTGGAGCGGGCCGGTGACAATGCCGCTCGCCCCGAGTGGTTGGAGCCGGAGTTCGGCATCCGCGAGGGTCAATATTTCCTGACTGAGCAACAGGCTCAGGCCATTCTGGATCTGCGTCTGCAAAAGCTGACCGGTCTGGAACATGAGAAGATCCTGGATGAATACCAGGAGCTGCTCAATCAGATCGCCGAGCTGTTGCGTATTCTCAATAGCCCGGCGCGGCTGATGGAAGTCATTCGTGAAGAGCTGGAATATGTGAAGGCCCAATTTGGCGATGCGCGCCGCTCCGTTATTCAGGCGGCCAGCATCGAAATTAACATGGAAGATCTCATCACCCCGGAAGACGTGGTGGTGACCCTCTCCCATGAAGGCTATGTGAAGTACCAGCCGCTCTCTGATTATGAAGCCCAACGTCGTGGTGGTCGTGGCAAGTCTGCGACCCGCATGAAGGAAGAGGACTTTATCGAGCAGCTGCTGGTGGCCAATACACATGACACCATTCTCTGCTTCTCCACTCGCGGTAAGGTCTACTGGCTCAAGGTCTATAACCTGCCGGAGGCGAGCCGTGCCGCCCGTGGTCGTCCCATCGTTAACCTGTTGCCGCTGGAGGAGGGGGAACGTATCACCGCCATCCTGCCGGTGAAGTCGTATGACAGTGACAAGTATGTCTTCTTCGCCACCGCCAGTGGCACGGTGAAGAAGACCGAACTGTCGGCCTTCTCCCGTCCCTTGAGCTCGGGCATTCGTGCCATCACCCTCAAGGAGGGCGATGAGCTCATCGGCGTCGACATTACCGATGGCAGCAACGAGATCATGCTCTTCTCCGATGCCGGTAAGGTGGTACGTTTTGCCGAAGGCTATGGTCGCAGCGACAGTGATGTGGATAGCGATGCCGACAGTGAAAACGACGATGAGATAGTCGAAGAGGATGAGGCCGGTGACAGTGCCGATGGCAGTGATGCTGTCGACGGTGGCGAGGCCAAGGCCAACAGCAAGGGCGTGCGTCCCATGGGCCGGACTGCGGCCGGGGTGCGCGGCATCAAGCTGGCGAAAGGGGACCGTGTGGTCTCCCTCATTGTGCCGCGTGAAGATGGCTCCATCCTCACCGCCACCGCCAACGGTTATGGTAAGCGGACGGCTCTGGCCGAGTATCCGACCCGTAGTCGTGGCACCCAGGGTGTTATCTCCATCAAGGTAGATGAGCGCAATGGTAAGGTAGTCGGCGCTATCCAGGTGACTGAGCAGAACGAGATCATGCTGATCACCAATGCCGGAACCCTGGTGCGCACTCGCGTCAGCGAAGTGAGCATTATCGGTCGCAATACCGGTGGGGTCCGTCTCATCCGGACTATGGAAGGCGAAGAGGTAGTCAGCCTGGAGCGGATTGCCGAGCCTGAAGTGGACGATGATGAGAGTTTGCTGGAGGCCGCACCCGAAGGGAGTGAGGCGCCACTGGACGATGCGGCGGTTGCCGAACAAGGCGATGACGAGTAGTGTCTAGTCACTAAGAAGGCGGCCCGTGGGCCGCCTTTTGTTTAAGCATTACTTTGCTCCCGGCTCTGCCCGATTGAGCAAAGTGAGCTAAAAAACCTTTTGCGCCGGATCACGGTTTCGGTGTAAAAGCTGGTAGTTACAAGGAAGCCAACGGAAGAGAAGATGAGCAAGGTTTATAACTTTTGTGCAGGTCCGGCCATGCTGCCGGAAGAGGTGATGGCGCAGGCCCAACGTGAATTCATCGACTTTGGCGGTTTGGGCGTCTCCGTCATGGAGTTGTCCCACCGAGGCAAGGAGTACATGGCGGTTGCCGCCCAGGCGGAGCAGGATCTACGCGACCTGATGCAGGTGCCGGACAACTACAAGGTGCTGTTCATGCATGGTGGTGGTCGTGGCCAGTTTGCGGCTGTGCCCCAGAACCTGCTGGGTGGTGCCAACAAGAAGGCCGACTACCTGCTGTCAGGGGTCTGGTCCAAGGCCGCGCTGACCGAAGGCTTGAAATTCGGTGACATCCAGGGTGTCGAAGGTGTGGTGAAGCATGATAACGGCGGATTCTCCCTGATTGAGAAACCTCAGTTCCGTGCCGATGCGGCCTATGTGCATTTCTGCCCGAATGAGACCATCGAAGGGATCGAAATGTTTGATCTGCCGGAGACTAACGGTATTCCGTTGGTGGCCGACATGTCTTCCACCATCCTCTCCCGTCCGGTTGATGTGAGTAAGTACGGCATCATCTATGCCGGTGCTCAGAAGAACATTGGCCCCTCCGGCCTGGCCGTGGTGCTGGTGCGTGACGATCTGCTCGGTCATGCCCGTTCAGATACGCCAGCGATCTTTGATTACAAGGTCACTGCCGACAACGACTCCATGTTCAACACGCCGCCTACCTACTCCTGGTATCTGGCCGGTCTGGTGTTCAAGTGGTTGAAGCAGCAGGGTGGTCTGGAAGCCATGGAAGCTCGCAACATAGAGAAGGCCTCCTTCTTGTATGACTACATCGATGCCAGTGACTTCTATAGCAATCATGTGGCGCTGAACTGCCGCTCACGCATGAACATTCCCTTCCAATTGAAGGATGCCGCCCTGGATGCCGCCTTCCTGGCTGACGCCAAGGTGGCCAACCTGATGGCCCTGAAGGGACACCGCATTGTCGGTGGTATGCGCGCCAGTTTGTATAACGCCATGCCGCTGGAAGGGGTCAAGGCCCTGGTGAGCTTTATGGAGCGCTTTGCCAAGCAACACGGCTAAGCGACACGCGACCTTTTGTAACTTGAGTGGGCCCTGCGGGGCCCACTTTTTACCCTAAATATTGCAAAGAGATGTGCATTATGGATTATCTGGCGCTGGCCAATGTCGGGGTGTCGGGTCTGCAACCTTATCAGGCGGGCAAACCCATCGAAGAGCTGGAGCGTGAGCTCGGGATCAGCAACTGTGTAAAACTCGCTTCCAATGAAAATCCTCTGGGGTTAAGCCCCAAGGCCAAAGTGGCCATTGAGGCGGCCTTGGTGGATTTGACCCGCTATCCCGATGCCAATGGTTTCTACCTCAAGGATAAGCTGGCTCAGCGTTTTGGCCTGGACGCTGCCGGGATCACGCTGGGCAATGGCTCCAATGAGGTGATCGATCTGCTGTTTCATACCTTCGTCAGCCCAGGTGATGAGGTGATCTACGCCCAGTACTCTTTCATCGTCTATGCCCTGGCGACTCAGGCCCATGGGGCCGATGCTGTGGTGGTGCCCGCCAAGGCATGGGGACATGATCTGGAGGCCATGCTGGCGGCGGTATCTGACAAGACCAAGCTCATCTGCATTGCCAACCCCAATAATCCGACGGGAACCGTGCTGCCGCCTGACGAGCTGGAAGCCTTTATTGCCAAGGTTCCACAACACATTCTGGTTGTTCTGGATGAAGCCTACAACGAGTACATGGATCCGGCTTTGCGCGCCGATAGTGCAGCCTGGGTCAAGCGCTTCCCCAATCTGGTGGTAACCCGCACCTTCTCCAAGGCTTATGGCCTGGCGGGGTTGCGTCTGGGCTTTGCGATTACCACACCTGAGCTGGCGAGTGTGCTCAATCGAGTGCGTGAGCCCTTCAATGCCAATTCACTGGCACTGGTTGCCGCTCAGGCCACGCTTGATGACGAGGCGTACCTGCAACGGGCCGTGGAGCTCAATCGTCGGGAAATGGCTCGCTATGAGCGTTTCTTCGACGAGCTTGAGCTCGCCTTCATTCCCTCCAGCGGTAACTTCATCACAGTGGATCTGGGGGCGCCAGCGGCACCGGTTTACCAGGCTTTGCTGCGCGAAGGGGTGATAGTGCGGCCCATAGCCGGTTACGGTATGCCGAACCATCTGCGCATCAGCATAGGTGCCGAGGCCGAGAACGACCGTTTTTTCACCGCACTGCGCAAAGTGCTGGCCTAAGTGAGCGCCAGCCTTCCCGCGGGAGGCTGGCGCACTTGATTTCGACTGAGGGGGGATCCTCCTGTTTCACTCCTCTTCCGCTCATCAGCCCCGCCTGAATTTTTCATCATAGCGCCGATTTCTACGATTTTATTTTGTACTTTGCCGCTCCGGTCATGGGGTCTGCAGACGAGATCTGCTATCAATTGTAAGTCGTCATTATTTAGGTGCATCCCATGCTTTCGTTGGATCTGCTTTACCTATCAACGGATCGCCAATTTGTCCTATTCGATGTCGCACCGCAGAGCGATTTCATCGAGGAGAGCCATATCCAGCAGCTATTGGCGCGCTCGGAATATCGCTTCTATCAGCTGAACGATGCCGGGGTCAAGGATGCGGTAGAGGTGAGCAATAAGCTGACCAAACTCGTGCGTGAGCAGGCCAAGGTGGCATCCGGTGCCATGCCGGGACAGCCCCAAGAGCCGGGCCAACACTCGGTCATCATAGTGGCCAAGCGGGTTGCCGGGCATGTTGAGGTGGCGGTCGATAAAGACCACATGTCGGCCTCGGCCACGATCACCGCTCCTTATGCGGGGGCGCCGGTAGAGCGTAGTGATATTGAGGCGGCGCTACGCCAAGTCAACGCCACGCTGGGCCATGACCTGCTGGCGATGAAAACCTTACTGGATCAGGCGAGCAAGCTGCCTCCTGGGGGCCAGACCCAAGGGGGGGTGGCGCGGGGGTTAGCACCGCAGAATGGTGCCGATAGCCGCTTCGAGCGCCTGGTGGAGATCGCCAGTGAACGGGTACTCAAGCCGCAAGTGATTGCCGGCAGTCAGGATCAGGTGGATCTGCGGGATCTGGGTGAGCTCATCACCGTCAAGGCGGGTACCCCTCTGATGCGGCGCCATCCTCCGGAGGCCGGGATCCCTGGCTATAAGGTGACGGGGGAGGTCATTCCTGCCAAGGCCGGTAAAGAGTTACCGCTGCATCCGGGTAAGGGGGTCGATATATCGACGCAAGATCCCGATCTGCTGATTGCTAATCGAGATGGTTTACCCCTGCTTATCGCGCAAGGAATGCAGGTGGATGATGTGATGACCATCAAGCAGGTCGATGCCCGTTTTGGCCATATCAACTTCTCTGGCAGCGTCATCATTTCGGGCAATGTCTGTGAAGGAATGCGCGTCAAGGCTGACGGCTCGGTGACGATCGGAGGGGTGGTGGACTCGGCCAGCATAGAGGCTGGCGCCGATGTGGTGGTGGCCAACGGTATCATTGGCCACCCCACTGCGGCTCATGCCGACTCCTGCCAAGTAAAAGCAGGAGGAAGCATACTGGCCAAGTTTGCGCAATATGCCACGCTGGAGGCGACGACGGGAGTCGAGATCCTGAACCAATTGCTGCACTGCCATGTGCTGACGGCTGGCAGTGTGCGTGTGGCGGATAGCAGTGGGCTCAAAGGCTCGCTCTTGGGAGGGGTGATCCAGGCCGGTACCAGCATCAGCACTGTCAATCTGGGGGGCTCGGCCGATAGTTCGACTCAGCTCATCATTCGCGGCCAGTTTCCTGAGCTCAACGCCAGGAAAGAGCAGTTGCATCAACAGTTGGAGGCGTTGCAGCAGCAATTTGATCAGCTATCCGCTGCGGGCCATAAGATTACCGAGATGCCTGAGGGGAGCAAACGTACTGCCCTCATGAGCAAACTGCAGAATATGCAGACACAACTTCATGAGCAGTATCATCAGCTGAAGCTGCAGCAGGCTCAGGTTCGCGAAGAGCGGGAACAGTTTTTGTTGCAGGCTAAGGTTGAGGTCTTCAAGATCCTGTTTGAGGGGGTCAAGGTCGAAATCGCGGGCCTGACCGGTAGCAGCAGTCGGCAATATGGCCCCAGCGTGCTGATATGCCGCGACAATAAGTTGGTCATTGAGCCCTTGATGCACAAGAGCAGCGACAAGGGACATGACAGCAAAGAGCAGGATAATAAGGGTCAGGACCCAACCCTGCTGCCAGCCTAGCGATGAGGTTAACTTAGCCTGGGTTGGCTCGCTCTGGCCTGCGCCAACATGCCTTTTACCTTGCCCTGTTGCGATTCGCCTGTTACTTTCTCACGACTGCAATATGTCCATAGTTGTAAGAGAACAGGAAGTTATGAAGACCCTGACACTGGAACCCATCACCCGGGTTGAAGGCACAGTCAATCTGCCAGGCTCAAAGAGCGTCTCCAACCGAGCACTGCTGCTGGCTGCCCTAGCCAAAGGTACCACCCGTCTGACCAATCTGCTCGACAGCGATGATATTCGTCACATGCTGGCGGCACTGAAATTATTGGGCGTTAAATACCAGCTCTCGGCCGACAAGACCGAATGCCTGGTGCATGGCCTGGGCCGTCCCTTTTCGGCCAGCGAACCGCTGCAGCTATTTTTAGGTAATGCCGGGACTGCCATGCGCCCCTTGTGTGCTGCGCTGTGCCTCGGTAACGGTGAGTTTACCTTGACGGGTGAGCCGCGGATGGAAGAGCGCCCCATCGGCCATCTGGTTGATGCCCTGCGCGAGGCGGGTGCCCAGATCCATTACCTCAAGCGGGATGGTTATCCGCCCCTGACCATTGATGGCAAGGGGCTGTGGGGGGGCGAGGTGCATATTGATGGCTCCGTTTCCAGCCAGTTCCTGACCGCTTTTTTGATGGCTGCGCCTCTGGCTGCGGGTGATACTCGCATCAAGATCAAGGGTGAGCTGGTCTCCAAGCCCTACATCGACATCACACTGCACATCATGCAGCAGTTTGGGGTGGTGGTAGAGCATGACAACTATCAGACCTTCTACATTCGCGGTAATCAACAGTATCTGGCTCCAGGCGATTTTCTGGTGGAAGGGGATGCCTCTTCAGCCTCCTATTTCCTGGCGGCTGGCGTGATCAAGGGACGAGTGCGTGTTACCGGTATTGGTAAGCACAGCATTCAGGGCGACATCCGCTTTGCCGATGTGCTGGAAAAGATGGGCGGCAAGATCACCTGGGGTGACGACTTCATCGAAGCCGAACAGGGTGAGCTGCAAGGGATCGATCTGGATATGAACCATATTCCGGATGCGGCCATGACCATTGCGACCACGGCGCTGTTTGCCAAGGGTAAGACGGCGATCCGCAACATCTACAACTGGCGGGTCAAGGAGACGGATCGTCTCACGGCCATGGCTACCGAGCTGCGTAAGCTGGGTGCCGAGGTGGTCGAGGGTGAAGACTTCATCGAAGTCACACCGCCTGCCCAGTTGCAACATGCGGCCATCGATACCTATAACGATCACCGCATCGCCATGTGTTTCTCACTGGTAGCCCTGAGCAACACGCCGGTGACTATCAATGATCCGGATTGTACCTCCAAGACCTTCCCGGACTACTTTGACAAGCTGGCCAGTATCAGTGTGAAGTAGCCATGCTGCCGAGCGGGGAATAGTTGTCAATCGATGCCAGTCAGTGCAAGCTGACTGGCATTTTTTATTGGCGCGTTCGCACGCTATCTGGTCGGGGGCAACGGCGTGTAGCGGCTGTGGCCGCTGGGCTAGTTTTTGTTTTTTCTTCATCTGGCCTGGATTACTATCTGGCCACTGGATCAGGGGAGTAGAAAGAGATGAAAAAGTGGTTTTTGGCAGGGGCGACAGCCGCACTGCTGGTGGCTTGTGCCACCTCACCGACCGGGCGTCAACAGCTGATCCTGTTTGGTGATGGCGAAGTAGCTCAGTTGGGGCTTGCTTCGTTTGAGCAAATGAAAAAAGAGGAGAAGATCTCCAGCAACAAGAAGCTGACCCGTTACGTGCAGTGCGTCGCCGACGCCGTGGTGCGCGAAATCCCCGCCTCCTATCAAAACAGTACGGCCCAGTGGCAAGTAGTGCTTTTTGAATCTGATCAGATCAACGCCTTTGCCCTGCCGGGTGGGCGCATTGGCGTCTACACCGGCTTGTTCAAGGCGGTGAAAGATCAAAATCAACTGGCCGCCGTGTTGGGACATGAAGTTTCCCATGTGCTGGCTCGCCACTCCAACGAACGCCTCTCTCAGTCTCAGCTCACTAATTTGGGGTTGTCTGCGGCAGATATGGCATTGGCTGACTCTTCGGTTCGGCAACCGGCCATGGCTGCGCTGGGGCTGGGGGCTCAGGTCGGGGTGCTGTTGCCCTATGGTCGGGTCCAGGAGTCGGAAGCGGATGTGCTCGGTTTGCAGTTGATGGCATCAGCCGGATTTGATCCCGCTCAGGCGATACCGCTGTGGCAGAACATGGGGGCGGCCAGTAAGGGGAAACAGACACCGGAGTTCCTCTCGACGCACCCCTCGGGTCAGAGCCGTATCTCGGAAATTCAGTCTCAGTTACCTACCGTCATGCCGCTGTATGAGAAGGCGCGCGCTATGGGGCGTAAGCCTCAATGCCAGAGTTGACACTGCGACCTGCTCTGGTTGCCGATGCTGAGGAAATAGCGCGGGTGCAGCACGAGAGCTGGAGTCAGGCCTACAAGACTTTGCTGTCTGGGGATTTTCCCCTGCGTAGCGAGGGCGAGCGGGTGGCGTTATGGCAACAGCGGTTGCAGGAGCACCCCTGCCACACCCTGCTGGCCGAACAGTCAGGCGCCCTGGTGGGGTTTGTCTACTGGTTGGCCGGAGCGGCGCTTGAGGCGCAACTACGTTCCTTGTACTTGCATCCTTTCTTCTGGCGCCAGGGCATTGGCTCGGCGCTGCTCAGGCAGGCCATGGGCGATATGCGTCATGAGGGGCAGCGCAGAGTTGGCCTCTGGGTGTTGGCCAATAACGTGCTGGCAGAGCGTTTTTATCTCAGCCAGGGGTTTTATTACGATGGCCAGCAGCAGAGTAAAGGGTCGGGACGAGCCATCTATCTGCAGCGGCGCATGGTGCGTGCCCTCTAGTCCGGTTGGCGCCCGAGCGTTCTCATCTTGGTGCAGGTCGGGGCGCAAAGCGGCTATCGGGGGTGGGCGGTGACGAGAAATCTGCTATCATGCCCGGCCTTTGCATCATTTTTTAGTCCCTATTTTTAGTCCCTATGGTTGGGCCCTATTTACTGGAGTATCCATGAGCCAATTTAACACTACAGAACAAAAAGCCAGTTACGGTATCGGTCGTCAGATTGGTGACCAACTGGCCCAACAATCTTTCGAAGGCCTGGATCTGGCTGCGGTGAAACAAGGTCTCGAAGATGCGGTGCTGGGCAATGAGTTTGCCGTAAGCCACGAAGCTATTGGTCTGGCGTTTGAAGAGATCACCGCCAAGCTGGAAGCCGCCGAGCTAGAGCTCTCTGCCGCCGCACGCTCAGAAGGTGAAGCTTTCCTGGCCAGTAATGCGGCTCGTGATGAAGTGACCACCACAGACTCAGGCCTGCAATTTGAAGTGCTGACCGCAGGTTCCGGCGCCAAGCCAGCCAAGAGCGACAAGGTTCGTGTGCACTATCACGGTACCTTCCCGGATGGTCGCGTATTTGATAGCTCGGTCAAGCGTGGTCAACCGGCTGAGTTCCCGGTGACTGGCGTGATCGCCGGTTGGGTTGAGGCGTTGCAGTTGATGACCGTTGGCTCCAAGTGGAAGCTGACTATTCCGCATCACTTGGCTTATGGCGACCGCGGTGCCGGCTCCATCCCGCCTTTCTCTACGCTGGTATTTGAAGTTGAGCTGCTGGATATCGTCTGATAGCCGCTGAAAACAGGCCGGATGATTCCGGCCTTTTTTATTGGTGCAGTTCAACGGGTTGGTTTTCAAACATACGGCGCTCTGGTTACACTGCCAGTGAACTCTTGAGTGCTAAATTGATAACGAATTGATGAGGATGGATATGGATAATCAGGTCCGCATTGCCCTGGTGGGGTGCAATGGTCGCATGGGTAAGGTCTTGGTCGAGGCCATCACTCTTAATCCGGCTGCCCGTCTGACGGCGGCGTTGGAACGTCCGGGGTCAGTGGTTCTAGGCTTGGATGTGGGTGAGCTCAATGGCTTGAGTGCTTTGGGGGTGGCCATCACAGATGATCTGGCCAAGGTCAAAGACGAGTTTGATCTCATCATCGATTTTACCCGTCCTGAGGCCACGCTGGCCCACCTGGCGTTTGCCCGTGAGCATGGCAAGCAGATTGTCATTGGCACCACAGGCTTTACCGATGAGGGTAAACATGCCATCAACCAGGCTGCCGAGCAGATGGGGGTGGTGTTTGCCTCCAACTACAGCGTTGGGGTGAATCTGGTCTTCAAGTTGCTGGAGCAGGCCGCCAAGGTGATGGGTGATTACACCGACATCGAAATCATCGAGGGACACCACAGACACAAGGTCGATGCGCCATCGGGTACGGCGCTCTCCATGGGGGAAGTGGTGGCCAAGACGCTGGGTCGCGACCTGAAGCAGTGTGCCGTCTATGGACGTGAAGGGATCACAGGTGAGCGGGATCGCAACACCATAGGCTTTGCCACTATACGGGCCGGGGATCTGGTCGGGGAGCACACCGTCATGTTTGCCGATATCGGTGAGCGGGTGGAGATCACCCACAAGGCATCCAGCCGTCTGACTTTTGCCAATGGTGCGGTGCGCGCCGCGGTTTGGTTGGCCGAGCAACCTGCCGGTTTGTACGATATGCAGGATGTATTGCAATTGAAATAACCTTGAAAACCGCCGTCAGGCGGTTTTTTTTGGCTGAGGTCGGCTGGCTGTGGTTCGGGTGAGGAGAACGGCTATAGAAGTGGATGTGTTATGTATATTTATGCATTGATGGGTTAATTTTCGTTTTTACATATCCATTGTGGATGAATTGGATTTTTATGCCTTGTTTATTTGGTATCTTATTTAAATAAAGCGTTAAAAAACAGCGTCAACATAATGAGTCTTTCTTTTTTTTTGATTTTCATCTGTTTTTTGTCACAACCTGGCAATTCCTCTGCTTTTCTCATTTTCAAGCTATGACAATCAATGCCTTTATTGATGATTTATGCATTTATTTGGCATTATTTTTCTGATTGTGCTTTTCGGGGGTTGAAAAGCTTAACCATTAAGGTAAAATACGCCCAATTTGCCCGGGATGGGGTGCTTGATGGTAATAAATCAGGCATTCACGGCTTTTCGACGGCAAAATCACTCAAGAATCACGAAATTGGAGGTCGTCTTGACTCATTCTGCCTTACTCGTGTTGGAAGATGGCACGGTATTCAAGGGCGTATCAATTGGCGCTGAAGGTTGTTCCGTTGGTGAGGTGGTATTTAACACCTCGATGACGGGATATCAGGAGATCCTCACCGATCCGTCCTATTCTCGCCAAATTGTTACTCTCACCTATCCTCACATCGGCAACACCGGCACCAACAGCGAAGACGAAGAATCCCCAAGCATTCATGCCCAAGGCCTTATCATTCGTGATCTCCCCCTCGTTGCTTCCAGCTTCCGTTCCCAAGAAACCCTTTCTGAATATCTCAAGCGTCAGAATGTGGTCGGCATTGCGGATATTGATACCCGTAAGTTGACCCGTATCCTGCGGGAGAAGGGCGCGCTGGCCGGTTGTATCATGACAGGTAAAGATCTGGATGTGGCTAAGGCGCTAGAGCAGGCCCAGGCCTTCCCCGGCCTCAAGGGCATGGATCTGGCCAAGGAAGTCACTGTCTCCGAAGCCTACGAATGGACTGAAGGGAGCTGGAAACTGGGTCTGGGTCATACCAAGCCGGATAGCTACCCCTTCCATGTGGTGGCCTATGACTTTGGCGCCAAGCGCAACATTCTGCGTATGCTGGCCGATCGCGGCTGCCGCTTGACTGTGGTACCGGCCAAGACCAGCGCCGCAGAGGTGTTGGCCATGAACCCGGACGGGATCTTCCTCTCCAATGGTCCTGGCGATCCGGCGCCTTGTGATTACGCCATCGCCGCCATTCAAGAATTCCTCAAGACCGAGATACCGGTATTTGGTATCTGTCTGGGTCACCAGTTGCTGGGTCTGGCCTCCGGTGCCAAGACCATCAAGATGAAGTTTGGTCACCACGGTGGTAATCACCCGGTCAAGGATCTGGATAATAACGTGGTGATGATCACCAGCCAAAACCACGGTTTTGCGGTCGATGAAGCCACGCTGCCAGCTACCCTGCGGGCCACCCACAAGTCACTGTTTGATGGTTCCTTGCAAGGTATCCATCGCACTGACAAGCCGGCCTTCAGCTTCCAGGGTCACCCTGAGGCGAGCCCGGGGCCCCATGATGCTGCACCGCTGTTTGATCATTTCATCGAGCTCATCAAGACGTACCGCGCATAAGGAGTAGGGTAGAGTCATGCCAAAACGTACAGATCTTAAAAGCATCCTGATCCTGGGCGCAGGCCCAATTGTTATCGGTCAGGCTTGCGAATTTGACTACTCCGGCGCCCAAGCCTGTAAAGCCCTGCGTGAAGAGGGGTATCGCGTCATCCTGGTGAACTCCAATCCGGCCACCATAATGACCGACCCTGAGATGGCCGATGCTACTTACATCGAGCCTATCACCTGGGAAGTGGTGCGCAAAATCATCGAAAAAGAGCGTCCAGATGCGGTGCTGCCCACCATGGGTGGCCAGACCGCATTGAACTGTGCCCTGGATCTGGAGCGCCACGGCGTACTGGCCGAGTTTGGGGTCCAGATGATTGGCGCGACTGCCGATGCCATCGACAAGGCTGAAGATCGTCGCCGATTCGATGTGGCCATGCGCAGCATAGGTCTGGAGTGTCCCCGTGCCGGTATCGCCCATAATATGGAAGAGGCCTGGGGTGTTCAGCAGATGGTTGGCTTCCCCTGCATCATCCGCCCCTCCTTTACCATGGGTGGCTCTGGTGGCGGTATCGCCTACAATCCGGAGGAGTTTGTCGAAATCTGCGAGCGTGGTCTGGACTTATCTCCGACCAAAGAGCTGCTGATCGACGAATCCCTGATTGGCTGGAAAGAGTATGAGATGGAAGTGGTGCGGGATCGTAACGATAACTGCATCATAGTCTGCTCCATCGAAAACTTTGACCCCATGGGGATCCATACCGGTGACTCCATCACTGTGGCTCCGGCTCAGACCCTGACGGACAAAGAGTACCAGTTGATGCGTAACGCCTCTATGGCGGTACTGCGTGAGATCGGCGTGGAAACTGGCGGCTCTAACGTCCAGTTCGGTATCAACCCGAAGGATGGCCGCATGGTCATCATCGAGATGAACCCGCGCGTCTCCCGCTCCTCAGCGCTGGCCTCCAAGGCAACCGGTTTCCCCATCGCCAAGGTGGCGGCCAAGCTGGCTATCGGTTACACCCTGGACGAGCTGATGAACGATATCACGGGTGGCAAAACACCCGCATCGTTCGAACCCTCTATCGACTACGTGGTCACCAAGGTGCCGCGTTTTAATTTCGAGAAGTTTGCCGGTGCCAATGACCGCCTGACGACCCAGATGAAGTCAGTCGGTGAGGTCATGGCCATAGGTCGTAACTTCCAGGAATCCCTGCACAAGGCCCTGCGTGGTCTGGAAACCGGCCAGACCGGTTTCGACCCCATGGTGGATGTCAAGGATCCGGCCAGTTTCTCCCGCATCAGCCACGAGCTGCAAAATGCCGGTGCCGATCGGATTTGGTACATAGCCGATGCGTTCCGCGCTGGCCTCTCTGTCGAAGGCATCTTCAAGCTGACCATGATTGACCCCTGGTTCCTGGTGCAGATTGAAGAGATCGTCAAGCTCGAAGAGCAGGTCAAGGAAGGCGGCATGGCCAACCTGACGCCAGAATTCCTGCGCGCCCTCAAGCGCAAGGGCTTTGCCGATGCGCGCCTGAGCAAACTGCTGGGTGTGGCTGAGAGTGAAGTGCGCAAGTTCCGTCACAAGCACGATATTCTGCCGGTCTACAAGCGGGTGGATACCTGTGCCGCCGAGTTTGCTACCAACACAGCTTACATGTACTCCACCTATGACGAGGAGTGCGAAGCTGCCCCCACTGGCCGTGACAAGATCATGGTACTGGGCGGGGGGCCGAACCGGATTGGTCAGGGTATCGAGTTTGACTATTGCTGCGTGCATGCCGCGCTGGCGCTGCGCGAAGATGGTTACGAGACCATCATGGTCAACTGTAACCCGGAAACCGTTTCTACCGACTACGACACGTCCGATCGTCTCTACTTCGAGCCGGTAACGCTGGAAGATGTGTTGGAAATTGTCCGCGTCGAACAGCCCAAGGGCGTGATAGTGCAATACGGTGGTCAGACGCCACTCAAGCTCTCCCGTGCGCTGGAAGCAGCTGGCGTGCCGATTATCGGCACCAGCCCGGATGCCATCGACCGTGCCGAAGACCGTGAGCGCTTCCAGCATGCCGTTGAGCGTCTGGGTCTCAAGCAGCCGGAAAACGCTACTGTGACGGCCATCGAGCAGGCGGTGCAACTGGCGGCCAAGATCACCTATCCGCTGGTGGTTCGTCCCTCCTATGTGTTGGGTGGCCGTGCCATGGAAATCGTCTATGACGAGCAGGATCTGCGCCGTTACTTCAACGAGGCGGTGAGCGTTTCCAATGAATCACCGGTATTGCTGGATCGCTTCCTGGATAATGCGATAGAAGTGGACGTGGACGCTATCTGTGACGGTGAACAGGTGGTGATCGGCGGCATCATGGAGCATATCGAACAGTGTGGTATTCACTCCGGTGACTCAGGTTGCTCTCTGCCGCCCTATACCCTGTCTGCTGATGTACAGGATCGCATCCGCGAGCAGGTACGCAAGCTGGCCATGGAGCTGGGGGTTATCGGTCTGATGAACGTGCAGTTCGCCATCAAGGATGACGAAATCTACCTCATCGAAGTGAACCCCCGTGCCGCCCGTACCGTGCCGTTTGTCTCCAAGGCGACTGGTGCGCCGTTGGCCAAGATTGCCGCCCGGGTGATGGCCGGTCAATCTTTGGCTCAGCAGGGCTTCACCAAGGAGATCATCCCGCCCTTCTACTCAGTGAAGGAAGTGGTGCTGCCGTTTAACAAGTTCCCGGGTGTCGATCCGCTGCTTGGCCCAGAAATGCGCTCTACCGGTGAAGTCATGGGCGTGGGTGACACCTTCGCCGAGGCTTATGCCAAGGCGCAGTTGGGTGCCAGCAGCGCCATCCCGCGCTCCGGTCGTGTGCTGCTCTCGGTGCGCAACGGTGATAAGCAACGGGTGGTCGATCTGGCTTCCAAGCTGATTGAAGCCGGTTTCGAGCTGGATGCCACTCACGGTACGGCGGTGATCCTGGGTGAAGCCAGCATCAATCCGCGTCTGGTGAACAAGGTGCATGAAGGGCGGCCACATATTCTGGATCGCATCAAGAGCGGCGAGTACACCTATATCGTCAATACCGCCGAAGGGCGTCAGGCGATCCAGGACTCCAAGCAACTGCGCCGTGGGGCCCTACAGCATAAGGTTTCCTACACCACGACGTTGAATGCCGCCTTTGCCTGCTGCATGGCGATGCCGGTGGATGAAACTGCCAATGTCAGCTCAGTACAAGAGCTGCATGCTCGGGTGCTGGCCAGCCTCTGAGGCTAGTCGTTACTCTCATGTCAAAGGCCTGCAGCGATGCAGGCCTTTTTGTTTATTGGTGGGTCGGCACTTTGCAGCCTCAGTGACGCAAATGGCATCGCACATGGCGGATGAAAGGCCTATTCTGGAATGAGGAGCAGGGGCTGGCAGGCAACGTAGGATGCGGCGGCTCACAGGACAATAAAGAGTATAGGAAGGAAGCTGAGTATGCAGGATGTTCATGCGTTACCCGCCAAACCCGCCATCTTGGTGGTGGATGATACCCCAGATAACCTGACCTTGATGTCGGCACTGCTCAAGGATAGCTACCTGGTCCGGGTGGCCAACAGTGGTGAGAAGGCACTCAAATATCTGCAAGGGGAGGGGAAACCCGATCTGATCCTGCTCGATATCATGATGCCTGGCTTGTCTGGTTATGAGGTGATCCAGCAGCTCAAAGCCAATCCGGCGACGCGGGATATCCCGGTCATCTTCCTGACGGCCATGAGTGAGGCGCAGGATGAGAAGAAGGGGCTGGAGTTGGGGGCCGCCGACTACATCACTAAGCCCATCTCGCCCCCTGTGGTGTTGGCGCGGGTTAAGACCCAACTAGAGAATAAGGCAGCCGCCGATTTTTTGCGGGATCAGAACGCCTACCTTGAGGCCGAAGTGGTGCGGCGAACCCAGGAGGTCTCGGCAATACAGAGCGTGACCATACTGGCCATGGCGTCGCTCGCGGAAACTCGGGACTCAGACACTGGCAACCATATTCGTCGCACCCAATACTATGTCAAGGTTCTGGCCGAGCAGCTTCAGGATCATCCCCGCTTCTGTGACTATCTGACGGCGACCACCATAGAGCTACTGTTCAAATCAGCCCCTCTGCATGATATCGGTAAGGTCGGTATCCCGGACCGTATTCTGCTTAAGCCCGGTCGTTTCACACCTGAGGAGTTTGAGTTGATGAAGTCCCACACCACGTTGGGGCGAGATGCCATAGAACATGCGGAAAAACAGCTAGGCATGCCGGTGGCCTTTTTGCATCTGGCCAAGGAGATTGCCTATTACCATCAGGAGAAGTGGGATGGCAGTGGTTACCCCACTGGGGCCCGTGGTGAGGCGATCCCCATATCGGCCCGGTTGATGGCGCTGGCCGATGTTTATGATGCGCTCATCAGCCGCCGCGTCTACAAAGAGGCGATGCCTCATGCCAAGGCGGTAGCCATCATTCAAGAAGGCCGGGGCAGCCATTTTGACCCGGATATTGTCGACGCCTTCCTGCAGCAGCAGCAGGAATTTCAGACCATAGCCCTGCGTTTTGCCGATAGTGATGAGGCGTTATCCAGCAAGGCCCGGCAATTAAATTTGCTCTCCGGTCAGCCAGACTGACCCTCAACGGAGATTATCATGCGCATCCGCCATACCAGTCGTTTCATCACAGTGGTGATCTTTTTGCTCTGTAGCATAGGGATGGGTACCACCCTCTTGAATTACCACTACCTGGAGCAGCGACGTCAGGCATTTGATACTCAAAATGCCTCGATCCGGGCCATCCGGGATCTGCAGCTCAGTAATGAGAAACTGGTGCGTTACATCCGCGCCTATGCCGCTACCGGTGATCAGCAGCAGCTCAAGTTCTATCAATATGATTTAGTCGTGGGTAAGACCGGGGAGCAAGCATTGACCCGGTTGCGGGAACTGGGGGTGACGGCGGAGGAGTTGGCTATCTTCGCGCAGGCCAAGCGCGGCTCAGATGAGTTGGTGGCATTGGGACGTAAGGCCCGCATTGCGCTCACCAATGGTGATCAGCCTGGGGCCATTGCGGCTGTGTATGGAGCTGATTATCAGACCTTACTCTATCAGGTCGATGCCGATATCAGTCGGGCGAGAGCCTTGGTAGAGGCTCGCTTGAACGGGGTAACCCAGGCCATGACCGAGCGCGCCACCATTGCGACTCAGGTGGTGGTAGTGAGTCAACTGCTGACCGCCTTGATCATCATGGCTGGGTTATTGCTGTTTTATCAGCGCCGGGTGATAGGGCCGGTGGCCGAGCTGACGCGCAACACCCAGAGCCTGTTGGCGGGGGATCGTCTCGTCCGTTTTGGGCATGAGGATGAACCGACTGAGATAGGCGAACTGGCGCGCTCCTTGGAGAAGTATCGGCAGGTCAGCCAGGAGATAGAGCACCAGCGCTGGATCAAGCAGGGGTTGAGTGATATCGCCGACCAGTTGCAGCTGGCGGAGAGCCCTACCGAGTTTGGCAATCGGTTGCTCTCCTGCCTGATCCCCATGTTGCACTGTGGGGCGGGTGGTTTCTATCTATGGCAGGATGAAGAGTCCTGTTTTGCCTGCATCGCCAGTTACGGGGTGGCAATGAGCGATTACAGCGAACGACGATTTTTCACCGGGCAAGGGGCTGTGGGGCAAGCCGCCATCGAGGGCAAGCCCATAGTGCTGCATGAGATCCCGGATGGGTATCTGCAGCTCTCCTCCGGCCTGGGAGAGGCGCCGCCACGCCTCATCATAGTGGTACCCTTCTTCGGCAATAATGAAGCGCTAGCGGTGCTGGAGCTGGCGTCGTTTAGTGAGCTGGATGATCAGCAATGGTCCCTGCTCCATGCCTTGACGCTTGCCATCGCCCCCCGGCTCGAGGTGTTGCTGCGAACTATCCGTACCCGCAAACTGCTGGAGCAGACGCGCATCCAGGCTGAGACGTTGGCGGTATCTGAGCAACAGTTGCAGGTGCGGCGTAGTGAATCTGAGGCGCAACAGAGCATTTTAAGGGCTACCGAGGCGTGGTATCGAGGCATTATCGAATCGGCGCCCGATGGCATGCTGGTGGCGGATGAACAGGGCGTCATCATACTGGCTAACCCTAATATTGATGGCTTGTTTGGCTATGCGGTCGGGGGGGCGATAGGCGGGCGGCTTCACGATCTACTCCCGGCCATGGAGTTGGCCCAACTCTGTGCGCTGACGGAGCGAGGTGTCTCCTGCGAGCCGGTTGCACAGCTGGATTCCCTGTTGGGACTGCGGCGGGATGGCAGTGAGTTTCCCGTCGAAGTGGGCTTGGCTCGGCTGCCGGCCCTGGGTGGGCGCGGCCAGTGTATCTGCGTTTCGGTGCGGGATATTACCCAGCGTAAGCGTGATGAAGCGGCACTGGCGGCATTGGAGGAGCGTAGTCGTCTGATCCTGCGTTCGGTGGAGGATGGGATCATAGGTATGGATCCTGACGGCCATATCACCTTCGTCAATCCGGCCGTATTCAAGATGTTGGGCTACGCAGAGGCGGAGCTGATTGGGCAGCCTATGCATCCTTTGCTCCATTATGCCTACCCGGATGGCCGCGAGTTTCCGTTGCATGAGTGCGCCATGCACCAGAGTGCCCTGGATGGCTTGCCTCGCAAGGTGGCTGAGGAGGTGTTGTGGTGCAAGGATGGCGTTGCCCTGCCGGTCGAGTACACCACGGCGCCAGTCTTGAAAGGCGAGCAGATAGTGGGCTCGGTCATCGTATTTCAGGACATCACGGAGCGTAGAGAGGCCGAGGCGGCCATGCGCCAGGCTAAGGAGATGGCGGAGGAGGCAACGCGCTTGAAGTCGGACTTCCTGGCCAACATGAGTCATGAGATCCGTACCCCCATGAATGCCATCATCGGCATGTCCCATTTGGCGTTGCAGACTGAGCTGGATGGCCGACAACGTAACTACATAGAGAAGGTCAACCGGGCGGCAGAGAATCTGCTGGGCATCATCAATGACATCCTCGACTTCTCCAAGATAGAAGCCGGGAAACTCGCCATGGAGCAGACTGAGTTCCGCCTGGAGGATGTGATGGACCATCTGGCGAGCATGGTGGGGCTTAAGGCGGAGGAGAAGGGGGTGGAGCTGCTTTACGCGGCCGCGCCAGATATTCCCACCGCCCTGATTGGCGATCCGCTGCGTTTAGGGCAAGTCTTGATCAACCTGGGCAACAATGCCGTCAAGTTTACCGAGCAGGGGGAGATAGTAATTGGCATTGAGGTCGTGACGTGCGATGAGCAGCAGGTTGAGTTGCACTTCTGGGTCAAAGACAGTGGTATTGGTATGACGCCAGAGCAGTGTGGCAAGCTGTTTCACTCCTTCAGTCAGGCCGATGCCTCTACCACGCGCAAGTATGGGGGCACGGGGCTGGGGTTGGCTATTTCAAAGAAGCTGGTGGAGCTGATGCATGGCCGCATCTGGTTTGAATCCGAGGTGGGCAAAGGCTCGACTTTCCATTTTCATGCCTGTTTTGGCGTACAACAGGAGGCGATCCCCCGGCGTATGTTCCGCGCCGATGAACTGAAGGGCGTGCGGGTGCTGGTCGTTGATGATAATGCCTCGGCACGGGAGATCCTCTCGACCATGGCTCGTGACTTTGGTCTGGAGGTCGCGCTGGCCAACAATGGCGAGGAGGCGCTGCTGCTCATTGCCAATGCCGAGCGGCAGAGCCTGCCTTATGATTTGGTGCTGATGGATTGGAAGATGCCGAAGATGGATGGCATCACCTGTGTGCAGCAGTTACAACGAGATGAATCACCTCATGCTCCGGCCGTGATCATGGTTACCGCCTATGGTCGTGAGGATGCATTGAGCACGGCCATGAGCCAGGGAGTTCAACTCAAGGCGGTGCTGACTAAGCCGGTCACCACCTCGACCCTGCTGGAAGCCATAGGTGCGGCGTTGGGGCGTGGTGTGCAGGCCCAGACGCGGCAACGAGCCAAGGTAGACCATCTGGCGGAGAGCATGCAGCAGCTAATGGGGAGCCGGGTGCTGCTGGTGGAAGATAACGAGATGAATCAGGAACTGGCTCAGGAGCTGCTGCATAATGCGGGGATGAGTGTAGTCCTGGCCAATCACGGCCAGGAGGCGCTGGATATTCTGGCACGGGATCAGGCTTTCGATGGCATTTTGATGGATTGCCAGATGCCGGTGATGGATGGTTACACCGCGACTCAACTCATCCGTTCGCAGTTGGGAATAACCCTCCCGATTATCGCCATGACGGCTAATGCCATGGCCGGAGATAGAGAGAGGGTGATAGCGGTCGGCATGAATGATCACATCGCCAAGCCTCTGGACGTTAATCAGATGTTTGCCACTCTGGCACACTGGATTAGCCCCTCGACGCCTCGAGCCGGGGAGGCTGGTGAGCCCGTGATGGTCGCACCGCTGTCGCCGGAGGATCCCTTGCCTGAACTACCCGGCATAGATAGGGTGGCTGGCTTGGCGACCACTATGGGCAATCACAAGCTCTATCGACGCTTATTGAGGAAGTTTGCGCTTAGCCAGGCGGATTTTGTGGCCAGCTTTCGCGTCGCCCAGCAAGATACTGACCCGAGTGCCGCTATGCGTTGTGCTCATACCTTAAAGGGGATGGCCGGGAATATTGGGGCTCGTGGCGTGCAGGCGGCGGCCGCTGAGTTGGAGCAGGCCTGTAAGCAGGCCATGTCAGCGTCTGTCATAGCGCAGCAGCTGGCGCAGACTGTGGCTGCTTTGGCTCCAGTGCTGGAAGGGTTAGCGCAACTGAATGGTGTCGACGGGCAAGGAACCGCGTCCTTGTCTGATGGCGTCGTGCTGGATAGAGCAAGGCTCCTTCCTCTGTTCGATCAACTGGCCCGACAATTGGCGGAGCTGGATCCCGAGGCGGCAGAGACGGTGCAAGCGCTCGAGCCTTTGACGCTGGGGAGTGAGTTGGCGGGCAAGGTTCGAGCCTTGGCAGAGGCGGTCGCCAATTATGAGTTTGAAGAGGCAGCGCTAGCCTTACAGGCTCTGCGGGCGAGTTAGCATAATGCGGCCATATTGGTAACAGCAAAAAGGAGCGTGAGCTCCTTTTTGCTGGATGACGCCTGGTCACGATTGCGCAGGGTCAGGCTAGGCGACTGCCCCAGAGATCGTACTCGTCTGAGTGCTCGATGCGCACCCGCAGCAGATCCCCCGGCTTGAGGCTGGTTTCACCGTTCAGGTAGATGACGCCATCGATTTCCGGTGCATCGCCTGGGGTGCGGCCAATGGCTCCCTCTTCATCAACTTCGTCGATCAGCACCCAGCACTCGCTGCCCACCTTCTCGGCCAGCTTCTCGGTGGAGATACGCTGCTGCAGCTCCATGAAGCGTTGGAAGCGCTCTTCCTTCACCTCTTCGGGGACCGGATCGGCCAGCTCATTGGCTTTGGCACCCTCTACCGGGCTGTACTTGAAGCAACCGACCCGATCCAGTCTGGCGGCTTGTAAGAAGTCCAGCAGCAGTTGGAAATCCTCTTCAGTTTCCCCAGGGAACCCGACTATGAAGGTGGAGCGCAAGGTGATCTCCGGGCAGATTTCGCGCCAGGCGTGAATGCGCTCCAGGGTTCGCTCGACGGCACCTGGCCGCTTCATCAACTTCAGAATGCGTGGGCTGGCGTGCTGCAGCGGAATATCCAGGTAGGGCAGGATCTTGCCATCGCGCATCAGCGGGATCAGATCATCTACATGAGGGTAGGGATAGACATAGTGCAGGCGGATCCACAGACCGAGTTTGGCTAGCTCCTCGCACAAATTTTTCATATGGGTTCTGACCGGCATGCCATCGTAGAAACCGGTTCTGTGCTTGAGATCGGCACCATAGGCTGACGTATCTTGTGAGATGACCAGCAGCTCCTTGACCCCAGCCTCCTTCAGGCGCTTGGCTTCGGCCAGCACCTCGCCAATGGGACGACTCTCCAGATCGCCGCGCAGGGAGGGGATGATGCAGAAGGTGCAGCGATGGTCACACCCTTCGGAGATCTTCAAATAGGCATAATGCTTGGGCGTGAGCTTGACGCCATGGGCCGGTACCAGACTCTGAAACGGGTTGTGCTCGGGCTTGGGCACATAGGTATGCACATGCTCCAGCACCTGCTCATAGGCATGGGGGCCGGTGATCTCGAGAACCTTGGGATGAATGGCGCGGATCTGATCTTCCTTGGCCCCCAGGCAACCGGTGACGATCACCTTGCCATTTTCGGTGAGCGCCTCACCTATGGCCTCCAGTGATTCTTGGACTGCGCTGTCGATGAAGCCACAGGTGTTGACCACCACCAGCTCGGCATTATCGTAGCTATTGACCACATCGTAGCCTTCGGTCCGTAGCTGGGTCAGGATACGCTCGGAATCGACCAGATTTTTGGGACAGCCCAGGGAAACGAAGCCGACTTTGGGTGAGGGTTTGGTATTGGACATGATGGCAATTGCTCTGCTGGTAAGGGCCATGAGTGACCGATAATGGCGCGGGATTTTACATCAAAGGAGCATTATATCCACATATACCTCCTATGGCGGTAGTGGTTTCCGGGGGCGGTGAAAGCGCCGGCTTCGAGTGCGGGTGACACAGATAATTTCATCTTGCGTGGCTTATTACAAAAAGGTCAGCAAAACAATGGATTATAATTTAAGAAACCTTGGCTAAATTGCCAGGCCAGACGGGGTGCCGAATGGCCGGAGCTGATTGTCACTCCAGCTGCTTCATCCCAAGAAACCATGCAGGGGGCAAGCGATGAAACAACTCACTCTGATCCGCCATGCCAAATCCAGTTGGAAAGTCGTTGATTTGGAAGATAGCTGGCGTCCGTTATCGGCGCGAGGTTATCAGCAACTCTCGGCATTGACACCACATCTGCCCAGTTCGGCGCTGTGGCTGGTCTCGCCTGCGGTGCGTACCTATGCCACTGCGCATGTATTGCGGCGCATGGCGGGTTTGCCAATGACCGGACTCATATTGGATGAGCGGCTATATGAGAGTAGTGGCAAGGGGTTGCTTACTCTGCTGACCACGCTTAGCGAAGAGGATAATCAGGTGTTGCTGGTGGCTCACAGCCCTGGGCTGGATGAGTTGGTCGGGCTCTTGTGCCCGACCGAGGCGGTGCGGCTCACTACCGCCAATCTGGTGACCCTGGAACTGGATGTGGAGCGCTGGGCCGAGTGCCGGGTCGGCTGTGGGCGCTTGCAGTTGCATCTGGCACCCGCCACCTGATGCGCTATGGCGAGCCGATATGATGAGCGAAACAGCAAGGTTCATGGTGGCGTGGCTCGGAGAGTCGGAACGCTACGATGAACCTTTGCATTAGACAAGCGGCGAACCGCGCTATACGGTGGCGCCGGGTAACACTATGGTAAAACGGGCCCCCCCCAGTGGGGAGTCATCGATCGTCAGTCGTCCATTATAACTGTCTACTATTTCACTGCAGACACTGAGGCCTATGCCCTGACCACTGGAATTATCGGCGCGTACGCCTCGCTGCAATACCTTGCTCTTCATTGCCTCATCGATGCCAGGGCCATCATCTTCGATTTGGATGCAGAGCTGTTTATCCTGTCCCCTGACTGATATGGCTATCTCACTGATGGCAAACTTGTGGGCATTATCCAGCAGGTTTCCCAGCAGCTCGAACAGGTCATCCTGCTCACCATGGAAAAGCGTGCCATCTTGCAGGGCGAGCCGGATCTGCAGCCGTTTGTGCTGATAGACCTTCGCCATGGTGGCCAGCAACTTCTGCGCGATTGGAACGGGGTCAATGCCCGCTCCAGTTAATAGCTGGCGTCCAGCTACGGCCCGCCGCAAGTGATACTGAATGATCTGATCCATCTTGCTCACTTGCTCATTCAGGCTGCCTCTTGCTCTTTGGCTCAACTGCTCTTCGGCCATAGTGGCCTGGATTAGTGCCAATCGAGTTTTTAAGCTGTGGGCGAGATCATTCATAGTGTGTTGATAGCGATCTTTTTGCTTGCGCTCATTCTCTAGCAACTGGTTCAGCGAGGTTGTCAATGGCTGGAGTTCACTCTCATAGCTATATTGCAACAGCAATTGTCGCTGATTGCGAATGGCTTCGAGTTCACGCTGTAGTTGCCGTAAGGAGGAGAGGCCCCAGCGGGTGGAAAGAATGAATAATAAGGCGACACCCAGATAGATGAAGCAGGCCCGGCGAGCGGCGCTATATAGATACGCCAGGTTTTGTCTCTCGATACTCATGGCCGGGCGGAGCAAGATCACCTGAAATGTGGTGGCTGCCTTAGCATGTGGGAAAAAACGGGTGAAGCGCAGGCTATAGACAAAATAACTCAGCTTGGGTGTCAGTTTGATCTGACCAAAAAAGGACTCACGGTTACCCATGGCGGGGAGCAGCTGTTGGCAAAGGGGTATTTTGAGCCGAGCAAGTTCTGGTTGGGCTAAATCGCGCCATAGTTGAGTGCCATCCATGCTACAGATCACCCCATCTACATTACGATCATCCCAATTCATGGCTAGTGTCGAGAACGGGAGCCGTCGGCCTGCCTCTTGAGCCGCCGTTTTAGTGGAGAAGAGCCGTGACAGGTCGGTCTGCATCTCATGCTGTACCTCTTTGTCCTGCTCTGTCCGGTAAAAGTCATATTCCAGGCTGACTAGCAGCGCCATGAGCGCGGCAACCACCACCATGGCCGAGAGCAGCAGCTTGACGTAGAGGGAACGGTTCATTGGCATGGCAGGGTAAACAGGTAACCCTGGCGGCGTATGGTCGTGATGGGCTGCAATGCCCCGTCCGGATCGAGTTTTTTGCGTAGCCGGCTGACCAGTACTTCGAGCGTATTGGGATCCCCATCGCCATCGTCGTAGAGTTGGTCCATCAACTGTTGCTTAGAGACCACTTGTCCACTGTTGCGCATCAGGTATTCCAGTATGCTGTACTCAAAGTGGGTGAGGACTACGGCTTCATCGACAATGGTCAACTCTTTGCGCGACAGATCGAGCTTGAAGGGGCCGGCCTGAATTTGAGGTGAGATAAATCCTGCGCTACGGCGTACCAGGGCATTGAGTCGGGCGAGCAGCTCCTCTTTTTGGAAGGGTTTGACCACATAGTCATCGGCCCCCACTTCCAGCCCTTCTACCTTATCTTGCCAGCTGCCTCGGGCCGTGAGAATTAGGATCGGAAAGGGGATCTGGCGGTCGCGTAACTGCCGGATCAGACTGAGGCCATCAACATCGGGTAGGCCGAGATCTATGATGGCCACATCGATAGGATAATCTTCGGCAAAATGTAGCGCCTCTTCCGCTTCATGAGCAGCATGGACCTGATGCCCCGCTTCTTGCAGTAAAGTCTTGAGGTGGTGATTGAGTAGTCTATCGTCTTCGGCGATGAGTATCTTCATTACAATTTCGGCATTGAAGGTAGGCAGAATAGTATTGTGGTCTGGCTCCTTGTTAAAAAACAAGCATCATCCTGATTTCAGACCATTTTCCTCATAACTAATGGCATTACGCAGTCGGTCAGTATAGCGTGAATAACAGCGGCTGAGCCCTTGTCCCTGGCTGGGTTTAAGTTGTGAAGCGTGTACAATGCGCACCCATTTCAGCCTGCCGTGAGCGACAGGTGTTATTGCCAGACCAAGGGTAGAAAATGAATAGCCGCAGACAAAAACAGGAGTTGCATCCACTCAATCCTCACCGGGATAGATATGACTTTTCTGCCTTGATGGAAACATCGCCCTCGCTGGCGCTCTTTGTTCATCGGACTGCCTATGGTGAAGCTAGCATCGACTTTGCAGACCCTGCGGCAGTCAAGGCATTAAACCGGGCCCTATTAGCTCATTTCTATGGGGTCTCCTCATGGGATATTCCTGACGGTTATCTATGTCCACCGATCCCGGGGCGTGCCGATTACCTCTACTATTTAGCGGATCTGCTTGCCAGTGTTAATCATGGCAAGGTGCCGCAAGGGACAGGAGTTCAGGTACTGGATGTGGGGGTGGGGGCTAACTGCATCTATCCCATCATTGGTCATCGTACGTTCGGTTGGCGCTTTGTCGGGGCAGACATAGATCCGGTATCGTTGGCATCTGCCGAACAGATAGTCATGACTAACCCTGTGTTGGCGGGCGGCATAGAGTGTCGATTGCAGCCGGAGCCTAATCATTTTTTCAAAGGGGTGATCCGACCGACCGATCTCTTTGATCTGACCCTGTGCAATCCCCCCTTTCATGCCTCGTTCGATGAGGCCGCCAGTGGTAGTTTGCGTAAGCTTCGCAATCTTAATAGTAAGAAGGAGCGAAATGCTCAGCGCCCTAACCTGGACAAGGCCGAATTAAATTTTGGCGGCCAGCAAGGTGAGTTGTGGTGCCAGGGGGGGGAGATAACGTTTGTATCTAATATGATCAAGGAGAGTCAGCACTTTGCTCGTCAATGTTGCTGGTTTAGCTCGCTCGTCTCAAAGAAAGAGAATCTGCCCGCGCTATATAAGATGCTAAAGCAAGTGAACGCCGTACAGGTGCAGACCTTTGACATGGCTCAAGGGCAGAAGATTAGTCGTATGGTGGCCTGGAGTTTTCTCACTCCACCGCAGTTACAGGAGTGGCGCAAGTTTCGCTGGCGCACGTGAGCGGCAGCAAAGCACTCTGGCATGGGCTCAATGATCTAGGCATTGCGATAATTGACTAAAAATAGAACAATACACAATGCTAAACACCTACATTAATCTGCTTTATGGTTGTTTATTGAGCAGGTGGTCGAATTGGCAGAGTTTTAGTTTGACGGATGGGGCGATTCGGGTATTATGCCTCTCATCGGACGCGGGGTGGAGCAGCATGGTAGCTCGTCGGGCTCATAACCCGAAGGTCGTAGGTTCAAATCCTGCCCCCGCAACCAAATTAGAACCCCAGCCATAGTGCTGGGGTTTTGCTTATGTGCATTTGTGGCGCTGTTCCCTTTACGTGTTGGGCCTGATCTATACTTGAAGTAGGTTCTCTACGCAGAGGTACCCTACTATGGAGACCAACAGTTTTTTTGAACTGCTTCGCTCCTTTAACCAACTGTCATCTTTGCAGTTGGAACGAGCACAAGAGCATCTGCGCCATCACATGCAGCAAGATCTGTTGCGACAAGTACTGTCAGAGCGTCACTCTACTCTCCCGGTTTGCCCTCATTGCCATGCTAAACATGTCATCCATTGGGGGCAATCTCGAGGGCTCCTACGCTACCGCTGTAAAGAATGTGGCAAGACATTCAATCAGTTACATGGTGCGGCTCTGACTCGCCTGCGTCACAAAGAGAAATGGGCCCGCTATGCCAGTTGTCTGAGTGAAGGCATGTCGCTCAGAAAAGCGGCCCGTGAATGCGATATTGATCTGAAAACATCCTTTCGCTGGCGGCATCGGTTCTTGCGTTATGCACTGACCACCAATGCCAGCAAGTTAAGCGGGATCATTGAAGCCGATGAGGTGTTCACACCAGAGTCCTTTAAGGGATCTCGTCACTTAAGCCGTC